>CAYTXF010000053.1:0-20927 GCA_964440745.1 uncultured Bacteroides sp.
GGAAACCCTTATTTTAGTGGAAATTAGCGGTAGGGACAAAAAGAAAAGGAGATACTCTCACGAGCCTCTCCCATTCCATTCATCACATTATGCTTAATATCTTGTGATCGCGCAGGCTGAAAGATCAGTATCTGCTCTCGACGACATCCCAGTCAACAATATCCCAGAGCTTGTGGAGATATTCGGGACGGCGATTCTTGTAGTCAATATAGTAGGCGTGCTCCCAGACATCGAAAACGAGCAGGGGGGTCAGGCCTGTGGTCAGTGGGTTGTCGGCGTTGGAACCCTGGGTGATGAAGAGCTTGCCGTTCTCGTCGCTGCTCAACCATACCCAACCGGAACCAAAGAGGCCGGCACCTGCGTCTTCGAAGGCTTTCTTGAAATCCTCGAAAGATCCGAAGTCGCGATCAATAGCCTTTCTGAGCTCACCGCTGGGTTCACCGCCCGAATTCGGGGCGAAGGTGAAGAAGTAGAAGATGTGGTTCCAGGCCTGCGAAGCATTATTGAAAAGCGGGCCCTTGGCGTTGCGTATCACCTCTTCAAGCTCCATATCTTCGAATTGCGAACCTTTGATGAGTCGGTTAAGGTTGTCAATGTAAGCCTTTTCATGCTTGCCGTAGTGATATTCGATTGTTTCCTTACTGATAACTGGTTCGAGTGCGTCAGTTGCGTAAGGCAATTCGGGCTGAGTATATGTCATAATGCAAATTTTAAATTTTGGTTATGCAATATAAACGCTTGGCTTCATGAATTGGTTTAGCAAAGGTAAAAACTTTTTTTCTAATAAGAAAATAATTGTCAAGTTAATTAAGAAAAATTAGCAAAAAATTAGGGGAGCGGTAAAATCGCTCCCCCAAGTGTGGCTTTTCAGCGTCCGGAATCGTGGATGAGTTCGGCAAGCACATTGTTGAGATGCTGCTGCGAGAGCAGGTTCTCAAGAGTGATGTGCATGCGGTAGCGCCAATAGTGGCGGCTGTTGGCCGGCACATTGATGCGCTCTTCCTGAGGATTTTCGCGGCGGAGGTTGCCGTCGATCGAGAGCCAGTCCTGAAGCGGCAGGATGCAGAGCATCGAGGGCGACTTCAGATGCAGGTTGATGATCTTCTCGCAAATCCAGGGCTCAGCGAAATATGGGGCCTCTCCGCCCTCGTGGAGCACATGGTTGTAGAATTCCTGGGTCTTCTGGCGATCCTCCTCCCACCAAGCGCGGATGCCGCTCATGTCGTGGGTTGAGGTGGTGCATACCGAATAGTAAGGATAATGCCAGGTATCGCCGAAAGGCGAACGCGGATCCTTAGGCATGCGCTGGATCTCGAGGGTTAGGATCTCGAGGGCGCTCATCACGGCAGGCACGCAGTCAGGAATCATGCCCAGGTCCTCAGCGCATGTGAGCATGTTGGTGGCGTCGATCAGCGGGGGCAGCTTCCACATGGCCTTCCCATACCAGAAGTCGTTGTGGCGGTGATAGAAGAAGTCGTTGTAGAGGCGATCGAAGCACCAGCGCTCATAATCGGTCAGCGAGCGATAGATGTAAGTGAACTGAGCCGACACGCGCGGATGATAGCGCTCGGGATTTTCCGGATCGACGATGAAGAGCACATCGTCGATGAGGCCCAGCAGGGCATTGCATATGCGGGTGTTCTTCTCATCCTTTTCGAGTTTGTCAAAATAATCAGCCACTTTGCGCTGGGTGTCAAATTCAGGCTTCAGCTTGTAGCGACCATAGCCAAGGCTTTCGAGATAGGTGTCGCGAGCCTCGTCGGTGTAGGGGCCGAAGAAGTCGCCCAAGAAATAATCCATGATGTAGGGAGTGGTATGGAGATTCACATCAATCCAGAAATCATAGGTGTTTCTGAGCTCGTCGGCGCTGAAAGGAAGAGCCGGGCTGAAATGGCCCAGAAGGCCGTGGAGAGCATCCATCGGGATTTCCCAGATGCGGAAGAATCCGAGCACATGGTCGATGCGGTAAGCGTCGAAATACTCGCTCATCTTCTTGAAGCGGTCGCGCCACCAGGTGAACCCGTCGCGGTTCATCTCTTCCCAGTTGTATGTGGGGAAGCCCCAATTCTGGCCCAGCACAGAGAAGTCATCTGGCGGAGCTCCGGCCTGGCAATTGAGATTGAAGAGCTGAGGATACATCCAAGCATCAACCGACATGCGCGAAATGCCGATAGGAATATCGCCCTTGATGGCTACTCCCTTGCTGTGGGCGTAATCGCGCACATGGCGCATCTGCTTGTCAAGGAAATACTGGATATAATATTGATAGTCGATGTAGCTGGTGTTCTTGGCTACAAAGTCTTCGATCTTCTTCTCATCGTACACGGCGTACTCGCCCCAGTGCTGGAAGTCGGCTGTCTGATAGCGGTCGCGCAGCACGCAATAAGCGGCATACGGAGTCAGCCAATGCTTGTTGGCCTCCACAAAATCCTTGAATTCCTTGCTGTCGAGCACTTCCTTACCGCTCTGCTCGAAGAGCTCGCGAGTGAAGGCGCGCTTTGCATTGTTGACGCGCTCGTAGTCGACATCCTTAAGCTCGTTGAGCTCAGCGCCAAGATTGTCATAGTATTGCTGACGCTCGGCATCCTGGAGTTTGCCCATTTCGCTCAGGCGCAGGAATTGGGGATGCAGAGCAAAGCAGGAATTGGCATTGTAGGGGTACGAGTCAGTCCAGGTGCCAGTCATAGTGGTGTCGTTGATAGGCAGAATCTGCACGAACGACTGTCCCGTCTCGGCAGCCCAGTCGATCAGAGGGATCATATCGTAGAAATCGCCTACGCCGAAGTCCTTCTCACTGCGCAGAGAGAACACGGGAATTGCAGTGCCTGCGCCGCGCCAAGGAGTCTGCATGTTGATGAAGCGCATGCCCGATGTCACGGTGGCGCAGTCCTCGCTTGGCACCACAGCGAATCGCCGGTTATCGCCCCCTTCCCAGGATATGGGCGCGCCTGTCTTGCGGTCAATGATCAGGAATTTGAATTCCGAGCCTTGCACGAAGTCGCTGCAGTTGTCGATGTTAGCGCTCCACAGAGGATACTGGGCATCGCTCATGCGCACAGCTTTCTCCACCTTCCAGTCGCCCAGCGAGCGGCATGATCCGGAGATGGCCACTGCATGGTCGGCGCTCAGCATCGGAGCGTAAACTTGCACAGTAAGCTTTCCCTTGAGGAATTTCACCACTGGGTCGCGGTCGGTGCGCTCGCAGATGCAATCGGTAAAGGCTGAAGAATAGAAAGGCTTGTCCCAAGGCTGATCCTGCCATCGGTCGTGGATCTTATAGGACTCAGCATCGGAATGCTCAAATTGGCGAGGCTCTCCCCATTCACGCTTAACGTAGCCATTTTCATGACGTATGAAATACGAATATGAAAAATCTTGGTCAGGCTTGATTTCGACTTCGGCAGCCCACGACTCCACGCCAGTAAGCTCGAGCTTGATGGCCTTTGCCAAGTCGCCAGCTCCGAGTTCGGGACACGAACCGGTCAGATACACCGATTCTCCCCAATTGGTACGGTAACCAATATTGAATTTTACTTTCATAATGGTATAAGAGGTAAGATATTGTCTTAAGTCCGGGTTATCTTCGGCCTTGATTCAAGGCCGAAGATAATAAAGTTAAACAATCCGCAATGTCAAAAAGTTCATCAACCGCATTTGCTGGTTCCGCACGAGGTGCAAATCAGGCAGCCTTCCTGATAGATCAGTGTAGGGTTGCCGCATTTGGGACAGACTTGGCCAGACGCCTTGGTTCCATTGGGAATATATTTCTTCAGCGCGCGCTCCACGCCCATCTTCCATGTGTTGATCGACTGGCTGTCAAGTTCGAGACCGCTCACCAGCTTTATCACCTGGTCGATTGGCATGCCGTAGCGAAGCACGCCTGAGATCAGCTTGGCATAGTTCCAGTATTCAGGATTGAACTTGTAGCTCAAGCCCTCGATTGTGGTCTTGTATCCACGCTTGTTGATAAATTGGAAGTCGTATCGCTTATTGCCCTCAGGGTCAACCGCCTTGATGATCTTGCCCTTGGTCACTGACTTGGGACAGAAAATGCCATCGTCATCGTCGGCCAGACCGGTGAAGATTTCATAAGGAGCGCCATCAATCAGGCCTACGAATGCGATCCACTTTTCTTTATTATTCTGGAAGCGCACCACGTCGGCCTCAAGTTCGATTGGTCGCTTGGCCACATGAGGCTTGATTTCTTCGGTTTTCTTCTCCAAAGAGAGAAGCACGCCGCTGCGGCTGCCGTCGCGATACACTGTACATCCCTTGCACCCTGCCTTCCAAGCTTCGGTATAAAGCTGCGCCACGGTCTCCTCGGAGATATCGCTGGGCAGATTGATGGTGACAGAGATTGAGTGGTCGACCCACTTTTGCACAGCGCCCTGCATCCTTACCTTCTCAAGCCAGTTGATGTCGTTGGCCGTAGCGCCGGCATAGGGGCTTTCAGCTACCAGTGCATCGATTTCAGCCTGGGTATAAGTATCTTTCTTTTCCTTGCCGGTAATGCGCATCCATTCCAGGAACTTGGGATGGTATACGATGTATTCCTCAAAGGCATCGCCATTTTCGTCGACAAAGTCGATGCGCACTTCGGCATCCGACGGATTCACCTTGCGGCGACGTTTGTACACCGGGCGGAACACCGGCTCTATGCCCGAGGTGGTGCGTGTCATGAGGCTGGTGGTGCCAGTAGGCGCGATTGTCAGGCAAGCGATGTTGCGGCGACCATGCTGGAGCATATCCTCATATAGGGTCGGATCCGCTTCACGCAGACGGTTGATATATGGATTCTCCTTTTCGCGCACAGCGTCATATATTTCGAATGCTCCGCGCTCCTTAGCCATTTCCACCGATGAGCGGTATGCAGCAAGGGCCAGGGTGCGATGCACATTGGTAGAGAACTCGGTAGCTTCCGGGGTGCCATAGCGCATGCCCAGAGCGGCGATCATGTCGCCTTCGCCCGTGGTGCCCACGCCGGTGCGACGTCCCTTGAGAGTCTTGGTGCGTATCTTCTCCCACAGATGGCGCTCGGCGCCCTTCACCTCTTCGGGTTCGGGATCTTGATGAATCTTCTCAAGTATCACATCTATTTTCTCCATCTCCAGGTCGATGATATCGTCCATCAGTCGCTGAGCATAGCCGACATGCTGGTTGAAAAGCTCGAAATCGAAGTATGCATCCTTGGTGAAGGGATTCTGCACGTAGGAGTACAGGTTAATGGCGAGCAGGCGGCAGCTATCATAGGGGCAAAGAGGGATTTCGCCGCAGGGATTGGTGCTGATGGTCTCGAAGCCCAGGTCAGCATAGCAGTCGGGCACCGACTCGCGCTGGATGGTGTCCCAGAAGAGCACACCCGGTTCGGCGCTCTGCCAAGCATTGTGTATGATTTTATCCCATAAGCCTTTAGCCTCGATCTCCTTCTTTACTATGGGATTATCGGAATCGATAGGATACTGCTGCACGAAGGTGCCACCTGTGGTGGCTGCTTGCATGAAATCATCAGTAATCTTTACAGAAACATTAGCGCCTGTCACCTTGCCTTCGGTCATCTTGGCGTCGATGAACGATTCGGCATCGGGATGCTTGATCGAAACGGTCATCATCAGTGCTCCGCGTCGGCCATCCTGCGCCACCTCGCGGGTGGAGTTGGAATAGCGTTCCATAAAGGGCACCAGGCCTGTGCTGGTAAGAGCCGAATTGTTGACGGGAGTGCCCTTGGGGCGAATGTGGCTCAAGTCATGTCCCACGCCTCCGCGGCGCTTCATCAGCTGCACTTGCTCCTCATCTATGCGGATGATGCCACCGTAGCTGTCGGGGTGACCATCAAGGCCAATCACGAAGCAATTGCTAAGCGAACCCACCTGGTGGTTGTTGCCGATTCCGCTCATGGGGCTTCCTTGCGGAGATATGTATTTGAAATCGTCGAGCAGACTGAAGATCTTCTCTTCGCTCAGGGGGTTGGGGTATTTCTGCTCGATGCGAGCCAGTTCGCTGGCTATGCGGTGATGCATGTCGGCAGGGGTCAGCTCATAAATATTGCCATAAGAATCCTTAAGCGCATATTTGCTAACCCATACTCTTGCTGCCAGCGCATCACCGTCGAAATATTTCAGAGAGGCCTCGTAAGCCTCGTCGTAGGTATATGTCATCTGTTTATTGGAATTTGGGATTTAGGATTTGGGATTAGGAATTTGGATTTGGTTTGGGATTTGTACAAGCCCAAATCCCAAATCCTAAATCCTTTTTCCTATATTATGCCTGGTGCGCGGGACGCAGCAGGTCGTTGACTGTTTTCACTGGATTGAAGCTTGCGCTTGGCACCTCCACGAATATGGTCAGCCAATCGCTCATTGCGCCGTTCCAAAGGCCGGGAAGCTCCAGAGCTTTCAGTTCGCGGCCGTCGAGGCTCTTCGATGAAATGAAGCCAGTGTTGGGATCAACATAGTCAACGAGGTTGAACTTCTTGCCATCCACATCCTTGATGTAGCAAACCAGATCCACGGGATTGAAGTGGGTGGCTTGGCTCATGATGTTGGCATATGCGGGCACAGAGGTGTCGATCTGAGTCGATTCCAGGATCTGGGGCGAAGCAGTGCCATCAGGATTGTAAGCGATGAACGGACCTCCGCCGGGCTCGCCTTCGTTGCGCACCATGCCGCATGCGCGCATCGGACGGTTGAGCTTGACCTCCAGGAAGGCTGCCAATTCTTCGCCCTTGAGGGTGTCAAACTGCTCGGCATGGATCGAGAATGTGTCGCGCATGAAGTCGCAGATCTTGCGCAGGTCCTCGTCGGTGTACTTGCCATAGCGCAGCATCTCGAGATATTGCTCCACCTTGTCGTGAGCCAGGATCAAGGTGCCAGCCAGCACCTTCTTGCTCTGGATTGTGGCATCGCGCTGCGAATCAGGCACTACGTTGTCAATGTTTTTGATGAATACCACAGTCGAATCCATATCGTTGAGGTTCTCGATCAGAGCGCCATGTCCACCCGGACGGAACACGATCTGGCCATTCTTATCGCGGAAAGGCTCGTTGTCGAGGGTTGCTGCCACAGTATCGGTCGAGGGCTTCTGCTGCGATGTAGATACCTCGTACTTCACGCCGGTAGCCTTTTCGAAAGCGGGCACGGCCACAGCAAGCTTCTCATCAAAGAGCTTCTGATGATTGGCCGAGACAGTGAAGTGGAGTTTCACCTTGCCATCCACAGCGGCAGTCTGGGCGCCTTCCATGAGTTGCTCTTCGAGCGGGGTGCGCACCTTGCCATCAGCATAGCGGTGGAAAGAAAGCACAGCCTTGGGGAGAGCGCCATAGTTGAGGCCCTCGGGCAGCACTATGCCAGCGATCACATCCTTGTAGCGGCCATCGGCAATCAGCTCATCGGCTGTCTTGCCATGCTTGTCCTTGAGCACAGCATTGAGCTCCTCATAGAACGGGCACTTGGTGATGTTGAGGATAAGCTTCTCCACATCGCTGCCTGCTTTGGGCTTGTCCTCATCGCCATTGACAAAAGCGAAGAGAGCTTTGAACATGCGGGAAGCGGCACCCGAAGCGGGCACGAACTTGCACACGTCGCCGCCATCGGCCAGATACTGGTCCCAGCGCAGGATAGCCTCTTTCTGTTGCTCCTCGGTGGGCACGATGATGCCTGCTCCGCCCTTAGCGCTTGCCAAGAGTTTGAGGTAGGGGAAACCGGTGGTGAAGCGCTCGAGCTGCTCCTTGAGCTTAGCCTCGCTTATACCTTTCTGTTGCAGATAGGTGAGATCTTCTTTTGTTAACATAGGTGCTATAATTTATTGGTTTTGTTTAAGGTCGTGGGATTTGATATTAGGTTACAGATTGCGTGAGACGCGTTTGATCAGGTTGTAAGCGGCCACGATGCCCAGTTCGCCAGCCTTGCTGAGGTCGGCGATTCCGGCCTTCTGATTGCCGAGCTTGAGATGGATGTAGCCTCGGTTGTAGTAAGCCTCGCCGAGATTGGGCTGCAGCTCGATAGCCTTGTTGTATGAGGCGATGGCCGAGGTGTAGTCGCCCAGTTCGTAGAGCACATTGCCCTTGTTGAACCATGCTACGGCAGTCATTGGCGAAAGCTCTATGGCTTTGTCGTAGTCGGCCAGCACTTGCTGCAGAGCCACTTTGCGGTTGTCTATGCCAGGAGCAGCTGCCATAGATGGCGACTGGCTGTCGCTGAACGATTGCAAGGCGTGGTATCGGGCTTGGGCTCGCATGAAGTAAGCCAGGGCATGGTCAGGATTGAGAGCTGTGGCTCTATCCAAATCCTCGATTGCGGCTTGGTAGTTGCGCACAGTGATAAGATCCATGGCGCGGCCCAGGTAATCGATTGTGCGCGGCGAATGGGTGGCTATGTAGGAGTTGTAGTAATCAACTGATGAGAAATGTCGCTGTATGAGGTCAGGATCGTTGAGGGCTGGCGGATTGGGGGTCACCACCATCACAAAGCGCAGCATGCGAGTGTTGTTGATGTCATCAACCTCCTTAAAATAATAGGTGTCCTGCTTCAGTTCGGTAGGCGAGGAGTAGAATGAGATTTCGATCAGCGGCTCGATCTCTATGGCCAGGTCGCGATCTTGCACGCGTCCGCGTATGGCCTGGTTGTTGTATTCTTCGTCGATATGGGTGTCGTTGTCGATAGTCAGCAGGGTGTTGAAACGCTTCGATACAGCCTCCGGAGTCAGTTCTTCGGGCTCCTGCGCGGGCTTGCCCTCCTCGTTGGTGGCCTTTTTTGCCATGTCCCAAGCGCGGTCGTAGTCGGCTTTGGCGCTTTGCAACTGTCCCTTCTCTCTCAGGAATTCGCTGCGCATGTAGTAGGCGCCTGAGAAGTCGGGGAAGCGGTCAATCACCATGTTGACATCGGCGATGGCCTCGTCGTAGTTATGCTTGAAGCCATTGACCACGGCACGATTGTATCGGGCACGGTAGTCGTCGGGATCCATGGTCAGAATCAGCGACAAATCCTTGTAGGCTCGGTCGTTGTCGCCCACTTCCATCAGCAGCAGGCTGCGATTGAACAGAGCAGTAGGGTTCATGGGCTCGAGTTCGAGCGAATAGTCAAAGTCGGCCATTGCTCCGAAATAGTCGTTGAGCATGTAGCGCAGGTAGGCTCTGTTTATGTAAAGGCCAGCCAGGCGAGGCTCAAGCTTCACAGCATGATTCATGTCCTCGAGGGCCTTGTCATAATTTTCATGATGGTCGATGGCTATGGCTGCTCTCAGGATATAGCCGTTGAGAGCATTCTGGTTGATCTCGAGCGCCTTTTCGATATCCTCGCTTGCGGCGATTGTGTCCTGCATCTCCAGGCGCAGCTTTGCGCGCCCCAGATATCCATTGTCAAAATTGGGGTAATATCTGAGCAACTCGCCGAAGGCCGAGTCAGCTTGCTGGTAATCCTTAAGCGAATTCAGGGCCAGGGCCTTGTTGAACATGATCTGTCGGTTGCGGGGCAGCAGTTTGAGCGCTTCGTCGTAATCATTCACAGCGTCGGAGTCGTGCCCCAGGTTTTGCCGGGCCACACCGCGTACTTCCCAAGCATCTGTAAGAAAGCGGTTTAGCTCCAATGCCTTAGTCGCATCAGCTTCCGCTCCGGCGTAGTCGTCGAGATTGAGCTTTGCTATAGCTCTGAACAGATAGGGCTGGGCCAAGTATGGCTTGGCCTGTATTACTTGGTTGAAATATTGGATCGAAAGCACATAGTCCTCGAAATAGAGCGCATTCTGGCCCACTCGCAACACTTGGTCGGTATTGATTTGGGCCTTGACTCCTTCAGAATGACATACGCAAGCCAGTATGATAATTATGTATTTGAATATTCTGTGCATGATATGGCAAAATTACACAATTATCCTCAAAACACAAAACCAAATGACAATTTATCTCAAAAAAATATCTGCGAAGTTATAAGAAACGGACAACTTTCGCATAATTTGCCTCTTTGAAATTTGCCAAAAGGGAGAATGTTGCAATATCGTATTATGCAAATGAATGTTAATTACACAAGAGCCTTTAAACTTTCGCGCATTGCTTTAGTCAAAGAAATATAACAACCTTTTTCGTTTCTTTTTACCATTTAATCAGATTAATGGCTTTTGATTAGATAGGACAAGCCGCTGCAAGCTCGCGAGGAGCGTCTGCAGCGGCTCTCTATTTGAAAGAACCCCGCCGGGGTTCCCCTGAGGAAAGCCTATTATGACATTTCCTCAGAGGAAATTTACTTCTTGAATGTGCCGCAGAAATCCAGCACCTCGACATCGCGGTAATTGAGGTCGGCGAATTCCTTGTGATTCACCAGGAACACCACAATGTCGGCGCGATCGTAAGCCTCCTTGTAGGGAGTCAGCTTAAACAGTTGATGATCAATCACGTTAGGCTCTACTACAAGCACTTCGGTCTCACCTCCGCAGCTTTGAAGCACCTGGGTGGTGATGGCCTTTGCCGGACTTTCACGCAGGTCGTCGATATTGGGCTTGAATGCCAGGCCCATCATTGCCACTACAGGCTTGCGATTATGCTTGAGTTCAAATTCCAGCATGGCGTTCTTCACCTTTTCTGCGCACCAGATTGCCTTATAATTATTGGTCTCGCGAGCGGTAGCGATCAGCTTGCTCTCGCGAGGGAACTCAGCCGTGATGAAATACGGGTCCACTGCTATGCAATGTCCGCCTACGCCGCAACCGGGTTGCAGGATGTTGACGCGCGGATGCTTGTTGGCGAGATTGATCAGTTCCCACACATTGATGCCTGCCTTGTCGCAGATGAGCGACAGCTCGTTGGCGAAAGCAATCTGCACATCGCGGCTTGAGTTTTCAGTAAGTTTGCACAACTCGGCAGTCTTGCTGTTGGTTGGATGCAACTGGCCCTTCACGAATTGCGAATAGAATTCGATGGCCTTCTGGGTAGAGGCCTCATCGATGCCGCCGATCACGCGGTCGTTGTGCACAAGCTCGTAAATCACGTTGCCGGGCAGCACGCGCTCCGGACAGTATGCGATATAGATCTTGCCTTTCAGCTCGGGACGCTGGCTGAAAATCAGCTCAGCCATCTTCTCAGTGGTGCCAACTGGCGAGGTTGACTCGATCACATAAAGGTCGCCCTCCTTGAGCAGGGGCAACACCATGCGGGTGGCATTCTCCACATAGCTGATATCGGGCTGATGCTGGCCCTTGAATGGAGTGGGCACCACGATGAAATAAGCATCGCTCTCCACCGGCTTGGTGTAAGCCTTGAGATGGCCCGAAGCCACCACCTCCTGAAGCATTTCCTCCAATCCGGGCTCTACGATATGCAGATGGCCCGCGTTGGTGGTCTCCACCACCTTTTCATTGATGTCAATGCCCGCAATCTCCATGCCGTGGCGAGCAGCGATTATAGCTGTGGGCAAGCCTATGTAGCCCAGACCCATGAAACAAGCTTTCATATCTATAAGCAGAATTTTTTATTTTAAGGAATTCGCGATGCGCTGGCAAGCCAAGCCATCGCCATAGGGGTTCACTGCCTGGCTCATGCGGTCATAGAATTCCTGATCGTCGAGCAGGCGCGAGCCATTTTCCACTATTTTGTCAAAATTGGTGCCAACGAGCAGCACAGTGCCGGCATCTACAGCCTCGGGTCGCTCTGTGGTGTCGCGCATCACCAGCACAGGCTTGCCCAGGCTGGGGGCTTCCTCCTGTATGCCTCCGCTGTCGGTGAATACCAGGTAGCTCTGCATCAGCAGATACACAAAGCTCAGATACTCGAGCGGCTCGATGAAGTGCATGTTTTCGACAGAGTCGAGATTCTCTCCGAACACCTCGCGGATGGGCCGGCGCACATTTGGATTCAAATGCATCGGATACACAAAGTCGACATCCGGATACTTCTGAGCCATGTGCTTGAATGCTCGGCACATCTCCAGAAAACCTTCGCCGAAATTCTCGCGGCGATGGCCGGTGATAAGAGCCAAGCGGCGGTTGCCGCGGAGGCGGTCAGTGTCATAGCCGGCTTGACGCAGTTCCTCTTTGAGACTTTGGCGCAGAGCGGCGTCATTGTTGATGCGGTCAACCACCCAATGCAGGGCGTCGATCACAGTGTTGCCAGTCACCACAATTTTCTCATCGCTTACGCCTTCGCTAAGCAGATTCTGGCGGCTCAGCGGAGTGGGCGAGAAATGGTGGGTAGCGATGCGGCCCGTGATCTGACGGTTCATCTCCTCAGGCCACGGACTGTAGATATTGTATGTGCGCAGACCGGCCTCGACATGTCCCACGGGTATCTGCTGATAGAAAGCCGCCAAGGCCGAGGCAGTGGAGGTGGTGGTGTCGCCATGCACCAGCACCACATCGGGCTGGGCCTCTTTCAGCACATCGCGCATGCCTGTGAGCACACGCGACGTAACATCATACAAGTCCTGACCGGCCTTCATGATGTTGAGGTCGTAGTCGGGATGAATGTCGAATATTTTAAGCACTTGGTCGAGCATCTCGCGATGCTGGCCGGTAACACACACTATGGTCTCGAAATCATTTGCATACTTTTGGAACTCTTTTACCAGCGGAGCCATTTTGATGGCCTCGGGCCGAGTGCCAAAAACAAGCATTACTTTTTTCATAAAAAACCTTTGGGGGAGAGGTTTATTGATTTACAACTAATTTGCCCACTTCCATTTGCCAGAAAAATTTCAAGTAATTCTTTAGGCGACTCAGGCGTGTAGGCTGAGCATAGAAGCGGTAAGCCCATTCCATATTGAGGCGGCACAGCCAGCGCGGAGCGCGCTTCACATGGCCTGTGTACACATCAAAACTGCCTCCCAGGCCTTGGTAGATGGCTGGGTGGAGCTGGCACATCTCGTCCATCAACAGTTCCTGGCGCGGCGAGCCCATGGCCACAAATACCACATCGGGCTTTTTCTCCACCACGTCCTGGATCAGAGCTTTGCGCTCTTCCTTGTCCTTGATGAAGCCGTTGCGATAAGCTACTATTTTTATCGATGGGAAATCATGGCGAAGCTTAGCCACTGTCTCCTCGATCACTTCCTGGCGAGAGCCTATGAGATAGAATGTTTTGCCTTCTGGGGCGAGTTTCTCTATAATATGGAGCCAAAGTTCGCATCCGGGGATGCGGGGCACACCGGGCTGACCATGCTTGTGCAGCACCTTCACCGGCCCGGCTCCGTCGCAATATCCGATATTGCGCTTGATTATATCGCGAGTCTGGGGAGTGGAGAGCACTACCTTTTCGGCATTTACTGCCACCAGCACACGCTTTTTTTCTTGCACTGTGTCGATCAGCTGGCCTACGCTCTTGAATGGATAGACCATGCAGCCGTTCAGCGATATTCTGTTATCTTCCATATAAGTATGAATGTAATCCCTATTATAACGATTATTTGAGCGCAAATATTATAAAAAGTTTAAAATCTTTTGTTATCGTACGGGAAAAGTGAGTAATTTTGCGGGGTAAAACTATCAAATTTATGGCTAAAGAACGCATATTGCTATGCCTGCTTCATCTCTCAGGCAATGAAATGAAATACATCCAGGAGGCTTTCGATGATAATTGGGTGCTCCCCTTGGGGCCCAATGTCAACGCTTTCGAGCAAGATCTGAAAGAATTCCTGGGCAATCCCTCCAAGGAGGTAGTGGCTCTTGCCTCGGGCACGGCTGCCGTGCATCTGGGCCTGATCGGAGCCGGAGTGAAAGAGGGCGATGAAGTGCTGGTGCAGTCATTCACATTCTGCGCCTCGGCAAATCCCGTGAAATATGTTGGAGCTCGCCCCGTCTTCATAGATTCGGAGCCGCAGACCTGGAACATGGATCCATGCCTGCTTGAAGCCGCCATCCTTGACCGCATCGAGAAGACAGGCCGCAAGCCTGCAGCCATCGTGCCGGTGCACCTCTATGGCATGCCCGCCAATATGCGTGAAATCCTGCGCATTGCCGATGCATATGGCATCCCCGTGGTCGAGGACGCAGCCGAGGGATTTGGCAGTAGCTACGACGGAAAGAAATGCGGCACCATAGGCCGCTATGGCGTGCTGTCGTTCAATGGCAACAAGATGATCACCACCAGTGGCGGGGGCGCCTTGGTGTGTCCGGGCCCAGAAGCCAAGAAGGAAGCAATGTTTTATGCCACCCAGGCGCGCGAGAGTTATCCCTATTATCATCACGAACATATTGGTTATAATTACCGCATGAGCAACATCAGCGCTGGCATCGGCCGAGGCCAGATGACTGTGCTCGAGGATCACATAGCCCATCACCGCCATATGGCAGCCCTCTATACTGACCTTCTCAGAGACTTCCCTGGCATCACGCTCCACCTCAATCCTGGTCCGGAGTATGATTCCAATTATTGGCTTAACACCGTGCTGCTCGATCCCGACCTCAAGGTGCGCGGGCAGGAGAATGCTTATAAGGAAGTGGTAACTCGCGTGGTTGGCGGCGCAGCTGGCGTGACGCATGTGGCCCATGACGCGCATACCGACTATGAGCCCAACCCCAATGTCGAGGCAATGCGCATGGCTCTGGAGGCTGCCAACATAGAGAGCCGTCCTCTGTGGAAGCCAATGCATCTGCAGCCTATTTACCGCGACGCCCCGGCTTACCTGAATGGCGTGAGCGAGAGCCTGTTCCACCGCGGCCTTTGTCTGCCGAGCGGTCCGCAGGTGTCGGATGATGATGCTCGCTATGTGGTGGATACGATGAGAAAAGCCGTCGAATGAGATCTTCGCGGTGCATCCGCCGCAGGCTGTTCATGATGTCTTGCCGATAGGTCTTGTCGTACCAGAAGAAATACTTGCGCTGAGCCAGCTTTTCTTCTGGTCGTGTGGCCGTGAAGATCTTTTCGCCTGTGTAGGGATGCACTCCCGAATAGAAAATCTCTGTGGCCACGGTCATGGGCGTGGGCGTGAAGTCCTGCACCTGCTCCAAGTGAAAATTCAGGTCCTTGGTCTCAGCCGCCAACTCCGCCATGGCCTCTTCGGTCGATCCGGGATGACTCGATATGAAATAGGGGATAAGCTGCTGGCGCAGTCCGCATTCGCGGTTGGTTTTCTCAAAAAACTCATTAAACTGCTTGAACAGGCCGAATCCCGGCTTTCTCATCACTCGCAGCACAGCGTCGCTCGTATGCTCCGGAGCCACTTTCAGGCGACCTGACACATGATCGGTGATCAGTTCACGATTGTATTGGCGATTGATGGCGTCGACCTTGGCGTCACCTGTGGGGTGCATTGATAAGTCGTAGCGCACGCCGCTGCCGATGAATGATTTTTTCACTTCTGGCAGGGCATCCACGGCATGGTAGATATCGAGCAGAGGTTTGTGATTGGTGTCAAGGTTGGGGCATGGCTTGGGATGAAGGCATGATGGTCTCAGACACTTGGCGCAAATAGCTTTGTCTTTGCCTCCCATGGCGTACATGTTGGCACTCGGTCCTCCCAAATCGGAGATATATCCTTTGAAGTCAGGCATTTGCGTCACCTGCTTTACCTCGCGCATGATCGATTCTTTGCTGCGGCTGGCTATGAACTTGCCCTGGTGGGCCGAGATGGTGCAGAAGGCGCAACCGCCGAAGCATCCGCGATGCATGTTGACCGAATGTCGAATCATTTCATATGCCGGTATTCTCTTGCCTCGATAGCGCGGATGGGGCAGACGCGTGTATGGCAAGTCAAATGATGCATCGATTTCGCCCTGTGTCATGGCCGGATACATTGGATTGGCTTTCACTACCCGCTCGCCAATGGGCTGCCACAGGGTCGCTCCGCCATTCATGCGGTTGCTTTGCTGCTCGATATGCTTGAAATTGGCTGATTGCCGAGCTTTGTCGCGCAGACAGTCCTCGTAGCTTGTCAGTATTATATTGTTGTCATCAGCTTGGGGAAGTTCTGCCTTCGGAAGAATCACCACCGACTGGCGCAAATCCCGGATGTCACTGACTTTTTCGCCTGCCTCAAGCCTGCGGGCCAACTCCACCACTGACTTCTCGCCCATGCCGTAGAGAATCATGTCAACAGGCGCGTCAGCGATTATCGAGGGGCGCAGGCGATCCTGCCAGTAGTCATAGTGTGAAAATCTCCTGAGCGACGCCTCGATGCCGCCTGCTATGATTGGCGTGTCGGGATAAAGGTCTCGAAGGATCTTGCTGTACACGATTGTGGGGTAGTCAGGCCGCATGCCAGCGCGGCCGTCAGGGGTGTAGGCATCGTCGCTGCGACGGCGCCGGTTGGCTGTGTAGTGGTTCACCATCGAATCCATGGCTCCGGCCGACACGCCGAAGAAGAGCCTGGGAGCCCCGAATTTCTTGAAGTCGCGCAGATCGTCCCTCCAATTGGGCTGCGGCACTATGGCCACTCGGTAGCCAGCAGCCTGGAGCGTGCGCCCGATTACGGCTGCTGCAAAAGATGGATGGTCGACATAGGCATCCCCGGTGAAGAGCACTACATCGACAGCGTCCCATCCCAGGGCTTTCATTTCCTTCACTGAGGTGGGCAGCCACAAATCCGGTGTCAATTTCTCATACTCCATTTGACCAAAGACCAAAGACTAAGCCCCCAGCTTCTGCTCGAGCTTTATGATTTCGTCGCGCAGGCGGGCTGCCTCCATGAATTCCATGTCCTTGGCTGCCTTCATCATCTCTTTGCGCAACTGGTCGATGTGATTTTGCAGCTGTTCCTTGGTCATGTATCCGATCACGGGATCGGCTGCGATGTCCACGCTCGGATCAAACTCGCGGTCGTAGTCATAGCCTGCTTCTTGCTTGCGCTGCGAGTGCTTCGACTCCTTACGCTTGTCGCGAGCATTCATTTGCTTGCGCGGACGCGATGAGGCAGTCTCAAAGTCGTCCTCTGTGTCCTCCAGACCCACCATTGCGTTGCGGGCCTTCACGATGGCTGTAGGCGTGATGCCGTGGGCTTCGTTGTACTCCATCTGCAGTTTGCGCCGACGCTCGGTTTCGTCGATGGTCTGTTGCATCGAGTCAGTGATCTTGTCGGCATACATTATCACCTCGCCATTGATGTTGCGCGCGGCGCGGCCCACAGTCTGGGTCAGCGAACGGTGGCTGCGCAGGAAGCCCTCCTTGTCTGCGTCGAGGATGGCCACCAATGACACTTCGGGCAGGTCAAGGCCCTCGCGCAGCAGATTCACTCCTACCAGCACGTCGTAGTTGCCAGCGCGCAGGTCGTCGAGGATGCGAATGCGGTCCATGGTGTCGACATCGCTGTGGATGTATGCTGTGTTGATGCCGGCCTTGATCAGATAATTGTTGAGCTCTTCGGCCATGCGCTTGGTCAGGGTGGTCACCAGGGTGCGTTCGCCTCGCTCTATGCGCAGATGTATCTCTTCGAGCAGGTTGTCGATCTGGTTCATTGACGGGCGCACCTCGATTCTCGGATCGAGCAAGCCGGTAGGACGTATCAGCTGCTCCACCACCACGCCCTCGCTGCGATGCAGCTCGTAGTCGGCAGGTGTGGCGCTCACATAGATGGTCTGAGGCGTCAGGCTCTCGTACTCCTCGAATTTAAGCGGTCGGTTGTCGATTGCTGCGGGCAAGCGGAAACCATACTCCACCAGATTCATCTTTCGGGATATGTCGCCGCCGTACATGGCGCGGATTTGCGGTATGGTCACATGGCTCTCGTCGATGATCGTAAGGAAGTCCTTCGGGAAATAGTCGAGAAGGCAGAATGGCCGGCTACCCGGCAAGCGGCCGTCGAAATAGCGGCTATAATTCTCTATGCCCGAGCAATAGCCGAGCTCTTTGATCATCTCTACATCGTAGGTCACGCGTTCGTAGAGGCGCTTGGCCTCGAGCTCCTTGCCCTCGCTGTTGAAATATTCCACCTGCTTGCCCAGATCGATTTGAATCTGCGCCACAGCCGAGGCCTGGCGCTGCGGAGTAGTCACGAAGATGTTTGCCGGGAAGATGTTGAACGAGTCGTGCTTCCCCAGGCTCACATTGTCGACAGGGTGGAGCGTAGTGATGGATTCGATTTCGTCGCCCCAGAACACCACTCGCAGTATTATTTCCTCGTAGGCAAGGCGGATGTCTACTGTGTCGCCTTTGGCGCGGAAGTTGCCGCGCTGCAGCTCCACCTCATTGCGGCTGTAGAGCGAGGCCACCAGCTTGCGCAGAAACTCGTTTCGGCTGATCTTTTGGCCCACCTTGATAGGCACGATGCTGGCGTGGAAGTCCTCAGGATTGCCGATGCCGTAGAGGCAGCTTACCGACGATACCACAATCACATCCCTGCGCCCAGAGAGCAGGGCAGAAGTGGTGGCAAGTCGCAGCTTATCGATTTCATCGTTGATCATCAGATCCTTCTCGATGTACTTGTCCACTGACGGTATGTAGGCCTCGGGCTGATAGTAATCGTAATAGCTCACGAAGTACTGCACGGCGTTGTTGGGGAAGAATGTCTTGAACTCGCTGTAGAGCTGAGCGGCCAGCGTCTTGTTGTGACTGAGCACCAGGGTTGGGCGGTTGACCTCCTGGATCACGTTGGCCATGGTGAAGGTCTTGCCCGAACCGGTGACGCCAAGCAGGGTCTGGGCCGGGGCGCCTTCGCGCACCCCTTCCACCAATTGCTGGATTGCTTGCGGCTGATCGCCAGTGGGCTTGTATGATGATTCTAATCTGAAATCCATTGTGGCTTTTCTATAATATTCAAACAACAAAGTTAGCAAAATTCGCCGACCTATACAAGTAAAGCATAAAAAACCTATGTCAAAATCTCCCCAATCACGAATATTTTCATTAATTTTGCGCTATCTCCTCAGATTGTTCACACCCTAAACCCCATCAAGATGGAAGGATTTTTCAGAGTGGCGGCTTGTGTGCCGCAGGTCAGCGTGGCCGGGGTCGACACCAACGTCGACAGCATCATCGCCTTGGCTAAGGATGCTGATGCCCAGGGCGCAAGCTTGGCCGTTTTCCCAGAGATGTGCGTTACTGGTTACACATGTGGCGACCTATTCCATAACCGCACCCTGCTCGAGGGCGCGCTTCGCGGCATTGACCGCCTGCTCAAGGCCTCGGTCGAGGATTTCAGTTGCGCCATCGTCGTTGGCGCTCCTCTTCGATTGCGAGGTGCACTATACAATTGCGCCTGGATGATCCAAGATGGCAATATTGCGAACCTTGTCACCAAAACTTATGTGCCAAATTACAACGAATTCTATGAGAAGCGTTGGTGGACTGGCACCAATCCGCAGATTTCCAATGACCTTTGCCAATTCCCTGTGCCCGAACTGCACTTTCAGTTAGGCGACTCATTGATATGGCATGTCAATGAGCCTTTGGTACAGATCGATGGCGTGAATGTGGGCATTGAAATCTGCGAGGATCTGTGGGCGCCGGTGCCACCGAGCTGTCATTTGGCCTTGGAGGGCGCTCAGGTGATTGTGAATCTTTCGGCAAGCAATGACCTGATTGGTAAATACGACTATCTCAAGGATCTGATCCGTCAGCAGTCGGCACGATGCCTCTGCGGCTACGTCTATGCGAGCGCGGGATATGGCGAGTCGTCGACCGATCTGGTCTTCGATGGCAAGGCCATCATCGCAGAGTCGGGCAAGATCTTGGCTGTCAATAAGCGCTGGCAGTCGCAGCCGCAGATGGTGATTACCGACATTGACATTCAAGCTATCGAGCGCGATCGCATGCATATGGGCACATTCGACGATTGTGCCACTCGCGAGGGCGTAGAGTATCACTCGACCCTTAAGCTGTATACCGGCCACAAGAATGACAATCTGTTGCGCACGGTGTCGCCCCTGCCTTTCGTGCCACAGGGGGAGGAAGCCATGGCTGAGCGCTGCGACGAAATCATCAACATCCAGGCGGCCGGCTTGGCCAAGCGCCTTGATTTCATACGCTGCAAGAGCCTCGTGGTAGGCATCAGCGGCGGCCTTGACAGCACGCTGGCTCTATTGGTGGCCGTAAAAACCTTCGACCGTCTGGGGCTTGACCGAAAGGGAATAATCGGCATCACTATGCCGGGCTATGGCACTTCGCATCGCACTAAGTCTAACGCGGTGGCTCTAATGGAGCAGCTTGGCATCACTATGCGCGAGATTCCTATTGGCGACGCTGTGGCTCAGCACTTTGCCGACATTGGGCATGATCCCGAGGTGAGGGATGTAACGTATGAAAACTCACAGGCTCGCGAGCGCACTCAGATTCTGATGGATGTGGCCAACCAGACGGGAGGCATCGTCCTTGGCACAGGCGACCTCAGCGAATTGGCTCTTGGGTGGGCCACATACAATGGCGATCACATGTCGATGTACGGCGTAAATGCCTCCATTCCCAAGACGCTCGTGCGCCATTTGGTGGGGTACTTCGCCCAAGAACCAGCCTTCGCAAATTGCCGGGCCACTCTGCTCGACATCATCGACACCCCAATCAGTCCGGAGCTATTGCCGGCCGACAAGGGCGGCAACATCGCTCAGAAGACCGAGGACTTGGTGGGTCCTTACGAACTCCACGATTTCTTCCTTTACTACATGCTGCGCTACGGCTTCACGCCGCGCCGAGTGTTGGCATTGGCCAAGGTGGCTTTCCAGGGACAGTTTTCCGAGGAGGAGATCCTCAAGTGGATGCGCACATTCTATCGGCGCTTCTTCCAGCAGCAATTCAAACGCTCATGTCTGCCCGACGGCCCCAAGGTCGGCAGTGTCTGCCTTTCGCCCCGAGGCGACTGGCGCATGCCCTCCGACGCCACCGCCGCCCTCTGGCTCGCTGACATAAATAATGAATAATTAATAATTAATAATTAATAATGAATAATGAATAATGAATAATTAATAATGAATAATGAATAATAAATAATAGTTACGGTTATTTAGTCATAATGAATAATGGGCTGCCGCTCTCCTGACTTCGACAATGCGTCACCCATTTTAGTTGCTTAGTACCCGAGCAGGGT
>CAYTXF010000054.1:0-20886 GCA_964440745.1 uncultured Bacteroides sp.
CAAACATACGCAAAGGTACGAAAATTTCGTGCGTCACCCAAATCACCCAATAAAATTTTGCAACTACTTGATTATCAATTATTGGGTTTTTAGAGTATCAAAAAGTGTCGAAGTCAGGCCTATTTCCCTATTTACAAAATTTTTAGCATTTTTTTAATAAAAACATATTATTTTCGGTCTCAGGAATCCCATAGGGATTCTTTCGCATAGCCTAAAAGTCCTCACTCTCAGCCTTCAACCCCGTTAGGGGTTGTTTCATACAATGTTACATGGGGACGCGTACTTTTTGTAACACTTTTGAGTCAACCAGTTTCAGATGAATGCAATCAGACATTTAGGACCGAAGGATTTTCCCGCTTTTTCCGTCTTTGGTCACAAAATGTCTCTTAATTATTTCCCTTTTGCTATTATTAATTGTGGAAAAAGGGATTTTTTCTTAACTTTGCAGCTAAATTCAATGAAAAGAAAACTATAACTAAGAAAATGGCACAACAAGAAGACGTCTTTAAGAAAATCGTTTCACATGCCAAGGAATACGGTTTCGTCTTTCCCTCGAGTGAAATCTACGATGGCCTGAGCGCAGTGTACGATTACGGCCAGAATGGCGTAGAACTCAAAAACAACATCAAGCGCTATTGGTGGGAAGCTATGACCCTGCTCCACGAAAACATTGTGGGCATCGACTCCGCCATATTCATGCATCCGACCATATGGAAGGCATCGGGCCATGTGGATGCCTTCAATGACCCGCTTATCGACAATCGCGATTCCAAGAAGCGCTATCGCGCCGATGTGCTCATCGAAGAACAAATAGCAAAGATCGACGATAAAATCGACAAGGAAGTGGCCAAGGCTGCCAAGAAATTTGGCGACAGCTTCGACGAGGCCCTCTACCGCAAGACCAATCCCCGAGTGCTGGAGCATGTAGCCAAGCGCGAAGCCCTGCATCAGCGCTTCAGCGACGCCATGAACGCCAACGACCTCGAAGGCCTGCGCCAGATCATCATCGACGAAGGCATCGTGTGCCCGATTTCCGGCACAAAGAACTGGACTGAGGTGCGACAGTTCAACCTCATGTTCAAAACCGAGATGGGCTCCACAGCCGATGGCGCCATGACAGTGTACCTGCGTCCCGAGACAGCACAAGGCATATTTGTCAATTACCTCAATGTGCAGAAGACGGGCCGCATGCGCATACCCTTTGGCATCGCCCAGATCGGCAAGGCATTCCGCAATGAGATCGTGGCTCGCCAGTTCATATTCCGCATGCGCGAGTTCGAGCAGATGGAGATGCAATTCTTCGTGCGTCCAGGCCAAGAGATGGAATGGTTCCGCTACTGGAAAGAATGGCGCCTGCGCTGGCACAAAGCCCTGGGCCTTGGCGATGAGAAATACCGCTACCACGACCACGAGAAGCTGGCCCACTATGCCAATGCAGCCACCGACATCGAATTTGAGATGCCCTTCGGCTTCAAGGAAGTGGAGGGAATCCATAGCCGCACCAACTTCGACCTCTCGCAGCATGAAAAATACTCAGGCAAGAAGATCCAGTACTTCGATCCCGAGCTCAACGAGAGCTACACCCCCTATGTGATCGAGACATCGATCGGAGTGGACCGCATGTTCCTGAGCGTGCTCTGCAGCAGCTACGAAGAGCAGAAGCTCGACGGCGGCGACAGCCGCGTGGTGCTCCACCTGCCCGCTCCGCTGGCTCCCGTGAAGTGCGCCGTGATGCCGCTGGTGCGCAAGGACGGACTCCCCGAGAAAGCTCGCGAAATCGTCAACGACCTGAAATTCGACTTCTCGACCCACTACGACGAGAAAGACTCGATCGGCAAGCGCTATCGCCGCCAGGATGCCATAGGCACCCCCTACTGCATCACCGTGGACCATCAGACTCTCGAGGACAATACAGTGACACTGCGCCATCGCGACAGCATGGAGCAAGAGCGAGTGGCCATTGCCGACCTCCACAAGCTTATCCACGACAGCGTGAGCCTCAACAGCCTGCTGCGCAAGCTTGCATAAGAGAGCGCCCCGCCAGCCCCCTACTGAATAGGAAAACTGAAATATATAAATGAAGAAGTTACCAATATTATTACTGCTGATGATGGTTGTCGCCTGGTTGCTGCCCGCATGCGGCGACAGCGACGACACCACCATCTCCGAGGCTTACGCCGAGTGGAAAGAGAAGAACGATGCGTGGCTGCTCGAGCAGCAGGCGCGCACTAATGCCGACGGCACGCCTTATTTCAAGACACTGATCCCATCGTGGAATCCGGCAGGCTACGTGCTTATCCACTACTTCAACGACCGCACCCTCACCGAGGGCAACCTCTCGCCGATCTATACCTCCACGGTCGACACGCGCTACTACCTCACCTACTACGAGGGCACGCCCATCGACTCGTCGTATCTGCAGACTACCTATGGCGCCGGCATCTTCCGCACCAAGTGCAACGAGGTGATCGAGGGCTGGGCCATCGCCCTGCAGGACATGCGCTGCGGCGACACCGCCGAGGTGGTGATCCCATACACCCAAGGCTACGGAGTGTCAACCACAAGCAGCGTGCTCCCCTACTCGGCTCTCAAGTTTAACATGAGCCTGGTAGACATTCCCTATTACGAAACCAATCCCAACTGAAAATGCGCATTGGCAATGTTGAGTTAGGGCCTCAGCCTGTGATGCTGGCTCCCATGGAAGATGTCACCGACGCATCATTCCGCCTGATTTGCAAGGAAATGGGAGCCGACATGACTTATACTGAATTCATCTCTTCGGAAGCCCTGATACGCAACATTGCCGCCACCACGCGCAAGCTCGCCATCAACCCAGCCGAGAGGCCCACAGCCATACAGATCTACGGCCGCGAGCCGGAGCCAATGGCCGAGGCTGCCCGCATAGCCCAAGAAGCGAGCCCCGACATCATCGACATCAACTTCGGATGCCCGGTGAAAAAAGTGGCTGGCAAGGGCGCCGGAGCCGGACTCCTACGGGATGTGCCCAAGATGCTGGAAATCACCCGCGCAGTGGTCAAGGCCGTAGACACTCCAGTGACCGTGAAGACCCGCTTGGGATGGGATTGCAACAGCAAGATCATAGTGGAGCTGGCCGAGCAGCTCCAGGACTGCGGCATCCAGGCCCTCACAGTGCATGGCCGCACCCGCAGCCAGATGTACACTGGCAATGCCGATTGGGAGATGATTGCTCGAGTGAAGGAAAATCCGCGCCTTACCATTCCGGTAATCGGCAATGGCGACATCGCCGACGGCGAGTCGCTGAAAGCCGCATTCAGCCGCTACGGGGTCGATGGAGTGATGGTAGGCCGAGCCTCGATAGGAGCGCCCTGGATCTTCCGCACTCTCAAGCGCGCCCTAATCGGGGAGGAAGCGGGCCCCGAACTGACGCGCCTGCAGAAATTCGAATGCCTGAAGCGCCAAATCGACGAGAGCATCGACCGTATCGACGAATACCGGGGCATCTTGCACATACGCCGCCACTTGGCAGTGTGCCCCCTGTTCAAGGGCATTCCCAACTTTCGCGACACGCGCATAGCCATGCTCCGCGCCAACACCAAGCAAGAATTGATGGACATCATCGACCATGTGTACTTGCATTACCAGGAAATCATTTAAATCCATACCATACCATATATGATGCGTAAAATCCTTACATTCGTTTTCTCCTGTATCGCCGTCCTCAGCTGGGCGCAGACCAAGGATTACTGCCTCAAGGTAGGCGAGTTCACCGAATTCACTGTCGCCGACAATGTGAATGTCGTGTACAAAGCATCTACTGATTCGGCCGGCTATGCCACATTCACAGCTCCGGCTTCCATCACATCTGCCTTCACATTCTCCAACAACAAAAACAAGCTTAAGATCGAGCTTATCCATGATCAGCCAATACCTGTGGTGCCGACCGTGACGATATACTCAATGGCCCTGACCAAGGTGACCAACTGGGGAGACTCTACCATCACCATCGCACGCTCGAATCCGGGAGCCGAACTCAAAGCCAAGGTTATCGGCAATGGCGAAATAGTGATGAAGGATGTGCACAGCACCAAGATCGAAGCTGCAGTGGAGACCGGCAACGGCCATCTCTTCCTCTCTGGCAAGGCTCAGAGCGCCAAGTACACCAATATGGGCACCGGATCGATCGAAGCTGCTCAGCTTGAGGCCGCCAAGGTGAAGGCCGTGATGCTCGGCACAGGCGATATCGACTGCTGGGTCACCGAGAGCCTCTCCGTGGTAGGCACTGGCAGCGGCCATGTCTATTACAAAGGCAACCCTGAGTCGGTCAAGAACCGCGGTCTGGGCGTGAAGGTCGACCACATTGCTGAATGATAGGCTGAAATGCCTGAATCTCTCAAGCTAAAGACAGCGCGCTCGGTCAAATGGAGCGCAATCGACCGCTTCGCCTCGCAAGCCCTGTATGCGGTCACAGGCATTGTGCTTGCCAACCTGCTCACCCCCGACGAGTTCGGTCTCGTAGGCGCAGCACTCATATTCCAGGCCTTTGCCGCGATAATCGTCGACAGCGGCTTCTCATTCGCTCTTATCCAACGCAAGAGCCCGTCGAGGCTCGACTACAGTTCGGTGCTATGGTTCAACCTTGGCATCTCTGTGGCGCTTTACATTATATTATGGCTGTGCGCCCCGCTGATTGCCGACTGCTTCAAGCATGACGAGCGCCTGATCGACATCTCTCGCGCCATTTTCATCACGATGCCCCTCAATGCCTCGGCCATCGTCCAGGTCAACCAGCTCACCAAGAGCATGAACCTGCGCCCGGTCACCGTGGCCAATGTGGCCTCGCTGACCATCGGCGGCATCATAGGCATAGCCTTGGCCATTGCCGGATTCGGAGTGTGGGCAATCGTGGCACAGTCAATAGCCAACTCAGCCTTCAAATCAATTATCCTTTGGTGCACAAGCCGTTGGCTGCCTGTGCTTGACTTTTCCTGGACAGCCCTCAAATCATTTTTCAAGGTAGGCTCGGGCATGATGCTCACATCATTTCTCAACACTGTCTTCCTCAACATCTATTCATTCTTGGTGGGCAACCAGTTGGGAATGGCGAAGTTAGGCTACTACACCCAGGGCGACAAGTGGAGCAAGATGGGCATCACATCGCTGTCGCAAACCCTCACCACAGCCTTCCTGCCCCCGCTGTCGGCAGCGCAGGACGATCCCGACCGCTTCCGGCGCCTCTGCCACAAGATGAATCGCGTGACTGCTTATGTCTTGTTCCCCGCCATGATCGGCCTGATCGTGATGGCTGCTCCCATTTTCCACGTGCTCTTCGGTGAGAAGTGGGATTTGTCGATCCCGCTGTTCCAATTGCTGCTCGTGCGCGGCATCTTCACTGTGCTCTCAGGCCTGTACACCAACTATATGCTTGCCCTGGGCCATTCGCAAAAAATATTCGTGATGGAGATCCTGCGCGACGGCATTGCCTTGGCCGCTCTCTGCCTGACATTCCCCTACTTAGGGATAGAAAGTTGGGCAGGAATGCACAGCGCCGTGCTTGGCATCGAAATCATGCTTTGGGGCCAGATCCTGGCTGCCGTGGCAGCGTTCGTGTTCAATCTGATATGGGCATGCCGCCTGAGCGGAGCATCGGCCTGGAGATTCCTCCTCGACAATGCTCCCTATATCCTGATCACCGCGCCAATCGCCGCGCTGCTGTATTGGATGCTTTTCCTGCCCTGGCATCCCATCTGCATCCTGATCGCGCAAGTTGCCTTGGGGGGCGCGGCTTATTTCCTTGTCAATCTGTGCCTTCGCTCCAAGGTACAGGCCGACGCCATAGCCTATCTGCGCGGCCGCCTGTAAGCCTGCTTCCCTATTTGGGCAGATAAGTAGAGAGTGTTGGCCTATTTGTCAAAACTTAATAGGGGGTTGATACGTTTTAATTTAAAATACGCTAACTTTGCGTTAGAAAAGCCTAATAGAAATGACGCTTACATTGAGGCAACTGATTGAGATGACCGCCGGAAAGGTCAGGATTCCTACTTATCAGCGGCGATATGTGTGGGGCAAGCCAGAGCCCGACAAAGAGGACGCGGCTGTCAATCTCACCCGGTGCCTGATCCAGGCCCAGGAAAATGGCGACAGCCTCTTTCTTCAAGGCATCGCATTGGCAAAAAATGGCGACAATTATCAATTGGTCGACGGCCAGCAGCGCCTGGTCTATCTCCACATCCTGCTCAAATACTTAGGTTACAAGGGAGAGAACATCACTCTTACCTACGATTGCCGACCCTTGGCGCAGATTTGGATTGATCAAAAAGGACTGCCATCAGCCAAAGAATTGGCCGAGGAGCCCTGCGAGGATGTGTACTATTTCAAAAAGACAGTGCGCACACTCGAGAGCATGCTCCCCGACCCTCAGCAACTGAGCATCGATTGGGTGCTCGACCGGGTATACTTCCTTTGCGTGATC
This sequence comes from uncultured Bacteroides sp., assembly GCA_964440745.1. Classification (GTDB taxonomy): domain Bacteria; phylum Bacteroidota; class Bacteroidia; order Bacteroidales; family Muribaculaceae; genus CAG-873. Next base: position 6,452 of record CAYTXF010000054.1, read on the forward strand.
TTGGAGGATTCCTCATTTGCCATCGGCGCCTACAAGATGCTGAACGGCAGCAAATTGCCCATGATGCCAGCTGATATCATCAAGGCCGACATCATGCGCATGGCCAGCGACCCCCAACAGCCCAATGCCAGCGACTGGGAATTGACAGCCCTGCGCGCTCGCTATGCCGACGAGTGGGAGGCTTGGGCGCGGTGGTGGAACGAAGACGCTGTCAAAGAATATTACTCCGGTCTCTCCACCACGCCGATGGACCTGCTCCTGCGCCTGGCTCTGCGCGACAGCGACGAAGACATAGCCCAGCCCCTTTGCTACGAGGAATTCCGCCGCTACATCGACCGCCAGGACACCAAGCCTTACCATGCAGCCAAGCATTTCTACTACAAAGTTCGCAAAATCCAGGCTCACTTCGAGGCAGCCTTCAACGATCCTGCCACTTTCAACCGCATCCGCGCCATCCTGCTCCTGCAGAACCAAAAGGAGGCGTACTCATTCCTTTACGCTTATTTCGTGGATCTGTCGATGAACGACGACATGCTCCAAGAGGTCTACAAACTGTCATTCCTGGGCATGGACTTCAGCGAGATACAGCGTGGCGACTCGCCCCTGGCAAAATTCGACGACCTCTTGGCATCGCTGAGCATGGCTGATGTCTATCACAGCGAGGCTAAGAAGGATCTTTTCAACCTGCTGCTGCGCCTCAATATCGACGAGGACATTAAGCTGGGCCGCAAGTTCGACTTCTCGATCTGGAACAATCGCAGCCTCGAGCACATCTACAGCAAGAGCAAGGTATGGCACCGAGGAGCACGAGGCGAGATACTAGACGGCAACGACAACCCCATCCGCATACCGCTGCCCAAGATCATGGCCGACCCCAACTATCTGAGCCGCGAGGACATAGTCAACCACGACGGCGTGCAACTGTCGGAGCACTGCATAGGCAATCTGGTGCTGCTCTACGGCAACAACAATGCGGCTTTTGGCAACGCCATGTTCGACGAGAAGAAGATAATGTTTCTCACCCCGGGCGACCTGGGAGTGTTCAAGAGCCGCAACCTGCTCCACAGCGTGTGCGTGTTTGCCGGAAATGCCTGGACCGCTCAGTCGATCATCGACAATTATAATCTCACTCTCAAGAATCTCAAGCGATACTATGGATACAAGTAAGCAGCACAATCTGTCGTCGGAGACTTACAATCTGACCGACTTGTTCGGCAGCAGCATCACCCTGGTGATTCCCGACATGCAGCGCGACTATTGCTGGGGCACTGTCACCGATCCGTCGCTGCCTCAGAGATTCCCCTTCGCCCTCGACCAGGCTTCGGCCTTCGTGCAGGGCATCGTGTATCTTTACGCTACCGAGAGGCCTTATGTGCTGGGCCTCCTATATGGATATGAGAATCCTCAGCATTCAAGCCACTTGCATATCATCGACGGCCAGCAGCGCCTTACCACCCTGTATTTGCTCTTAGGCATGCTCTACCGCCGAGTGCCTTCCGAGGAGATGCGCCGCCTGCTGATCAGTGACTACGCCCTCATCGATGACCGCGAGCCAAAGCTCCTGTACCAAGCGCGCCGCGAAGCCCTGTATTTCATGTCGGATCTGGTCACCCGGTTTTTCCTCAACCGCGACGGACGCCTCTCTCAGCTCGAGCGCAGCGACTGGTATTATCCCGACTACGCGAGCGACCCTACCGTGCAGAGCTTCATCCATGCCATCCGCATGATCGACGATGTGTTGGAGGCCGCAGCCGCGCGCTACGACGACTGGGATTGGGCGCGCTTCTCGCATTTCGTGGCCCATGAGCTATCGTTCCTGTATTGCGACCTGGGCAATCGCACCGATGCCGAGGCCATGTTCTTGACTATCAATACCACAGGGCTTCCACTTACGTTTTCGCAAAACATCCGCGCGCTGTCGATGGCTTGGGAGCCAGAGGCTCAGGAGAGCGCCGAAAGGTGGAATAAAATGGAGGATTGGTTCTGGCGCCATCGCAAAGCGCATTCGCTCGACGATTTTCTGTGCTTCTATCTCAGCGCCTTGGACACTCCCAAGGCTTTCTCCATCGACAGCCTTTGGGCCTATTTCCGCGCTTGGGTAAGGCTTTGCGACAGCGTGGCATCGCTAGGCAGCAGCTATACTGTGCCCGTAAGCCTCAGCTTGGGCTTCGCAGCCTATCCCTGCATCGACTACATATTAAAATTCGGAGACCAGGCCTCTGACCGGGATGTGGCACGCCTGTGGCAACTGCTCAGCAATCTGGCCCGATATCAAAAGCCGGGCAAGGACGATACTTCGCTGGCTCGCGACATGGTCGATCGCATGTCGGCACCCGATATCCTGAGTCTGCTCCATTCGAAACATGCGCCGGGCAAGATCATCAACGAGGAAGAACGCAGCAAGCTGCAGTTCATCGAATCGAATCTCGATCGCCGCGAGGAGATCGAGGACATCCTCGACCGCGCTCAGGCTCATCCCTTGCTCAATGGCCGCGCCTCGCGTCTGATAGTGTGGAGCTGCGGCAAGGAGGGCAATGAGGAGGGCAAGCACCCGGCCTTGGTGCTGCGCCGGTATGTCGACGCCATCTACGACCTCTGGGGCAATGACATTGACAAGCGTCCTGAGCTCGACCTGCTCCGCCGCACCCTGCTCAGCATCCGCCATCAGGAGTATCCTATCGTAAGGCGCGGCGACTCGATGCTGACCCTGTGCTGGTACGATTTCGACTGGCAGCGACTGATGCTGTCAGCCCCGGGTCTGATACGCCAACTGATCGACCGCTGCCACAATTTCAGCGAAAGCGCCCAGAAGGCTTTCAGCCAATGCATCGAGCGCTTCAACGATAAGTCGTATCCCTTCTGGTTCCTCGTAAAGCGCGACCATCTGCTCGACAATTGCCGCAAGCGCCAGATCTTCCGGCCTTGTCCGCCTTTCTTGGGATTCTACGACTATGAGATGAAGGTGATGCGATGGTTTGTGGAGCAGCAGGAGATCGAGATCGACACCATGCAGTGGCGCCCGATCATGGCTTACGGGGCCCGATGCCTGTACACTGACCATCTGGTGTTTAACTTGGCTGTCGACCTGTACTGGCAGCCCAACGAGAAGAAAAAATACCGCGTCGAGATTTTCGCTCGCGATGAGGACAACGGCAAGGAGCGCGTCAATGTGCGCGACATCGTCGAGGAGCTCGAGGGCAATTTCTTCTACGACAAGCGCCGTCGCCGCTTCTGCATCGCCCTCCACAACCCCATCCCCCTGCTCCGCCAACTCATCCGCTGACCTATGGGAGCAGTGGGATAAATGAAAAATTCGCCGCGAACTTTTCGCCGCGAACTTTTCGCGATTTTAGAAAAATTTTGTAATTTTGCAGTATCTAATTAAGGATTTTTGGATATGGATTCAACTACCAAATCAGATACTGAAATAAAGAATCCCTTTATTGTGGAGGGGTACGAGAGCCCTGAGCTGTTCTGCGATAGAGAAAAAGAGACCCAAGAGCTGATCTCGGCATTAAAGAATGGCAGGAATGTGACCATGATAAGCCCTCGCAGGATGGGCAAATCAGGTCTGATTCGGCATGCCTTTAATCAACTAAAGATTTCTAATCCTGAGATTGTCACATATTATATTGATATCCTTTACACTCAATCTTTAAGAGACTTCGTAAAGGTGTTAGGAGCAGAAATCATAGGATCATTAGATTCAAAATTTGATAAGATCTTACAAAAGGTTGTCAAGACATTTGGAAGCTTTCGGCCTGTAATTGAGACCGATCTTCTCACTGGAGCTCCCAAAATAGCTATCGATCTTCGTCCAGGTGAAGAGGAACATACTCTTAAAGAACTAATGGCTTACCTTAAGAATAGCGGAAAGCGATGCTTTGTGGCCATTGATGAATTTCAACAGATTACAGAGTATCCAGAAAAGGGCATCGAAGGCCTCCTTAGAAGCTACATTCAGTTCATGCCAAATGTGAATTTTGTATTTTCAGGGAGCCGACAGCACATGATGCAAGAGATGTTTATCCTGCCATCTCGACCTTTCTATCAATCAACCCAAACCCTGTCTCTAAAACAAATTCCCGAAGAATCGTATTACGAATTTGCCTCTCGCCTTTTCCTACAAAAGGGAATCAATATCGAGCGCGAGGCTTTTCATTACCTCTATGACAATGTAATGGGGCATACCTGGTACATTCAATATTGGCTCAATAAGTTGTACGAATGGAGCGAAGAGAACATCACCGAACAAACTGTAAGAACTACCCTTGAGCGCATTCTTCGGGAGGAGGACGATAACATGTATGCCTATTTCTCCACATGCACCACTCAGCAGCAAAGAGTGCTCACAGCAGTAGCCAAAGAAGGAGAGGTGACTAATCCACAATCGTCTGATTTTATCCAAAAGCACTCGCTCCCAGCCTTATCCACTGTCAAAAGCTGTATAAAAAGTCTGCTTTCTTCAGAATTTTTACTGGATAATCGAGGTGCCGTCTCGGTTTATAACCGTTTCCTCATGTTATGGCTCAGATACAGATAAGTTTGTGAGGATGGGATTAGCACATCACACAACAAATTAAAGTCAAATTCAACAGAATTTTTCATTTATTTGTCATTCGGTATTTGTCATGTGGAAAAAAATTCGTACCTTTGCACCGTCAAAATTGACAACATAATTTTTCTAACCACCTAACATCTTGTAAGAATGCATTTAAATTCTGAACAGAAAGCAGAGATCTTCGAGAAATACGGTAAGGGCAAGACTGACACTGGCTCACCTGAAGCTCAGATTGCATTATTCTCGGTCCGTATCGCTCATTTGACTCAGCACCTGAAGTCAAATCACAAAGATCATACAACCGAACGCGCTCTTAAGATGCTGGTAGGTAAGCGTCGTCGCCTGCTCGACTACCTGATGCGCAAAGACATCAACCGCTACCGCGCCATCATCGCTCAAAAAGAGCTTGGTATCCGCAAGTAAGCATAGCGCAAGCTGCTCGCTTAAAGATTACAACACATCAAGCCATCCCGTCGCGGATGGCTTTTTTGATTTCTGTCATGTCATTCAGTTTCAAGCAATTCCATATCGATGACAGCGGATGCGCCATGAAGGTGGGCACCGACAGCGTGCTGCTTGGGGCTTGGGCCTCGGTGGAGCAGGCGCGCCGCATAGCCGACATCGGCGCCGGCTCGGGCCTCCTAAGTCTGATCTGCGCCCAGCGCAACCCCGAGGCCCTGATCACTGCCGTGGAGATCGACCCCGCGGCCTGCGATTGCGCGCGCCTCAACTTCGACGCATCGCCCTGGAGCGAGCGCCTGGAAGCGGCCTGCGCCGATGCCTTGCCGTGGACCAGTCCCGAAAAGTACGACTTCATCATCAGCAATCCCCCCTACTTCACCAGCGCTCTGCAGTCGCCATGCCAGGCTCGCGCCAAGGCGCGCCATGCCACCGATTCGCTTGGCCCGGTAAGCCTGATGGATGTGGCAGCGCGGTGCCTGAGCCCTGTGGGCGTGCTGGCCATGGTCACCCCCGCCGAAATGGAAAAGGACCTTATCTACGAAGCCGCCATGCGGCGCCTAAATCCAGTGCGCCTGTGCCGGGTGCGCAGCAGCCAGTCAAAGCCGGCGTCGCGCCTGCTTTCCGAGTGGAGCTTCCGCGCTGCTCCCCTCTCGAATGAGGAAATATTGATCGCTTCGCCCGAATATCGGGCCCTGACCTCGCCTTTCTACATCAATATGTAGTCGCGAGGAGGCAGCGGACTGCCATTGTGCCACAGTTCGAACACAAAGGGATACCTCTTCTCCTGGGCCAAGCCGATGCGCGATCCGGCCACCACCTTGTCGCCTCGCGTGACAAAGCTTTCGGCAAGCCCGGAATATTCGCTTACAAAATCGTTGGGATGCTGGATCACCACCGTGATGCCCTTGCCAGTGGTGAAATAGGTGTTGAGCACTGTGCCCCGATAGATGGCAGAAACGGGCGAACTCTTTGCGGGCATGGCCCAGATATAGGGGATGCCCGCATCGTTGACCTTGTCCTCGGCGGAGATGCCCATCACGGGCGGATAGAAGGTCATGCCCTCGGCTGCCAGGGGCGACAGCACCGACACATTGAAGCGCTCGGCATTCTCAAAGCGCGCCACAAAGCTGCGTTCTCGGCCGCTGGCCTGGAGCAGCGAGTCGAGCGGCACCGCCTCGGGCTCTGCAGCCGAGGGAGCCTCAGCCTCCGGCAGGGAGTCGTGCAGGATGGCCCATACATTATCGATGTATTGCTGATTTATGCGCGCCGCATCGTTGGCATCGTCAAGCCGGCTGTTGAGATCCACGTACTCATCGCGCAGGTCGCTCTGCATCTTGAAGGGCAGCACGTTGCGCAAGGGCGTGTATATGAACAGGATAAGCCACAGTCCGCCTATGGCCAGGAACAAGGCTAAGGCGCATGCCAACAGCCCCCATGGGCGCCCCTTGGCGCGGAACACGCGAGCCTGCGACGCCGTGTTCACCACGGAGATGTCGTAGCGCTGCCGCCGCACAAAATCGCCATTGGCCGATCGCCGCCACCGAGGCTTGAGCCTCGCTCCTATCATGCGCAAATAGTGCTTCAGATGCTTTATGCTTTTTGGTTAATATTTTTATTGCTCTTCCTTACCTTTTTCTTCTTTCCGGCGAGAAATTGTGCAAAGTTATCAAAAAAAATCGAGTATTTGAAATCTTTTTACTACCTTTGCTAATAATTAAGCAATCACACAATTTTTCAACTACTGAAATGGCAAATTGGTTTGAATGTAAGGTACGCTATGACAAGCTCCAGGAAAACGGCACGTCGGTAAAAAAGGTTACTGAGACCTTTTTGGTCGATGCCCTGTCGTTCACCGAAGCTGAAACTCGCATTACCAAAGAGCGTCAGCCCTACATATCCGGCGACTTCTCAATCAGCGCTGTAAAGCGCACCAAGATACAGGAAATATTCTTTGATGACAGTGGCGACAAGTACTATCTCGTGAAGTGGCTGATCACCACGATCGACGAGAAGCCCGCAGCCCTGGGCAAGCCCCCGGTGGAGAAGAAGGTGTCGGTGCTGACCCTGGTGCAAGCATCCGACTTCGAAGGCGCACTCAAGCAGTTCCAGGACTGCATGAAAGGCACCCTGGCCGACTATGACATCGCCCAGATCAACGAAACCCCCATTCTCGACGTCTATTCCGCCGAGACAACCATAGGCAATTCTCAAGAGTAATGTCGATAGCGGAAAAAATACGCGAGCTGCACGCATGGCTGCCTGCCGATGTGGAGGTTGTGGCCGTGAGCAAGTTCCACCCTGTCGAGCAGCTGATGGAGGCATACAATGCCGGCCAGCGAATATTCGGAGAAAGCCGTCAGCAAGAGCTGCTGGCGAAGATCCCCCAGATGCCAGCCGATGTGAGATGGCATTTCATCGGTCATCTGCAGACCAACAAGGTGCGCTCTCTGGTGGGCCGCGTGGCCATGATCGAGAGCGTGGACACCCAGCATCTGCTTGACCTCATCGACGCCGAGAGCGTGAAGGCGGGCGTCGTGTCGAGGGTGCTGCTGCAGGTGCATGTGGCCCAGGAGGAGACAAAATTCGGCTTCTACCCCGAAGAAATATACCAATACATGAGCGAGCGCCGATTCGAAGCCTTGAAGGCCACCCATCTCTGCGGAATCATGGGCATGGCCACTAATACCGACGATACCGAGCGCGTGCGCCTCGACTTTCAGGCCATTGCCGAGTGCAAGCGTCGCTGCCTGGAGATTGCCCCCGACCTCAGAGGATTCGACATACTGTCGATGGGCATGAGCGATGACTTCAAGATAGCCATCGAGGAGGGAAGCACCCTGGTGAGAATAGGCACCGCCATCTTCGGCCCTCGCAATTATTGATAGCCGCCCCTAAGAAAATCCAAAAACAATAATAAATCAATCAATCATTTTAACAAATGGCAACTGCTGTAACCATGGAACAAGCAAAGCAACAATCCACCAATTGGATAGCGGTCATAGCGATGTGCTTCCTATTCGCGATGATCTCTTTCGTGACCAACATGGCGGCTCCCTTCGGCACAATCTGGGGATACCGCTTCGAAGGCAATGCCGTGCTCGGCATGATGGGTAACATGATGAACTTCGCCGCTTACCTATTTATGGGTATCCCGGCTGGCAATCTTCTGGTGAAAATCGGATATAAGAAAACTGCCCTCTGGGCAATGGGCGTGGGCATCGTGGGCCTCTTCGTGCAGTGGCTCTCAAGCATCGTGGGCGCTGATCCCGCAGCCGCTGTGCCTTTCAACTTTATCGTGTACCTGCTGGGCGCATTCATCTGCGGTTTCTCAGTGTGCATGCTCAACACCGTGGTTAACCCCATGCTCAACCTCCTGGGCGGCGGCGGCAACCGTGGCAACCAGCTGATCCAAATCGGCGGCAGCCTCAACTCTCTGTCAGGAACCCTGACCCCCATGCTCGTGGGCGTGATGGTAGGCGTGCTTTCTCCCTCTACTTCGATGTCGAATGTGGCTCCTCTGCTCTGGATCGGCATGGGCGTGTTCGCAGCCGCTTTCGTGGTGATCTCCTTCGTTGACATTCCCGAACCCAACATCCGCAAGAAGGGCGAAAAGAAGGTGAAATACACCCACTCGCCTTGGAACTTCCGCCATTGCGTGCTTGGCGTTGTCGGCATCTTCTTCTACGTAGGTATCGAGATTGGCATCCCGGGCACCCTCAACTTCTACCTGGCCGACCAAGGACCTAAGGGCGCCGGCATCATCGGCGAGGCATCGGCCATCGGTGGCGCCATCGTGGCTGTATACTGGCTGCTCATGCTTTGCGGCCGCTTCATGAGCTCGATCATCAGCGGCGTGGTCAGCACCCGCACTCAGCTGATCACTGTGTCGGCCGTGGCTATCGGCCTGGTGATGGCAGCTATCTTCATCCCCAAGACTTCTACCCTGCCCGTGCCTGAATTCATCTATGCAGGCGGAGCCGAGGTGCCTGTGAGCGCTTATCTCCTGGTGATCTGCGGCCTCTGCACATCGGTAATGTGGGGCGGCATCTTCAACCTGGCCGTTGAGGGTCTTGGCAAGTACACAGCCCAGGCTTCAGGCATCTTCATGATGATGGTGGTCGGCGGCGGTATCATGCCTCTGATCCAGCAGGTAATCAGCAACAACGCAGGCTACATCGCCAGCTACTGGCTGATCGTGGGCATGCTTGGCTATCTGCTCTTCTACAGCCTCGTGGGTTGCAAGAATGTCAACAAGGACATCCCCGTGGAGGAAGAAACTCCCATCAGCGACGTGCGCGACTCCCTCTAATATATTTCCCAAACCCAAATAATCAAGGGGCATTCCTCTGCCGGAGTGCCCCTTTTTCCAAAGATACCCATATGCGCTGCTTTCTTTCTATATTTCTTGCTATGGGCGTGGCCGGGATTATGGCTCATGCCCAGTCATCTGAGGAGGTGACCATTCCAGCCGGCGATGCCTTGCTTAGCGGCACGCTCAGCTGTCCCGTCAGCGTGACTGAGGATACGCCCATCGTGGTGATGATTACTGGCAGCGGCCTCCAGAACCGCGATGAGGAGGTGATGGGTCACCGGCCTTTCGCCGAGATTTCCGACTATCTGGTAAGCCAGGGAATAGCCACGCTCCGATGCGATGACCGGGGATTTGGTGCCTCTACGGGCGATGCGCTGCAGGCTACGACCGACACCTTCGCCTCAGATGCCCTGGCCCAGATCGAATATCTTAAGCCTCGTTTCCGGCATATCGGCGCCTTGGGTCATAGCGAGGGGGCCCGCATTGCCATTGCCTTCGGCGCTTCTGTGGATGTGGATTTTGTGGTGGCGATTGCCCCTCCGGGCGTGCGTGGCGACAGCATTCTGATCGCCCAGAATCGCGTGGTGCTCGCCGAGCGATATGTGCCCGAAGCCTATGTGGATCGCTATTGCCTGGCTCTGGCCAGACTTTATGAAGTGCACAATGCCGGGGGCTTCATGCTGCCGCCCGAGGCAATGGCTGCAGCCCTTACTGTAGATTGGGACAAGAATGATCTGTACTGCCAGGCTTTGGCTAAAAATCTTGAAGCTGTGGCTCAAATGCTCAAGGAAAATCCTTGGCTGGCGCATTTCGTCAAGGACTCTCCGGCGGAGGATATCCGACAGTGCGCGGTGCCCACCCTGGTGATTATGGGCGAAAAGGACACGCAGGTGCCGCTCGACCTTAACCTTCCCGCTCTTCAAGCCAATCCAGGATTCCAGATTGAGGTGCTTCCGGGCCTCAACCACCTTATGCTCCCCTGCTCCACCGGCTCCGTCTCAGAATATCCCACCATAAAGGCCCCTCTCTCCCCCTCTGCCCTGGCCATCATCTCCACCTTCATCCACTCCCTCCAATTTTAAATCCCCTCCCCCTCGTCTCCTCGTCTCTCTCGTCAATTCGTCTCTCGTATCTCTCCTCAAATTCGTCCCTCTCGTTATTCGTAGATTCTCGTCTCCTCGTAGATTCTCGTCTATTCGTAGATTCTCGTCTATTCGTATCTCTCGTCCCCTCGTAGATTCTCGTCTCCTCGTAGATTCTCGTCTCTTCGTATCTCTCGTCCATCAACCCCAAAATAATTTTTTTGAATTTTTTTCGTAAAAAATTTGGAGGTTTGGGAAAAATGCCGTAACTTTGCACCGCATTTGAGGGACAACCCTCGGTGCAGTCGAGTAGCGACTCGGCTTCCATGGCAAAAATGATGTCTCCGTAGCTCAGTTGGTAGAGCAGCTGACTCTTAATCAGCGGGCCCAGGGTTCGAGTCCCTGCGGGGACACTCAGAGAAATCCCAAGTAGTTGAAAATCAACTGCTTGGGATTTTCTCTTTTGCAAAAGTCACAACAAAAGTCACAACATTGTGTAACTTTGCAATCCCCCGACTTTTGTGTTCACCCAAGTTAAAGGAGCAGCTGCTCTACCAGGGAATTTTTTTTCACTACCTTAAATTGCACCAAAGATTTGGGAAGAGCCAGTATTCCTCTAAACTCTTATTTTATAAGAAAAGAGATAAGTTCCCATTTAAGGAGGCTTATCTCTTTTGTAAGGTTGGATTTTGAATTGCATTAACCCAAGGACTTCAAATGACAATCATTTTTCTTTTAAAGTTTAGGGATACATACGAGCTGCGAGTGTCGCCTCCGGCTCGCTAAGAGGCGCGAGAAGCAGCTGGACCATCGCGAGCGTAGCGGAGTGTGGGCCCATGCGGCATATCTCGATTGTCTGTCACGTTTTCTGATTGCCCAAACTTGGAGAAGAGGGGTAATTTTCTCTTCCCTTTCTTTCAAGCTTTGTGCCGCATGCAGCGATGACACAATTTCATTGGTCGAGAATCTTAAGAGCTTGCGATCCACCTCTCGATTCACAGTACAAAGTTACGGCCACTTTTAAGCAAGAATAGATATTAATTGGCAACGGCATAAAATAAATGTAGCTGCAAGTCAAGTTCTTGCAACTACATTTAGAAAATATTACCTATATAGTGGAATGCCTATTTTATCGTGGCTATGATGTTCTCTCCGAAAAACACTGAAAGCATAGCGATAGTACGGAGAGTGAAGTTGTGTTGGCCGCTAAGCCATTTGGTTATCTCACAGGGTCTTTTTCCAACAGCACGAGCAAAATCGGCTTTGGAGAGGCCTTTGGCCTTCATAAGGTCGTAAATACGGTCGGAAACCGCCATCTCCATATCTACCTCGGCATGCACCTCTTTGGGAATGGAATTTACAATCTGATTGTATTCTTCAAATGCAGTTTTCATAAGTCAAAGGTTTTATCAGTATCAATTGTGTTTTCTGTAATGACTATTGTGCCATCTTTTACACCTTCCTTTATTAGGTGATCAAAGTTTTGTAGAGTAACTACATAACCTCGCAACTCGTCATTTTCATCATAAGTGCGCGTTTCCTTTATGCCTCCGTTACCGAGAATCAATATGCTGTCAGATAAGCGGAGACAGTATAGGCGCAGCTTCGATTTCACTATGGGAAGAGCGCAGACTCCATCTCTCACCTTACCTTCGGGACGGAAATAACGCTCCAATGCACCATTTTCAGCTATGGTTTCCACAAATTTGGCAATCATAGCCAAATCTCTATTATATACCGCGTCATCTTTGAATCGATTGTAAAAGCGTATATACTCGCCTTTGTCTTCGGTGACAAATTGGATTGTGTACAACGTGCAATTTCGATCCTTATTGAGTTGGATAAGTTCTGCTTCACTCATAGTTCTTAGTTTTAATATGCAAAGGTACAAATATTATTTTATTTATAAGTAAACAATCAGGGAATTTTTATTGTTCGTAAAAAACTTTTTCAAGTGAATTCTCAAATTATACACTTTTATTGCATGAGGTCGATGATGCCTCGGAGGGTTGAATCTTTAAATTATTTTGAACGCAAAGTAACATCAAAACATTGGGATGGTCAAATTTAAAGGAATAATATTCTAAGATATTAATAATCATTAATATAAAAGTCGATTTTCATACTCAAAATCATACTTTAATGCCTTGGTAAGGAGGAAGGTTAGTCTTTATGAAAAAATCCATTTTCTCATTCAATTTCTCCACCTCCTGTTCGGTTTTAGAAAGCCTTCGGTCAAATTTTTCCTCTATTAGGTTTAGCCTATTATTTACAGCATAGCCCCTTAGCATATACTCTTTGAGCACTCTGTTTGCCCATTGGAGGAATTGTATGCCGCGCTTAGTATTAATTCTGAATCCAACAGAAATTATCACATCAAGGTTGTAAAGTTCTACTGACCTTTTAACCATACGATTACCCTCTTGGCGAACTAGTTCCAAAATGGAACTAGTTGACTCTTTCTCCAACTCATTTGAGGTGAAGATATTTCTAAGATGTTTGGTAATAGCCTGGCGTTGAGTACCAAACAATTCAGCCATTTGAGATTGAGAAAGCCAAACTGTATCATTCTCAACCCTTACTTCTAAATTAATTTCTGTGTCGGGTTGATATATTACTATCTCTGCGCTTTATGGAGGTAGCGAGGGTCATCGTACTTGTCCAGGCTCTGCTGGCCGAGCAGCTCCACGTCGACCTTGTCGCGCCGCGCAGTGAGCCACGGGCGCCTTATCAGATACTCGGAAGACAAAGTCTTCCATTTCTTCTCCTCCATCTGGATAATGTCTATTTGAAGTTTTAGTGAACAGTTGGCCTGGCCTGTCATGTTTCTTTGGCATAGGCGACGGCTCGGTTGACGAAGTCCAGGAAGGGCTTCGCGCAGCGGAAGTCCTCCAACGCCCTTTCCAGGAGATCGGGAGCAAGCATGTACTCCTTTCCAGGCTCCTTCACAAGGCAGAACCGGCGCAGGCACAGGTAATCGCTGCATGGCTGGTCGGCCGGAAAGCCGGCCGGGACCTTCTTGCGGGCTCCCTCGAAATCGACGCAGAAGCCCCGAGCATTGCCGATGGAGCCGAGGAAAAGGCCTTCGTCGTCGTTTGCAATGTCCTCGCGCAGGATCTTAAGCGCTTTGAGCTCGCAGCAATAGTCACCCACCGCAAGCATGCAGCCTCCGGGATAGCCCTTCTCACTGGCACCGACCTGAAAATAGTAGCCGGAAAATCCAGACTTCTTGCCCTGAGGCACAACGAAGGCGCCGAAGTGCGTTTTGTACGGGGTCTTGTCTTTCGTGAATCGGGTGTCACGGTAAATCCTGTAGGTGCAGTCTTTGGCCGCAAGGGCGCCGATCGAGCAGTCGAACAGCCGGATTCCGGCAATCAGTTCCTCCGCGAACTCGTCGAAGCGAGCCTTGCACTCAAGGTATCGGCTCTTGTTGTCGTTGAACCATGAGCGCTCGTTGTGGAGGCTCAGGTCCTCCAAAAATCTTATTATCTCTTTCATACAGCCAGCATGATATGCCAAGCAGTTCGATCTCGAAGAATGCCTTTGGGAAGGGCATTGACACCCTCCTCCTTTGCCTTTTCGGCCAGCCATCGCTTGTTGGCCTGAATGTAGTCATTGTTTGCCATGATCTTTTTGTCTAATGAAATTCTTGGTAGCGTCCTGCGATGGCACGCCACAGGGAGCCAAGCCATCCGTGCCTGCTGGTCAAGAACGGCGTGGGGCTGAGGTTGCGGAACTTCCCCTCGCGGAAGTTGGGCGAGCCGCTTATGCGGGCCAGATACGCCCCGCTCGGATTCTTTCCTATAGTTCTTGTCATAAGGGTCGGACAAACGAGAACGCTTTCATTACAATAACGCAAAGCCGCCTCGCCAAATTGCCTCAGGCAGCCGATGAAATCCGTCCGGCTTTGCAATGGCATTTGGAGGAGTGGATTAAAATTGCTAACTTTGCGGTACAGAACAAAAAAAAGAGAGAAGAAAATGTGCAAGGAAAGATTCGTGAACCCGTTCACCGACTT
>CAYTXF010000055.1:0-20577 GCA_964440745.1 uncultured Bacteroides sp.
TCCGCGAGCCCCGATAGGAGAGGGGCTCCGTGAGCCCCGATAGGAGAGGGGCTCCATGAGCCCCGATAGGAGAGGGGCTCCGCGAGCCCCGATAGGAGAGGGGCTCCATGAGCCCCGATAAAACCGCGGCTCATGGAGCCGCTCTCCTACCGCGGCTCACGGAGCCGCTCTCCTACCAGCCGCGGCTCATGGAGCCGCTCTCCTACCCCAGATCCTCTCTTTTATAATATATTACTCCTCCTTGCCGATAATTCTTATCTATATACTCCAACACCGCATCGAGATGCCCTTGATTTCTGATCATGGTATCCCAGTACCCGGCTTGCCAAAGAGGCCCCTGTCGTCCTACCATCCTGTTCATCCTCAAGGCTGAATATTTCTTCCACTCTCCCACAAATTCGCTCATCTCTACATCGTACAATTTAACCAGCACATGGGCGTGATTAGGCATGATCACATAGCTAATCAACTCATATTTCTTTTCATTGTCATGGATTAGACAACATTCCAACTCTACCGCCACCTCCTGATCCTTCATTATCGAGCATCCATAGCCCCGATCAAGATACTTCTCTAAGAAGTCCTCGAAATTCTCTTTGTATATTAATTTTTCTTGTTCACTCCAGGGCTGAGGATGAACGTTGAGCCACTGTTTCTTTGCAACTTTGATTTTTTCCACAACCACCAATGGCAGAGCATCACCAAAATGAATGGTGATGAATGTGAGTTTGAAGTCTTGCTGCCAATGGGGTAAGCGATTTCCATGGATCCTAACCACTGATTTAGGATCCAAGAAATCGCTCGGAAGAAATACCATAGTAGTAAAGTTTTAAAAGTTAATAATTAAAGAATTTTTAGAGTTAGGAGATAGCCCCGCTAGGAGAGGGGCTCCGTGAGCCCCGTTAGGAGAGGGGCTCCGTGAGCCCCGATAGGAGAGGGGCTCCGTGAGCCCCGATAAAGCCGCGGCTCATGGAGCCGCTCTCCTACCGGCCGCGGCTCATGGAGCCGCTCTCCTACCGCCGCGGCTCATGGAGCCGCTCTCCTACCGCCGCGGCTCATGGAGCCGCTCTCCTATCGGCCGCTCTCCTATCGCCGCTCTCCTACCTGATCATTACCTTGGTGGTGTGGACGAGGTAGAAGGCGGGGGAGAAGCCGTGGTAGCGGTTTTCACCGGGTTCTACAGAGATCATGCGCACAGCCTGACCCTTGATGTTGTACACCGTGAGATGGAAAGGTTCCTCATACGGCGACTCAACCACCAATTCGCTGCCATCAGCCCAGATGCGCAACTCGCTGAATGCGTCGCCATCATCCTCGCCAGGCTCGATCTCCTCCTCAGCTCCACGCGAAGAGATATAGATCGTCTCATCTTTCGAATCCTTGCCTATCATATAGCTGCGGAATGGCAATATCACATTCCCATAACCAGATGTGCGTTCAAATGTCGCGCCATTGGTATCCTCGTTAGGATCCAGCAGTCGTAAATGAGAAGTTGCCTCCTTATGCATGTAAGTGCCAGTGTGAGTATAAGGATCATGGACAAACCGTGCCGGCTCATATCCATTGTCAGTCACCGGAATCCTCTGCTTGGCAGCTGTAGCCAAATCTGTCGACGAAGCATATAAGCTTGTAGAGCCGCTCGCTTCCCGCTCCCATGCATAGGTTATGATCTGAGGTACCGCCGCAGCTTTAAACTTATTAGCATAGAACTCTCCTGAGCAGTCAAACTCATAATACCTCTCACCCGGATAGCTCACTATATACGGATAACCTGCTGTAATCATCGGATAGCTTCCGAAATCAATGCCTTCCTTTGTATATCCCTTGGCAGACTCTTGAGCCAAATGATCCGCATCCTTATTGTAGTCAATACCGTAAAGGTCGGTGAAATAGGTATTCGAGTAATGATATGTAGACAACTGCTTCTCCTGAGCATTCGAGTCATCATTCGACCCGGGACGAGCAAAATAAGCCTTATCCTTGTCTACCTTTGTAAACTTCCTCAGCCAGTACTCATGGCTAATCTCCACATTCTCCTTGCCAACCTCGGCTCCATAGAAATGCGACAATTCGCCACGATCGTACATCGCGTCGCCATCAGCCACGCCATAAACCTTCCTTACCGTGAATGGCAGACAGAGGCCATCCCAACCGTCAGAATCCTTGGTGGCAAACACCTCCGGAGCACGCTCATACCAAATCTTCTCGGTCACATCGAAGGCAAGCGGACAGTTGAAGTCCTCCTTGTCCACGAGCTGGAAGTACTCGGTAGAGGCATCAGTGCCATCAAAATCAATCACATGGCCGAAGATATTTAGACTGTTGTTAGTTTCCTGCTCCTTCCAATCGTTGAACAGCCCAAGATCCGGCTTGCGATATATCAGCAGATTTCGGCTTACCAGACCTTGCTCGTAGGTATCACCCAAGTCAACCGTGCTTGTTTGTTCACGAGTAGAAGTGGTGAATGACTTTATGCCATGATTCTCAACCGAAGGGGTAGCATACGCATCTGGCAAGTCAAGAGCCGGAGCATACCAGATCTTATAGTCATCGGCATATCCTTCGTCATCAATCTTGTATTCGCCATTGTTATGGTTGCTATCGCTGATGCCGGCAAAGTCGATGCCTGTGAGCGTAGGCTGCACAGCATAGGCCTTCTCGTTGAAATGGAAGCCATAGTCCATCTTGCTGCCATAGAATCCCGACGCACGATACACGCGCTTTGTCTCCGCTATTGCATGCGGCCATGGATCTTCCTGGCTTCCATAAGCCAAGTCTTGGCCAAAGAAGAGATAGTCGGTGGGGAAGATCGGTTCGTAGTGGTCGAAGGTCATGCCCTCTTTCAGAAGGCCATATTCATCATAGATGAGGTTGCCATCAGCGTCGGCAGCACGCGAGGTGTCGATCTTATGAGCAGCGTCATGCATCGAAGCCTCCTTGCCAGTGATAGTGCCGGTATATTCTGTCTCAGAGATTGGATAGCGAATGCCCAGGTAGTCGTGGTAATTGGGCACTTCGGCTGTGCGCTGCGCCTCGCTTGTGGGTCGGCTCTGCCAGTGGGCATAGCGGTAGCTGCCATCGTCGTAGATATCCTTCAGCGGAGCCACAATATCGCCATCGTCAGTGCCGGTAGCCTTGTTGTAGCGCTTCTTCAGATAGAAGCGGTTGAGGTTGTAGGCCACTTGGCCGTAATCAAAGTCGTCGAATGATTTTTGCTGCACTCCGTCGGCTGCATTCTTCAGATTGGTTGAGAAGATATTCACAACGCTTGTGGTAGCCTTGTTATCGCCAATCAGGCGTCCATGCTCTGTATCGCGCTTCTTATTGTATACGAAGCAATTCTCAATCACGCCATTGTTCTCCGCAAACACTATGGCATCCTCCTTGTCGAGACCGGTAAGGAAACCTGTGTTATAGATCTTGCCTCGATTATCGCCTAAGAATTGCTTATTCTCGCCCATGTCGATCGAATGGCCATTGCCATGGAATGTGCCATCAAATCTCAAGCCCGTGATTACTCCCGAGGCAGGCATCTTCACATCATCCATCAGATAGATGTTGAGGCCAGCGCCATATTGCGGATTCTTCACAGCACCGCCCTTCAAGTCCACATTCACATTCTCAGATGCGGCATTCTGTAGGGTATTGAGCCACTCGAAGAAGTAAGCCATATCCTCGTCATTTTCGATATAGATGCGAGCGCCCTTGGTCAGATACAGGTCCTCAATCTTAGGAGTCAGACTTGCATCCGATGTAGGCTGATACGGCTTCATTCGATGATAATTATGCACAGTGAGCTGCATCGGTGTTTCGCTATCGCTTACCATAATATTACCGGCATTCGTAACAAGTTGATATTCAATAGTAGCGCCATTACGATAGAGATAGGCCGGGATGGCTATATGGCCATCGGTATCCAATGTATGACTATTGAGCGACTCGCTTTCTCCATTATCATACCTCAACATCCAATCATGACCCAGCAAAGCCATGCTCTCACCATCGAGTTCAACCTTAACTCCGAAGTCGTTGGCATAAATATATTCGCCTGGCAGAGCACAATTCTCTATTACCGGCACACCCTTAATAGTCGGACCAAGCAAATAACGAATCGTCAGATTGATGGTATATTTATAGTCCGCTTGATCATTTTTTGAAGAGAGCACCAATCTCACCTTTTCATCCTGATCAAGATGCGCATTATAATATACTGAGCCCGAATTATCCACATTGTCATAAAGGGAGAAGCCCAACAAAGGCTTATTTCCACCCTCTCCGCTTGTAGAATAATTATTCATTGCGTCAACGCTTCCAGCCACAAGGTCCAAGGTAGTGAAATCATAATTTATGAAATTTCCATCCTCATCACGATTTACCGTGCCTTCGCCATCAGCGCGAGGTACCATCACCACGTACCCGGTCTGAGCCAGAGTCGATTCCAGATTATGGGCTTTGCTCGGATCCTTATCTACTGTCAGATATAGCTGATAATCCTTTTTATATATGCCACCTTCACTGCCATAATTCTGTAAATCCGATTGGTAACCCGATATGATCTCTCCAGTTTCACTATCAGTAACAAGAGTATCCGTAATTGGTTGCCATATTACATTTTCCAAATATATCTTCGAGCCATTATCTACTCCATAGAGATATACAAGTTGGTCATTGTTATTGAGCGTAAACTGATTGGAAGTATTCATTGCAATGGCAGTAAGGGTGACATTATAATAATAATGCGTGCCATTTACATACCAATAATGCACCTCCTGCTCCTCATTGCAATCGCCATGGTTAGGATCCACCGAGATTGTGGCTCGCGATCCATGGCCCATACTCGAACTGCTAAATGATTCGCTGTCCTCCCATCCATAATAACTATCCCAGCCTTCGCCCATCGGGAAGCAATCATCATAGATATAATTGTAATTTTTAGTATCAGCTCGATAGGCCGCACCGGGGAATATGAAATTGCCTGTGGTTTCCAAGAAATGGTTAGGATCATCATGCTGGTTCAGCGCATAGATATAACCACCTCCTTCATCCATAGCAAGTGTCATCAGCTTTATTTCAAACACTCCGCATACCGGACCGAAATAGGTTTTATCTTCAGTAGATATGATATTATACTCGGTATCATATGTAGCTACCTTTCCGGCGCCTTGGATCTTGAGAGTATAGCCATTGTTGATACCAATCATGTTGGCGGCAGTGCCGATGTTGCGTTGGTCAAATTCAAGCGATGTCTTATTTTTTATATCCTGATTATCCTCGCCATTCGACCCAGTGTTTGGCAAATTCCTATTAGCATAGTAATTCTCAATGCGATTCTTCTTATAATCCTTATAAGAGAAGGGAGACGGCAGACTTACATAATCCCAGTCATCGCTATCCAGAGTAGTATTCTCGTTACCATTATCTCCATAATCCTCTACTGAGAAAAATTCTCCATTAGCACCGCGGAAATGCTGATCAAAACTTTCGCTCGAGGTAAGAGCAGCCACATACAGCACATCATGGAAGAAACCAATGTAGTTGCGCGTACGAGGCTCAAGATGCAGCACATTGTAGAGCTGCGCCTGAGTGCCACGAGTACCAGGATTCAGTTTCTGATCCTTAGGAATCGATGAATGCATTTGCAATTCGCCAATTCGAGTTAGAGAGTATTTAGTACCATCCACTGTATTGGTGGTAAAGTCCGACGCACCTTCGAAGAAAAGACAGCAGTCAGTGATCGAGAAGAGGTCCAATCGCTGAGCTGTATTCAGCAACTTTGGATATTGGGGACTATAGTCAGCATATCCATAGTATGCAAGGTCGCAATTGCGGAAACCTTCTACGTAAACCTTGCGACCACCACCATAGATGCCGCCGTCGCTCTCGATTTCGTAATACTTTCCTACTTTGATATTGGGATCCGTAGGAATCACATCAATATCTTTCTGCTCTAAGATTTTGCTTGATTGATGCACATAGTTGTAGCGATCACCGCTTCCTTCGGTCCATATTCTACCTGTGGAATCATATTTGCCATTCTCTTCTTTGGTGAAGAGATAAGTGCCCATAATATCCATTCCGGGGTAAAGATTTTCAATCTCCACATAATGGCCGGTGCCGATGGTGATGTGGTCTTTGACGATGGCCTTGCTGCCTTTGTTGTTATTGCCATCAAAATCATTCTCATCATACAGGGCTTCACCACCGATGGGATTCTTCGGGTTGCGGTTTTCAATATTGTCCCACACCATGATCGACGAGTTGCCGCCATAGTAAAGGTCAAGGGTGTTGCCATCAGCATCCTTCTGCGAATTGTTGTTGTAGGTATTGCTGAACTTTCTCACCGTGTACTGGCCAGCGAGCGATGTCGACGAAGTGGCCGACACGAAGCCTCCGCCATAGACATTGCCATGAGCGTAGTATTCCTCGCGACCATCGCGACGGCTCTTGCCATTGCCAATGTAGATGTCAATATCATCCCAAGTGATTGGGTGCAAATCCACATATGCCGAAGAATTATGGTCAGCATATTTCTGAGGCGTATCAGTATCCACAAACTCGAAATAAGCATTTATACTGGGATCCTTATCCGGATTGCAAAGCAGTTTTTCATCCCAATTTGAAGATTCTTCGAGATAAGGCTGCTCCTCCTTGTTCAGCGTATTGAACAGGTTCACCGAGATCAATTCGCCCTCGCGCACCCAGATGTCCTCAAGCACTGCCTCCTTGGTGGTATTGTCAGAATTGAGCCAGCGGTCTGAGCCACTCACAGCCTTGCTCCATCGGTCAGAACGCGAAAGCTTGAAGTGTCCGCGGCGCAGGCAGCGGTAATACTGCGGCCAACCGATGATGATCTGTGTCGATCCGTACATCGGACGAGCCTCAGATGCGCCATAGAGATTCGACAGCACCATGCCATCGCGCACCGCAATCTCGGTGTTGCCTACCACCAAGCCCTGCTGCGAACCGCCAAACACGGTCGCTGCCGACGGAGTGCTGTAAGAACCTCTTATCTTATTCCCATCGGAATCAAGCATGTAATTGCCATCGGCATCTTTTTTGTACTCAGTATAATCGGGATGCAACTGACCCGGCAGCATATGCAGCTTTATATCGCCCCACACCTCAGTGTTGCTACCATAACCGCCGCCAATCAGCGCGAACGAACGGCGCGACAGCTTGTCGATGCCATTCACGATGATGCGCTCCTTCGACAGCAGATTATCGCCAGTAAGCTTGTCCAGGTCAACATTAAGGTCCTTGAGAGACTCAGCGAAATACTTAGTCAGCAGTTCAATATCCTTCTGGCGAGTATCATCGTCGTACTCCTCTACCAAGTCGCTATAGAGGTCGATGTGGATATTGCCCACAGTCTTGCCCGAATTGTAACAGCCGCCAAATACCGAGCACTTGCCCTCAGAGAAGTACACATCCTGAGTTTCCTTATGGAAGTCCAGGTCAGGCACAAGGGCTATCTTTCTATAGTCGCCCTCAACTGGGTACAATATCTTTAGAGGCTTAAACTGGCTCAGCACCTGCAGATACACCTTGTCGGTATATTTGAGGTCGCCATTCTGATCAGGCTCCGTGCTCAGAGGCGTGGTCAAGCCGCCCACATGGGTCACGCCCTTGTAGGTTACGTTGGCATTGTTCGAACCTCCTATCAACCGATTGTATATCACCAGGTTGTAGGGGAAGGTCAAGCCTATGGTCTTGTCGGTGAGCATCGACCCATGATTGCCACCCACATAGAAATCGCCGATATAGGCCTCAGTGAGATCGCTCTTGAGTTTGAAATCCTTAGGCGTGCCGGTAATCTCCACGGCCTTCATATACAGGTCGAGGAGATAGGGATTGTCATCCTTGGTGGCAGTGTCGGTGTTGGCCGTGCTCAGTTCGAGTTTGTTGAGGGCCTCAGTCACTGCAAGCATGTCCGGGTCAACCAGGCCCTCGCCATTCGAACCCAAGAACACGCCATTGAGCACCACGTAGTCGCCAATCTCAAACTTTATGTCGCCATATTCGCCATCGGCATCGGCGGCCGCGTTGACTGTCGACGAATTGCCGCCGCAGAACACATTTCCGCGCACGAAGGCTTTGCGATCGGTGCCATCGCTATCGGGCTCGCGACCGCTGATGCTCAGATAAGCGCGCTCCACATTGGGGCGGTAGGAATTGATAGCCAACAATTTTTGCGGATCGGTAGGTTTATCGGCTCCATAGTCGCCATCAGTGCGCTGAGGCAGGATGAAGTAGCGACCGCCATACTGGGTATCGTAAACCTCAGTGATCTGGCCTGTATAGGTGGGATCGTACTGATAGCGGTAATTGCCATTTCCGGCACAATACACATTGCCCGAGATGGCACCCTGGATATCGACATGCGAACCATAATGCACCACGCCGCTGACATCATTGCCGCCATAGACATTGTCTACGACGCCCTCTTTGATGTTAAGAGTGGCTCCATAGAAATTGTCGAGGAGTTCTTTTCGGGCTTTGATAATAGCATTGTCTTGACTGTCGGGCGGAAGAGCTTTGTCAATGTCTGAGAAGTCGGGCTCAATATCGCCCACTCGACCGCCGCCAAACACTGCATCGGCATGGAAATCAGCGCTGTTGATCGTCAATGTCAGGCCCTGGAATTGCGGACCGGCTGCATTCGTGTTATCATATTTCGAGAATGTCATCTTGCCGAAATTGCCACCGGAATATACCGATCCCACATGGCCGCGCACCAGGTTCCATTCGGGCTGGATGGCCATGTCGGCATTGTCGTTGCCACCAAATATGCGGTAGATATGATATTTGAAGATGGTCTCCGAGGTATCCTCATCGTAGATCGATGTGGAGGTCACCTCTTCGATCTGTTCGTCATCGCTCAGATGGAAGGTGTTCCAAATGCGCACCAGCGGATCCACCACGCCTTCGACATTGGGCACATCGAATCCGGCGCGGGCGTCCATAATGCTGTCATTGAGAGCCTTCCCCTCATCAGTGGTCAAATTATCATAATGGTAATTCACGCTAAGGCGAGTTTTCTTATTGATCGACGACTTGTCGCCACCGCCATAGACATTGATCAACGTGCCACCCTGGATATCCAAGAATGCATTGTCCACATGCGGTATTTCGCGTGCGCCATAGGTGCCATAAGGATTTTCAGCTTCTGAATCAAAGTCAGGGGCATCGACGCCTCCAAGATAGAACTTCACCATATGGTTGCTGCTGCCCGTGGCCATCTTAAACACGCCCGACTTATACTTATTATTGTCGCCATGCACGCCATAGTTGCCATTTGAGCCTCCGTATAGATTGCCAATAAGCGGGAAGCCATTGTATTTTCCACTTGCACCAGGAGTATCCTTGCCGGGATTGATGCTCTCCTTAGCAGGCGCCGAGGTGGGAGTCTCAAGATCCGGCTCTTCATGCACGTATACATATGTCGAATAATCGCCTAACTTATCATAGATAGGTGTGCCATCCTTATCTTTGCCCAAGGCTGCTTCAGACTGGCTAACGATGTTGCCGGCAATGTCATTTCCGGCAAACACGGTGCCTGCGATCAAGCGCGCCCCACCCCAGTTGATGAAGCTTGCATTGTCAGCAAGGTCGTAGTCAAAGTGGTCAAGCGCCTTGTACACCTGGTCAGTCAATTCCACATTGGTGCGACCATAAAGGTTGCCCAGGCATGAGCCGCCGTATACCTTGTCGACATTGCCCGAATACAGCTTCACATTGGTAGCGATCGGGGTGCCGGCATAGATGTCATTTTCATTGTGAGGAACGCCCACGCTGCCATAAAGGCCGCCACCATAGATAGCGCCAAACACATACGACTCAGCCTCATCGCCAAGATATTGCACATTGGCCACGCCATTGACCGGGCCTTGGCAACCGCCGCCAAACACGTTCATGCCCACAAAATTCTTGAGCAGGTTGACGTAGGTGTTGCCATCGATGCGGCTGTCAGCGCCATAACCGCCGCCAAACACGCGACCTATATTATGCTGCAGTGTTGAGATCTGGCCAAATGTCTCCGGGTCGCGTGCGCTTAGGTGACCGCCAATCAGGTTGGAAGCCACCGACACGATCACATCGCCCTGAAGCACGCCGCTGTTGAAGCATCCGCCATAGACCACACCGCCGTAATGGATGAAATGCTCGGTAGGATTGATGCTCTCATCCTTGTCCCAATCGGGATCATAGTCATGCTCGCCTTCCTGCGGGTCAAACTCAGCTCTTACCGTAAGCTTAAGCACAGTCTGCTCGGGACGCTCTTCGCGCGCGCCGCAGTATGAGCGCTTATTCTCAGTACTGCCCTCAGCGTCTTGCAGTGCCATCCAATATTCTGGATTCTCTAATTGTGAGCCATTGGGGAAGGTGACTCTATTAATATAAGAATAAGGATAGATCGTGACACTGCCATCTTTAAATGTATAGCTATCGAGGTACTTGCCCTCGTAATAGGTTTCCTTGAGATACTCCTCGGCTGTGACATTATGATCAATCTTGTCATGGAGATCATTGTAGATGATCTGGAAGTAAGAATAGGTACCCTGAGTCACCAAGCCGCCATCGAAGGTGAAGCGCACATGCTCGGTATCCTTCACCAACTCGGTATAGTCTTCGCTATCATCTGTGCCACCGTACTTATACACCTTGAATGAGGCGTTCTCCGATCCGCCCACCACTCGGTCGAGGATCTTAAGGCCTTCCGGCAGGGTGTAGCGGTAGATCGAGCCGTAATTTTCAATCTTATGATCAGTCTCCGGAATCTCATCGCTGAGGAGCGGACGGCCATCGGTGAAGTCATATTTCATCATGATGTTGTTGGTCATCGAACCGCACGAACCGCCACCGAAGAAGTTGGTAAACTGCAGCCCCTTAGAGTCATAGGCACTTATGGCCAACTCGCCGGGCACCCAGCGCTTGCGCACGGGGTACACACTGCGGTCAGCATCCTTGCTCTGGCTGCCATAGATGAATTTGCCATCTTCCACATAACCGGGATTGCCATCTTCGTCGCAATACACCACTTTGCCATCGTCATTCACTTGGTAGGGATTCTCGTAGAATGTCAACTCGGTATCGCCATTCATCTCTATGTTTTTCACATAGGCGCGGAACATATGCTCGGCGTAGATGCCAAAGTTGCCATCGGTGGTGCCAGCCTTCGGGAAACCGGGCACATAATATTTCTTGTCAGGATGATAGTACCAGTGGTCATAGGCCACTTCGCCCAGAGCGTTGAGCCTCTCATTCGACGAGCCATCGAATGTGGCCAGGTCGATGCCCTCAGGCACAGTGTGCATCTCGGCAAACTCGCTGCCCTCGGCTCCCATGTAGACAGAACCATCAACCAGCACGTGCGAACCGAAGTTGACATGCAAGAAACCGCCCTTAGCCAAGCGGCGCGGATCTTCAAAGGGCAGGATGGTATTCCATTGGCCCACCGTGCAAGCACGGCCGCCGCCGTAGACATCACCGCCGATGTACACACTGTCGGTGGCTGAGTTGCCGCCGATATGCATCGACACCTTGCCCACCATCGGACGACAGCGGTACACATATCCGTAGTCGGCCTCATTTTTAGAACCTGGGGCAGCGCCAGCCTTCAGCACACGGCGATACTGGCGAGCGGGACCGTCGCCATAGCGGGCCCAACCGGGCACATAGTAACCGCGGTAGTGGCCATTGCCTGCGCCATAGACATTGCCCAAGATAGTGCCGCCATTGATAATCATGGTCACGCCCTTGTTGTCGGCTGGCGTAACGTCGGCGCAGAAGAGTGGTTCGCCATCGGTAGATTCAAGGCCGTCGTAGGTGGGGTCATTGGGTGCAAACTGCTCTTTCCACTTAGTGGTGCCCACGATGCCCTTGACATCATTGCCGCCGTATACATTGGTAGTAATGAAGAGATTCTTATTGAGGGCTGCCGCTTCTGCTTCGGTAAGAGTAGCAGCGTTAAGGAAATCATTGACAGCTGTGCCGATGTTGAGTCGGCCATTGTTGTGCACATAGCCCATCAGCGCGCCGCCATACACTTCCTTGATGGTGCCGCTTGTGATATGGGTCTCGGTATTGTTGCACTGCGCATAGAAAGCGCCGCCAATGACCTTGCGGATAAAGGGCGAACCCTTTACGGTAACTGTCACATCACCACCTTCATAGTGGTCAAAATCCTCGAGCTTCGGGTTTTCCATCTCGCTTGTGGGCTTGCCGTCGGCTGTGGCCCAATAGCCCACATCGCCGGCATAACCGCCACCCGCCACATCGAAGAATGTCTGGCCAGTCACCAGGTCTGTGATGTCCTGAGCCTGCGGAGCAGTAAGGATGCGACCAGCCGACCCCTCGTTGATATCGATAGTCACGCTGGCATTCCCCCTGACCAGGGTCTTCTCACCCCAGCCTCCGCCATACACGCAGAATCGCCGGAAAGTGATGTCATTCCAGGCGTCGACAAAGCTGTCATCACCCAATGTTTTAATTTCACCCAGCGGCGATGAGGCAATGTTCACCGATGTGCTGCCTCCAATGATGCTATTCACATAACCGCCGCCGTAGATGTTGAAATTCTTGCGCTCGGTTTTGGCCTCATCGACATAGGGATCCGAAGAGAACCATCCGCCGTTGATATTGACTTCGGCATTGCCTGCAACATTCGAGGCTGTGGACTCGCTGCCCAGACCGCCGCCAAATACGCAATTGCCAATAATGCCGCCATTAATGGTCACTGAGGTGTTGCCACCCTTCTTCGCCTGGTCTTCAGTATATGAAAGCAGATCGGAGAACTGGCCGCCGCCATAGATATTGCCCTTGATTTCACCACCGCTGATGATCAACTTGGCATCGCCATAAGTGTTGGCCATCTCGCTGTACTTCTCATAGCCCATGCCAGCAGCAAACACATCGCCCTCGATTATGCCATCCTCTATATTGACGATAGAGTTGCCAAACAGTTGGGCCACTTTTGTAAAGTCATACCCTGACTCTTGTCCTATATATTGTGTAGCACCGGAGCTGCCACCATATACGCTGCCATTGATCCTCACCGGGTCGCCTCCGTCTGGATTAGGCAAAATATTGATGGTAGTATTGCCATACATATTGCCAGCAAGGCTAAGACGTGTTTTGCCGTCCGACAGCAAGCGGTAAGGCACACGATTGGCTGACAACTGGTTGGAGTATCCGTAACTTCCTCCAAATACATCGCCATTCACTGTGCCGCCGTAGAGATTAACCTCTACATAAGTATCCTCTAATGCTACTTCCGTTAATACCGGTTTCCCATCATTACCATATTTCAGCTCACCATCTTCAAATTCATAGATATTCAAACTTGGGATAGTGCATCCTTCCGCTGTTACTGTGTCAAAATTACCATAATTAAGTGTATTTTCACTATTGAAATAGGGAATACGAGTGTCGGGGGTGTAACTGCGCTCGTTGTCATCCTCTTTATCATATTTCCAATCCTTACCCAGACCAGTTACACATCCTGCACCAGCTGCATATATTGAATATTCAGATCCAGTTTTGCCTATTGTGCCATTGTAAAGATTTATAATTGACCGGCCATAGAAATACCCGGCTATCATATCTCCGCTTTCGCCATTTCTACCTAAGCTGCCACCAAACAGTTGGTCAATACTTCCTCCATGGATATTAAGCACTGTAGACCCAAAAAACGAATCGGAAGGACCTTTAAAATAATTAGAATCATTAGAATCTTTAGAATCAAAGGATCGTCCCCATGTGATATTTCCTGCGCAATAACGGGAAACTTTTCCTTCGTACAAATCTACTGTAATGTCGCTATAGGATGAACCATCGGTCAATCCACCCACCATAATTCCGACTTCAGTTGTAGGAGCCTTGCTGGTATTCCATACAGGCATAAACTCATAAGGGTCATCGGTCTTATGCTTCATGTCAATGACCATATGCACGCGATGAGGTGACCATGGAGCCCCATAAATGTTTCTAGAAGTTGTGTTACGATCTGTATTATATCGAGAACTTCCGATAATACGACCGTAAGCACCGGAAAACAATTTAACTGTGGTCACACCCGGTACATCGTTCCCTGTATAATCAATCTTCTTTTCCTTGTTTCTCCAATCCTCATTGTTATTATATTGACCCACTACTAACGTAAAGTTTACTGCCTTCACGCCAGTTTCCTGACCACCATCATTTTGTAAGTTTTGGTAATGACACATCCTCACGCCCTCGCCTATGGTAAAGTCGTGATTATAGCAGTATAACACGTCATAGCCTGTATAGGTAGTCGCAAAATATATGTCTAAGTTTTCAATAGTTAAAGGTGCCACAAGCGACATATGACATTCGCCATTTCCTGAGCCCCAGCCCCAGACGCCGCCTTTGATATAATTGCCAAAGGCACCACAAAGGGTCACATGCTTTTTGTAATTTGCAAGAGCATAACTTCGATTAGAATTGTGTTCCAAGTATTTAGTATCATGAAGATACCCCATGATGACAATGCGGTTGTCTTCTCTGGTGCCAGTACGCACACGGTTGCCATTGGCATCGATTGTCTCATCATAAGCATCGAGGAGTTCATAGGCGCGCTCCATCGTAAACACTGCATTCCAGGGGTCATGACCGGTGTTAAAGTCCTGGCCATTGGGATATTCCTCGCCCGTCTGTGCGCAATAGGGGTCAAAGCCCATATCGCCGCTGAAATTCGAGGTTGTGGCGCGATTGTAAACATACACCACATTCTGCGGACCAATGATATCAGTCAACAATGTGCTACTCCCCGAAAGCGCTACTAATTTATAATAGAGATTGGGGTCAAAGGTGAAATCATCATCTGTTTTACAAAGGGTATCACTACGAGGGGCTCCTGCGTCTACACTATGTTGGGAAACTTGCACCCAACTATTATAATCAGTAGGATCACTGCTTGCGTACCAAGTAAATGTAGCACCGCTGGTAGTAGATGTGTAAACAGTGCCATCTCCTCGCCACACCATTTCAGCAGCGTAATTGGTGAGAACTCCATTCTCCTTGGTCCTTTCAAACTTTAGTGCCAATTGATTGAATTCCACGCTGTCGGCATCTATAACTTTCCCAGCTTCGAGATTGTATAGGTTGGCATATACTTTGAAGGCCGATGTGCGGTGAAGGAGATTTGGATGAATGAGCAAGCTATGTTCATCGCCTGATGAAATAACCTGGAATTGTCCCCAGCGATCTCTCTTGAAATTTATATCGCTGCTGGTATGGTTAGGATTACGGTTATAGGCTCCCACCCAGTCAGTACGACCTATCGGCTCATCCATAGAGAGCAGGATGCCATAATTGCCCGAATTATCAGTATCCTCTGGATCAAATTTGCCATTGACCAGATTAAAACCTAAGTCCTTATCATAATAACTATTAGTGCGTTCATCATCCTTGCCATCGCCAGGGATAGTGTAGCCCCATTGGATGCGCCAATTGTCCGAAGTCCAAGCCTCTCCCAATTCATCCACAATTTGGGCTTTGAAAATCAGAGGCCTTACTTTTGTGTCATTCAGAGTGCCGTGAGTATTGGCCGATGTCAGATATTGGGTTACGCCATTTTCATCCACATAACTTCCATAGTCTTCCGACTGCTCAGTTGAAGATGAGGTATAATCCAAATCGTAGCCGGAACTTGTTAGGAAATAGTCATCCGGGCTGAAGGTGGCAGTGGTGCCATCCTTGTTGTACTCATACATGGAAATTGCCAGACGCACCTTTCTGAGGGTGCGTTCGGCAAAGTCATAGCGGTTGCCGTTGTCGGTGTAATAGAGCGTGTAATTGTTGGTATTGCGACTGTAATTCAATATCAACCTCACATCGCCCATGTATCCTGAGATATGGGCCACATGCGAATCGGCATCGGTGTGCGAGGCGGAAACATCATTTGAGGTTGTGGACAAGTCCACCCAGTTGCCGCCAATATTGATAAGCCATTGGCAGATGAGGTCGTCGAAGAGTTCATCGCCAACCTCATAGGTCCTGCCATCGATTACCACCACGGGTCTCAGGTCGTAGTGATCCTTGATTTCCTCCACAATGAACTCATTGTTATCATCTTTCTGATCGGTAGTACGAGTAATAGTGTGGAATCCCATCTCGATATAGAATGACACAGGCGCAATCTCTATGCTGTCTGTAGCATACAGTACATTGCTCTCATTGTAAAGTTCTACCGATATCGAACTATAGTCATTGGCATCGCCAGGCACGGTAAAACGCACCTCGCCATTCGACAAGTTCAACTGATAACTTTTGCCATTGACCGTAGAGAAGGTGGAGCCCAGGTCAGTGCGATAATTTACTACATCGGTACTGCCATCCTTAAGCGTGGCGGTAAATACCAATATGTAAGTGTTGGAGGACACATAATTCTGAATGTGGGCATTGACTGTGTTCACACCCGAGCGCGATAGAGATATCGTAGGATCGGGGGCAAACATAACCTCGGTACCGGCCTCGTTCCATATAATGGGAAGCTCAGTGCCAGTATTGAGCATGTCAGTGACAGCGGTGCGGCCGTCGCCGGTGGTCAAGTCGACATATGTGCCATAAGCCACACCCTGCCAAGCGCGCATGCTGCTTTCCGAATTCTTATCCCAGGTGATATTGTCGGCCACGTCTTCGTTGAGAGTGCGAATGCCATGGCGAGTCAATTGAGGCAGAGGACTATCATTGGTGATTACCGAATAGTCGCCAATGGCGCTATCGTAGATGTAATAGTCACCGAAAAGGCGGTTGTCGCCCGCATCGCTGTTCCCATCAATATAAACTTTGTAATCGCTCGATGTGTCGCTCTTTAAAACCTCGCCAGCAAAGGCATCGGTCAAGGCTGTGGCAGTGCTGTTGTCGCCATTGCATCGCGCCAGGCTGATAAAAGGCGATATGGTAGCCAAGGGAGCATTGACCTTGCCTCGATAGAAGCAGTTGGTGGGCCAGTCGGAATACTTGCCTTTACGGATGCGGCCCACGAGACCGCCCACGTTGAACTGCGTGGTCTTCGAATCATTGTGCGCTCGCTTACAATTGGGCAGATCAAAATCGACATCACAATATATGTTGCGAATGCGCATATAGCCCACACTCGAAGTGATAGGATTATATCCATTAAGGGCATTTGCCATGTCTCCAATAAGACCGCCAATGAAATAAGTGGCATAGTTCGATACGAGTCCGCCATCTTCGATTCTTGAGTTGGTGATGATGATATTTTCTATCACTGCCTCCTGATTCTTTGAGTATGGCGAAAAGGCAGCCACAAGCAAGCCAATGCGAAGGTCGGTGTCATCGTTGCTCGTCAAAGTCAAAGCTTTGCGCGAGGCCACAGCATTGTCGAGATGGACATTGCGAATGGTGCCTTTCGCATAACCAAAGAGACCAAAGATGTAATTGCTTCTATCAAATTTGCCCCAGTCGATAAAAAGGTTGATGATTTTGCACCCGCGACCGTCGTAAGTGGCATCAAAGGCTGTACTCCCATTTCCGATTGGCAACCATTCATGGCCGCCAAGATCGATGTCAAGTTGCTGGGCAAAGTATTTGCCATTGCCCCATAGTTCGGAATGTTGCTGCAAATACTTCAGATCCTCACCACTCCATATCTGGTAAGGGTCAGCCTGGGTGCCGCTTCCCTGCAGCGATGTGGAGACAGACGTGCCGTCCCAAACATCGAGGGCTAAGAGTCGGCCCGGGGTTAAGAAAGCAATCAAAGAGAGTATATATAGCAAAATTCCTTTTTTCATCGCAAAGAATCTTTTCTGTGGTTTATTTTTTATTAAGTGGCTTAGCATTAGAGGTTTATTATAGGTGCGGCGATTGGCCCTTATTCGGGCAATACCATATAGTCGGTGACATCGTTGTCGCTGAGCACATAGAGGTATGATGGCTCTATCGGCACAAGGATGTCATAGTAATATCCCGGCTCAAGGATGCGGGTGATGTCAGCGCCCACGGTGCCCGACTGTGAGAAGCCGAGCCAGAGGGTGTTGGTGGCGGTGTCGTCCTTGCGCAGCAACTGGCCCTCGAGATCAAAGACATCATAAGTAACTGTGAGTTTGAGGGTTGTCAAGGGCAACCCCGGGTACACATATGCACTGCCAAAGACTTGATATTCGTTTTTGGCCTTGGAGAGTTCTATGTAGTCGTCGCCGTCGAACTCGGGCTTTACTGCAGCCATCACGGGCGTGGTCTGGGTGTCAGCCAAGGTCCAGGTGATGGTGCCAAGTTCGTTGTTAGGGTAATCAATGGTGATGTTATAGAGGTAACCGTCAGTGTTCTCCACCTGGAGTTGTTTTAGATGGAGGATGCGCAGTTCGCTGTAGCGGTCGCCCAGCCGGAACTGAAAACGCAGGCGACTCATCACATGCTTCATGTACATGAGCTGCACCTCCTGCTCGGTATTGTTTTGGCTGGTGTATTGTTTGATAACGTTTGACACCAAGATGTCGTCGGCTCCGCTGCGCGGCACATTCTTCAGGGTGAGGGTCTGAAGGCCGTCGAAAGATATAGGGGTATTCACCTCAGCCTCGGCTGAATAGGGAGCGTAGGCTAAGAATTTATAATAGATTGGATTGGGACTGCTTGGGATCCATTCCTTAGTGGGGGTGTAGTACCAATCGTTGTTTTTTTTATCTTTCCAATCTTGCTTTTCTGTCATCGAGGGAGTGGTCGATTCCACTTTGCAATTGTACATGGGCTGGTTGTCGAAGATTACGCCAGAGTTTACGGAGCGGTCATTCGCGGTGTTTATGCCCCAGACACCGATGGTCTCGGGCAACTGCGCCTCGAGGTCATCGCCGGTGGCGCGACCGCCGCGCGGATACTCCCAATCGATGGAGGCTGCGCCAGTGGCTGCGCCTATCAACACATATTCGCTGGTGACAGCGGGGGTGTTGTCGAT
The DNA here is from genome assembly GCA_964440745.1 of uncultured Bacteroides sp. Lineage (GTDB taxonomy): Bacteria > Bacteroidota > Bacteroidia > Bacteroidales > Muribaculaceae > CAG-873. The sequence goes on from CAYTXF010000055.1 coordinate 18,932, forward strand.
AGTCGGACTGTCATCGTTGGCACAGGCTGTCAACAGTAAGGCGCTTGCAAGTGATATGTAAATTTTGGTTGGTTTCATTTTGTTCATTTTTTCTCCCTGTGTTTCTTACCAATTGGTTACGTCATCTGTTTTGATAGTATTGCCATATTTGAAGGCTTCTACCTCGATGTTCATCAAGATTATGCTATTTTCATCGCTGCTGCCAGCATTGATCTTGAAGGTGTATATGTATTTGTTGCCGCCTATCCATTGGCTGTTATCTGGGATATCTAAGGTTTTTTTCAACACTTGGTCGTTGGAGAGGTTGAATATCACCGTAAATTTCTTATTTTCAAGCCCTTGAGGTAGTTCGTAGAGTTCGGCTAATGACAGAGCTTTCTCGGAGGTGTCGTACTGCCCTTGTGTGAGTTCGGTTTCGTAGGTGCGGTCGAGCATGGTATTGGCAGGCTCAGATTGGGTGGCATATGCTCTGCCTTCGAAGTCGCCAAGGGTATAGATGCCATCATCGCCGATATTGATCTGGGCAGAGATGAGCATGGTGGTGCCACCGGTGTTGACCAGACGGAATTCCACAACCGAAAGGATGGGATGGAACACCAGACTCACATCGTCAGTGAGGGAGCCGGTGGCCAGGGCCTCATCTTTGTCTTTGTTGGGATTGTCGTAGAGGTCGTAATCGGTGACCATGATTTTGTCCTTGTCGGAAGTGGCTGTGGAGTTTTCGTCGGTTTTTTGTCGATAAGTGGTGGCAACCATCCAGTAGGGCTGGTTGGTAATGGCGATATTGCCCGCAACGCTGGGGATTTTCACTCCCTGGTCGGTGTGGGTGATGGCGGGGTAAAGTTTATGAGTGTAGTAGCTATTATAGTAATAGGGCACGTAGGCGCTGAAAAGATAATGGTCGGCTGCAAGGTCCCAGTATTTGAGGTACTGGGGATATTCGTTGAGGCCTTGGTCATAGTACCAACTGCTGGTGCCATCCCAACGGGTAATGTATGCGCTGCCATCCTCATGGCTCATCACATCGCTTGTGGCAGTGCCAATGGTCTTTGTGGCCCACACCCCAAATTCGGCATGCTCCTTCTGGAGCGGTGTGCCCGATGAGGCACGGCTACTTCTGGCATCGGCGTTAGCCGTGCCCCGGCCGCCACTGCTGGCATCGGCGTTAGCCGTGCCCGCAACAAACCCCATTGGATAGCCCTGATTTGTTTCAGGTCCAGCCGGCGAGTCGCTGCTCCCGCATCCCGCACATGCAGCAGCCATAGCCCCTGCCAATAATATGTATCCTGTCTTTTTCAAATTTATATAGTAATCAATTAATTTTCGATTTAAATTCCCGGGTAGCAGGGGGTCAGTATCAGGTAGCAGGGGGTTTCAACCCCCTGCCAATCTCGGGTAGCAGGGGGTTTCAACCCCCTGCACAAGGGGAAATTGCGGCCTTCGGCCGCCTCTTTTACAGGGGGTTAAAACCCCCTGCTACCCGATACTCACCGCAGGGGGTTGAAACCCCCTGCTACCCGATACTGCCCCCCTGCTACCCGATTCTCACCGCAGGGGGTTGAAACCCCCTGCTACCCTATTCTAATGTCTCGGCAGAAATGTGGGTCCTCCTTGTACTCCGGAGTAAATCACTCCGCCTCGTACCC
>CAYTXF010000056.1:0-20522 GCA_964440745.1 uncultured Bacteroides sp.
GTCTTTTTTTACACAATTTCCGCAAAGTTACGAAATTCCCCACAATCTACCAAATTGCCTGCTTGCTGCGAGTTTATAGAAACATAGCCATATAGAGGGGCATATAGAGGCATTGCTCGCCTTTGGCAACATTTTCCTTGCATAGCACTATGGGTTCGGTAATAAGTGATTCAAATTCTTCGGCAGCATGGTTAAGGGAAGCATGGTTGCCAAAATTCTTTCCGGATTTGACTTCAATTATCTGGATCTTGCCTTTGCTGGGATATAGAAAGTCTAATTCATTTCTACTTTTCTTGTCATAATAGTGCAGGTCATGGCCATGCGCTCTCAATTCTGTAGCCACAAAGTTTTCTATCAAAGCGCCCTGGTTAATTTCCAATTCGCCATTTAGTACACTAAGTTTCAATTCGTTAAGGCATATATGACTAAGCAGTCCCGTATCCAGAAAATAGAGTTTGAAAATATTTCGTTTTTCATATAGGGGGAATGGCAATTGGAAGGCTGCCAAGTTGAAGGATTGGTAGGCAATGCCGGCATCACATATCCATTCGATAGCATTGCCGTATTTGCGCATTCCGGCCCCCTTGCCCATTGAGGCAAGTATGAATCTCTTGTCCTCTTTGCTCAGTTGAGCGGGTATTGAATCGAATATGCTTTTCACCAACGGACTATCTGTCCCGGCATATTTGGATATGTCCTGGCGATAACCATTGAGTATTGAGGCTTGTATGGCTGATACTTGCGTAATATCTGATGTTTCCACAAACACTGACACGGCCTCGGGCATTCCGCCAATTATGAAGTATTTGGCTAAATGGCATAGAATGCTTTGATGAATGAAATCTGGCACAGGTTCTATTTTCTGATAGCACTCTTTTATTTTATCTATCACTGGAGTGTCTACATTGTTGGCCCAAAGAAATTCTTCAAAATCAAGAGGAAACATCTCTATTTGCTCCTCAAACCCCACTGGATAGGAAGAAACTTCACGGTAGTTAATACCTAAGAGGCTGCCCGACTCAATGACATCGAATCTGCCATCTTCAACCAAAAATTTTACCGCAGTGCGAGCCTGCGGGCAGCTTTGCACCTCATCGAAGAATATCAAGGTCTTCCCGGGTTGGAATGGTCCGAATCCCAAGGCAGAAAGATTCAGAATGATGGTATTTGCATCGAGATTGCCATTGAAGGCGCCTTTAGCAGTGGGCGTTTTCTCAAAATTGATTTCTACAAGGTTCTGATAATTTTCCTGGCCAAACTTCCGGATGGAGGTTGTTTTGCCTACTTGGCGAGCTCCTTTGATGAGCAAGGCCTTTTTCTTTGGTCTTCCCATCCATGCCGATAATGCTCTATCTATCTTTCTCTTAAACACGGTTGCAACTTTTTACATGGTTTTACCATGCAAATTTACCACTTTTTGCAACAAAAATCAAGCCTTTCTTGCAACTTTTTGCCCTCCCAGACCCAAAATTCCTTGTTAGTTATTCCTCTTGCAGGGACAGGTGGATGATGTCGGAAGGTAGGAGGTAAGGGCAGTCAGGCTTAATCAGCGGCTCTTCTTTGAGAAAGAGCAGATATTGGATTGATTTGAAATTTTTCAGAAAGGGGAGCCTGAGGGTTTTAGCCTTGAGTTCGGCCAGAATGCGATTTCCATCTTCATGATTGGTCCATTTGCATTCTCCCACCAAGAGTTTTTCTCCCTGCATTGATTTTGCTATCACATCAATCTCGATTTCCTCATTCTGTCTTTTTTCGGGATTAGGGATAGTCCCCCACCATCGAGAAGCGACCCCGTAAGTGTCTCCAAAAATCTCATGTCCGCTCACTGCCTGACGACACATTTCCTCCCAGGCGCTGCCGATAAAAGTGGGAAGCACAGGCTTGATTATGTTCCACACTGCATTGCTTCTTCCTAACGATATTAAAGAATCATTTGGACTTACAAAATTGAAATATGAATTGAGATATGGATCATTGATTTTATATAAAGTCTTTTTCCCATTTTTAGGATTGTCACCGAAAGGCACTTCTTTCTTTACGTAACCCATATCCACCAAGCGCTTGATCATTCCCGAAATCTCTGAGGCATTTCTTCCTAAGCGTCCTGCTATCTCACTCATGCGATTTGCTCCATCGCCTATGATTGAAAGAATAGTTCGGCTCAATATCAGATCTCGCATGCCGTCACGTAAAAGCCGATTGGATTCATCAGTAAGAGTGCCGTCGGGCTCGAGCATTAATTCTCGGAAAGATTGTTCGAATCCATCGAACCCCTTACAAAGTTTCCAATAGCGTGGAATGCCTCCCCATACTGCATAATATTCTATCGCTTCAATAGGGTTATTTAAGTCCATAGCTTCTGCCATATAAGCCACAGAAATAGGCTGAAGCTTTATGGTACAGTCAGAACGGCCATACAATGGGGACTTCTCATTCAGAAGTTCAGAATACATAGTCCTCTGCGACGAACCACAAAGAATTAAATTGAATCTGGGATTTCCATTATCCCAAAAATTTTGAATAATTGATGGAAGAGAAGGACAGCTTTTGACAAGATAGGGGAATTCATCCAAACAAAGGGTTGAATTCCTTTCAATCCTAAAATTTAGAGCCTCCAAAAGGGCATACCAATTAGGGTAATTCACATTATCGAATCCTGGGATATATACGCTTATCGCTTTTGCCAACAATAAAAGTTGATTGGTCTCTTCAGTCTCATCAGCTTGAAAATATATTGCCAGCTTCTCCTTCAGAGCCATTTTGATTAATGTAGATTTACCTACTCTACGACGCCCATACACCACAATAAGCTGTGCTTCTGGGGCTGTAAGAGTTCTTTTCAATCTCTCTAATTCTCGTTTTCTATCAACAAATTTCATACCTACAGATTTAATTTGCACAAAGTTATCACATAATCCCCATACCACAAAATCAATTAACAAAACTTTGCAGAAAAATATGTAGTAGAAAATACTATTTTCTACTACATATTTTTTCCTTCAATACTTTTTTGGGTCAAGACGAATTTTATGTTTTGACGAAAATCAACGAATTCACGAAAATCAACGAGTTCTCTCTTTTTTCGTTAGAAGTCAAAAAATTAAATTCGTAGATTTTCGTCTATTCGTAGATTCTCGTTCTTAGGAAAACACAGGCTTTTCGTCTTGAGACCTTATTTCAAGTTTCATATATTATTTTAAGCCGCTGGAATCCCGTAGATTCTTTCGCATAGCCTAAAATCCTCACTCTCCTCCTCCAACCCCGTCAGGGGTTGTTTCATCACTATTCACTGGAATAAGGAATCCATTGTGAGGGATTTCTGGACAATGGAAGAATAAAAAAACGCCTTTTTTGACGGTTTCCAAGCCAAAAAATGGGATTCCGCGTCAAAATCGTGAAAATTTTCACGATTTTGACGCGGAATCCCATTTTTTCTTCATTTTCATACCGGCTGCAACCTGCCAGTATTTATCTCTGAATTAAGAATATTGTACACATATCCTGGATTCTGGTATTTTTTCTATTAAACAAATACTAACCCATTTTATTTGCTCTTTTAAGGGATTTATAATCATCATGATTCGACAACAGTTTCTCCTCCCTTGAATTGTAGCCATTCCCTTTAGCGGATCCAATGAGGTTGTATATTCTTTTTTACCTAACAAAGTGTGTGAACATTTAGAAAATTTTTTGTACCTTTGTGCATTAACCTGTTTCTGTATGAAAATCTTTCACTGTTTACCCATAATCCTCCTTTTAATGCTTCCTGTATTAGTGGGATGCTCCCATCATTCTCCAAATTGGAATGACATTAAAAAGGCAGAAGCAATAATGTGGGAGCGACCAGATTCAGCTCTCTCTATTCTTAATGAGATATCCCCCTCATCACTCAGCGACGGAGAGGAGTCAGCTCTTTATGCCTTGCTTTACACCCAGGCACAAGACAAAAATCACATTGTGATGGCTGACGATTCGCTCATATCTACTGCTGTGGATTACTACTATACGAGAGGCAATGACCCAGAAAAGCTTATGCTGAGTTACTATTTTCAGGGGCGCGCCCGATATCTTCATCAAGCATTTCCTCAAGCCATAGTATCATTCTTACAAGCTCAAGAACTTGCCGAGGACCTAAACGACAAATTCTGGATCGGACTCACATCCCGGGGTATTTCCGATACATACAGCCTAACCTCAAACAAGAAAGAAGAGTTAGTCTATGCCCAAAAGGAATTTGACTATATAAAAGCAAGTGAACGACAACCATACGTGAATTATGCATTTGTGGATTTGGCAAGGGCAAAGCACAACATGGGTGATGAAATAGGGGCCCAGGAATTGATTAACCAAGCCCTTGACTCCGCCCTTAAATTCAAGGATCCAATCCTATATAAGTATGCCCTACACGACAAGGGAGCTATTTATTTGGGGCTGAATGAAAACGACAAAGCCTTCGAAATATTCGAAATGCTGTACAAGAGTAAAGCCGCTGACATTACTGATTCGACGTTTTATGCCATTTCCTCCGTGAGGGCTGGCAAGCCTAAATTGGCGCTTGAAATCCTTCAAAAAATCTCTTGTGAAGATTCTATCAGATATTACAGAGCTTGGTATGAATTAGAAAAAGATCGTGGGAATATTGACCAAGCTTTGTATTATCATGAAAAATATTTTTCCGTAGTGAATCATGATTTCATAAAGCGCATTAGCACAGCTCTTTCCTCTTCAATCGTTGATTATTTCAGCTTGGAAAAACAGAAAAGGGAATCCGACTTGAGAAATTCCAAATCGACTTTCGTAATCTTCCTCCTGATTTCAATAACAATCCTCGCCCTTATTACAATCGTCTCGTATTACATTTACTCTAAACAGAAAGAAACAATACGAGGCAAAGTAATTTTAGCTGAAAATCTAAAAGAGATGCTGAGTGAGAGCAGAAAAGAAAATTTTAAGGTGCATGTGACGCTTCAAGAACTCTTATCTTCAAAATACTCAGTTCTTGAATCTTTGACCACAATTACAAAAGATATGACGGGTAAAGAGTTTTCTTCATTCAAGATATCTGAAAAAATTACTGATATCATCCAAAATTTGACGGTTTCCGAAGTTAAGGTGGAAGAATTGAAGGGTGAGATCAACAAGGCATACGACAACTGGTTATCAGATTTAATTGACGACATCCCATCCCTTAAGGAAATCGACATTCGCCTGATTATATTTACATTGGTTGGACTCAGCTCCTCCACAATTGCATTGCTTCTTCAAGAAAGCGATCTTACCAATGTATACGAAAGAAAACGTAGAATAAAAAAAAGAATAAAACGTCTGCCATCCGAAAAGGCAGAAAAATATTTAAAGGTTTTCCAGTAGACTCCTACCATTAAAACCAAAGATTTTTGGTTTGGTCAAAAAACCAAATTTCTCATTTTCATATATTTTTTATAAAATTGAATCTCAGCATTTTACACATTATTTTTTAACATAAAAACCAACACACTTTTCATCTTTATTGGCTAAATTTGCATACAATTTAAAAAGACAATACCATATGTCTGCTTACTTCCCATTCTAAAATAGAATACTAACCTACTAAAACGAGACGTTTATGAAACAAATTTACGCTTTGATCGCATGCGTTGCGACTGCTGGGGCAATGACTGTCTCGGCCCAAAAGGAGGTGAACTTCAATGATGCTTCATCGCTCCTTGACAATCCTCAGATTTTCCAGTTTGACGAGCTGGTCATGATCCCCCATATCAACCAGAACATGGTGGAAAAGAACAACGTACTCTCTCGTGGTATCACCATCGAGGAGATAATCGAGGAGTGCGACGTGCTCACATACTACGACTACTTCTTCAATTGGTATGACTATCCTGCCGGCGCAACGGAACCAGTGGCAAGAGACACCTGGCGCAATCTGAGCTCCGGACAGGCCGGACCATTGGCAAAGTCCGGCGACGAATATGTGATTGAAAATTACATGCAAAGTGGTTTCGACATTCCCATCCATACAAATTCAGATGGAGAATACTACATCACCGCAGGCGATTTGCTCTACACCTCTTCTGACCTGGAATATTATGTGGCTGTGGTAGGCTCGGAAGATGGTGCCATCAACCTTTCAGGTAACTTCCTACTGACTTTCTATTACGACGCAATCGTCTTTGTAGATGAGGACGGCTATGACTATGGACTTGGCATATATGTAAAAGACGCAGAGGGCAATGCCGTAGGCTGGCATTGTCTTGGCACAAATCTTACCTGGTGGCAATCAAACGCTACTCTGAGCGGAATCTCCACATATGATTTCTACAACCAAGAGTGGGCCTCCAATGAAGAGATGCGTTTGCATGTATCCTATACCGAAGACCACCCCACCGACGAAGAGTCACACTACTATTACACCCTGAGTTATATCCTACCGCAAGGCTACGGTACAGCAGTACGCGCTGAAATAATAGATGACAAGGCATATTTCAACGATCAGATAGCGGCTCCCTCAATTTATGGAAACGATGGCTACACCGGAGATTTCATTCTGACCGACTGGAGCCTGTCAAGCAATGCAATTGAATTTGGCACCACAAGCCTTGAAGTCACATATGATATAAAGGTCGTCGAATATAATCTCTCAGGAACTATCTACATCACATTGTCTTATGAGGGCAATTGGACTCCTTATGCAGCCGAATCAGGGACTTTCTCCGGTTTAGAGAAAGGCATGATCGTGACCTTGGATGTACAGGATTACGTTGGAATCGAAGGCATCATCAATGACAACAGCTGTGCTGCCCCTATTTACTATAACCTCCAGGGCATGCGCGTGGCCAATCCCAAGGCCGGCCAGATCTATATCGTCAAGCAAGGCTCCAAGACCTCAAAACAAATCTACCGCTAATATCCTCCTACTGAATAAGAGGGGGCTGTGTCATAATAGACTTTCCTAAAGGAACCTCGGAGAGGTATCTACAAAATAGTTGACTCCCAAGCCCAGATGTTTTTGGGCTTGGGAGGTAGCTTGATGATGCGAAGTTCGATCTTGTTGTCTTCGATAACGAGGTATTTATAGCTCAGTTTTGTAGACTTCTTTACATATATCCATCTTGGGTCCTTTAAATATTATAATTAGGCCATGGAGCGTGGCTCCTATCATAGCTTTCCTCAATCGAGATGAAGCAGAATATTTGTTAATCTGATCCATAGCTTCTTGATAGAGCTTTTCTACTTCTTCCTCAGTAGCACTTGTCTTGGCATATTTAATTTCAATTATATAACCATGAGAAGCCTCACTATGAATTGCTCGCCAAGGATACATAAGGAAATCACTGTAACCATAATTTAACTCCATTTCAGGGCATAACAAACTATAATCACTCTGTGAAAGATATGCCTTAAAGAATCCTTGCACGTTATGTTCACCTTCAATTGCATCCCTTATGGATGTTGTTTCATAATATGCTTGCCCTATTTTGTCAAGTAAAGGTTTCCACTCGCCTTTGCATATCATATCGTAATAGCCTTCAAGTAATGGCTCTACATTAATATAATTGTGTTGCTGGTACATTTCAAATAAGAATTGCCAGTACTGGAAGCGAACCCCTTCGTTTGGAATACTCATTTTAAGACGAGGGTATTGTCCTCCGCTTATGGTGAGCATGCCATAGTAGAACATCAAAGATCGGAAATTGTCAGCATTAGTGAGTTGAAGAGCTGGGAAAGATGATTTCAATCTGACATTTATCCATCCTTGATTTGCAACCTCTTCAATAGCACGAATGCTTTCTTCGCGTTGTCGGCCACAATCAAGGCTTATGAGGGTCTTTAGTTTTGAATAATCTGTGCGTACATTCTTATCCACCATTTCCTTAGGCATTTTCCCATGCTGTAGAAAATGACCAATGAAATAGAGCACCATGTCACAATTGTACACTGTCTGGCACCCGTAACATTCCTCGACAAAACAGTAATTGTCGTACCACGGTTTCATTATTTCAATCAGGGATTCGGTGTCTTCTGTGATTTTGCCAAAACCTCGATAATATTCTATCATCTCCTTCACCTCGAACTCCTCAAATCCAAGCATTGAGTTGAAATCGGGGTCAAGGGTTATGTTCCAGTCGATATTATACCCACTGGTGAGGTCATCCATGGTCACAGGAGATATACCAATCATAAAAATGCGGTCAAATGCCCCTTTAAATAATTTGAAGAACCTTCGGTAAAATCCATCTGCGTGCAATAAATCTTGAAACACCTCTTTTCCTTGACTGGCAAGAACATCATTGGTAAAATTATCATATTCGTCAATGATGAGATAAAGGCGGTACCTCATGCGTTTGGCACGGATAGTAATAAGATTCAACTTAGTGCGAGCGCTATTTACTCTTTTTACACGTTGAATAAAATCTTGGTCATAGTACATAGAATATTTTTCAATGAATTCATCCAGTTCATTGCAACAATATTCATTGAATTCGTTCTCTAATTCATCTATCGAACCTCCGGCACGAGAAAAGTCAAATCTTAGTACTTGGAAAGAGTTGGCTAAAGAGGTAGGATGCTTGCTTATCCAGAGGTTTCCAAAAAGCTCGTTAAACTGATCCTTTAATAATACATCGTAATAGCTTGCCATCATATTAATAAGCAAGCTTTTCCCAAAGCGCCGCGGCCTAAGCAGAAAGAGATATTTTGGCTTTTTCTCTAAAAGTGGCAGATATTGTGTTTTGTCAACATAATAGTAACCATCACGTATGATAGTTTGAAAGTCGTCTATGCCGTAAGGTATCTGTTTCATTGTTCTATGCATTTATCCGCAAATTTAATGAATTCTCCTCACATTACAAAATCAAAGAATATAGAGTCTAAAATCTAAAAATTTTCGGATCAAGACAAAAAACCTGTGTTTTATAAGGACGAAAATCTACGAATAGACGAAAATCTACGTATTTAATTTTTTGATTTCTATCGAAAAAGATAGAGCTCGTTGATTTTCGTAAATTCGTAGATTCTCGTCAAAACACATAGAATTCGTCTTGAGCCAAATTATCGTTAAAAAATTTGGAAAAGACGAAAACATTACTAACATCGCTGTTCTATAAGGACAATTTCAAGAAATCTCGGAGATGTATGTGGCGTATTCCCGGATATTGGGGGAGATCACCGCTGATAGGATCCATGCTTACCACATATTTTGGATAATTGTTTGGAATAGCCCAGAGATTGCCAAATTCCCTTGTGATCGTTTCCTCACTTGAAAGCATATATGTAGCCTGAACATAGATGGTGTAATCACCCTTTGTTGCCACAAAATCTATTTCTCCCACGCGCAATATGCCCACCCTAACTTCAAAGCCCTGGATTAAAAGATGCTGTCGGATGACTCCCTCAATCACCTTTTCGACTCTTCCATGGATGTTGAAACTGGTAAGCAAGTTGCCCAGCCCTTGATCATTGAAATAGTACTTGTCAATCAATTCAAACAATTTTTTCCCGCGGATATCATAACGGGCCACATTATCGACAAGCAGGGCCTTGTTAAGAAGTTGCAGGTAATTGGATATCAAATTTTGAGTATACTTTTCTCCATGAGAATTTAAATAATCCGCGATTCCTTTGACCGATATCAATTTGCCAGAGTTGTCGGCTATGAATTTAGTCAGGTTTTCCACCAATCTGACATTACGGATTTTCCCTCGGCTTACCACATCTTTCATCAATATGGTATTGTACACTCCTTGGAGATAATCTTTTATTTTAGGTTCTTCTTCAAGACTGTAATTGGAAAGGCCAGGCAAACCCCCATAGCGAAGATATTTAGTCAGAGCCTCATCACTATCAGATAAGTTGTGGAATTCTAAGAATTCAGTATATGAAAGACTTCTTACCGGTAATTCGATGTATCTTCCCGAGAGGCGCGTGCTCAGTTCAGAAGAGAAAATATAGGCATTGCTGCCAGTAACAATTATTTGACACAACTCTTCGGCATAAAGGCTGCGCAGTGCATTTTCATATCCTTCGATGTCCTGCACTTCATCTATCAACAAATAATTTTCCTCTCCCTCGACAAAGTGAGCTTTTGCTTTGTTAAGCAAATCCTTATAGGTTATCAAATCGTCATTATCAGAAAGCTCTTTATTGATATATAGAATATTTGCATCCGGCCTGTTCTTTTTCAACCATTCATGAGTGCTTCTCAACAAGAAGCTTTTGCCTACTCTTCGTTGACCAACTAATATTATCATCATGCCATGATTAAGATGACCAATGACTTTCTCTAAATAATGTTTCCGCTCGAAAATTTTCATAATCTGGTATTTTTACAGCAAAGGTAATAATTTTTCTTTTTTTAACAAAATCCTTTCGGGTATACCTCACACTTTTTACATTTTATGTAAATCCTCCCGGATATACCTGATACTTTTTGCATTTATGCGGTGGCTATCCTGAGGCTATTTGGAACAACCCCTATCGGGGTTGGGCGGGAAGGTGGCAAGCCGGAAGCTATTTGGAACAACCCCTATCGGGGCTGGTGTTTACATTTGAAAACTTGGGGAAAGGTTGATTTTTAGGGGATTAGGGGAGTGTAGATAACTTTTTACTAAAAAAGTTGTTTCATTATGTAAATTTTTCATAAATATTTTGTAATTTTGGGGCCTAATTGCGTGATTGCACGCGCTGGATACCAATAGTTACGAAAATGGACGAAATCGCATACCATATACCCGCACTGCTGCCCCAAGTGATCGAGGGGCTGGAGCTCGACGCGGCCGGAAAGTACGTGGACTGCACCTTTGGCGGTGGAGGCCATTCGCGGGCCATTGTGGAATGCCTAGGGCCAGAGGGCCATCTCTGGGCCTTCGACCAGGACATGGAAGCTTGTGAACGAGCATTCAGCGACCATCGCTTCACGATCATTCATGGCAATTTTCGTTTTCTCACCAATTTCCTGCGCTACTGCCATGCCCCAGTGGGCGAAATCGACGGAATATTGGCCGACCTGGGCGTGTCGTTCCACCACTTCGACGACCCCGAACGCGGCTTCTCATTCCGCTGGGATGGTCCTCTCGACATGCGCATGAACCAGAAAGCCCCCCTGACAGCCTCCAAGATCCTCAACACCTATAGCGAAGAGCAACTCGCCGACATATTCTACCTCTATGGCGAACTCAAGCAGGCTCGCCGCCTGGCAGCCGCGATAGCCGCTGCCCGCGCCGAAGCGCCCATAGAGACAGTGGAGCAGCTGCTTGCCGTATGCAAAAAGCATATCAGTCCCAAGCAGGAGAAAAAAGAGCTGGCACAGCTCTTCCAAGCCCTGCGCATCGAGGTCAATGGCGAACTTGACGCCATCCGCGCCCTGCTCAAGCAAAGCGTCGACGCCCTGAAACCCGGAGGCCGGCTGGCCATTATCACCTATCACAGCCTTGAAGACCGCTTGGTGAAGAATTTCCTAAAGACCGGCAACTGCGAGGGCAAGGTCAACAGCGACCTTTTCGGACGCGCCCAGACCCCGATGAAACTCCTCACCAGCAAGCCCATCGTGCCCGTCGACGCCGAAATCGAGCGCAATCCGCGCAGCCGAAGCGCCAAACTCAGAATAGGTGTCAAACTATAAGCGTCCAGAAAGAAAAACCCAACCCCCATAAACTCTCTCTCAAAAACATGGCTACAACTACAGCGACAAAAAACAAAAGCAAAGGCAAGCAAGCGATCGACCAGGCCGCCACCGGCCTGCGCAGGCTTTTCTATGGCGATGTGGTGTCGAGCAACTTCTTCAACCGCAACAAGTTCAGCGTCATCATCGTGCTTGCCCTATTCATGGTGTACATCGGCATCAAATACGAATGCCAGACCCGCATGGAGACAATAGCCAAGCTCGAGAAAGAGCTCTCGATCGCCAAAAGCGAGAGCATACGCCAGCAGAGCGAATACAAGAGCCGCACTCGCGAATCGCAAATGCAGCACAGCATCGACAGCCTCAACCTGGCCCTGAGGGTACAGAAACAGCCACCCTACATACTGCGCTACCAAAATCAACAACAGTAAATGGCACCGAGAAAGAAGACACAGAAGAACAAACGCGACAAGATATACTGGCGCTACGGCCTGGTATCGGTCTTTATCACGCTGCTCGCGATCGGAATCGTCTGGAGCGCGGTGAACACCACCGTCATACATGCCGATGACTGGAACGCCAAGGCCGAAAGGGTGCTCAACACCGTGTTCTTCGTGCAGCCGCGCCGCGGCGACATCCTCGCCTCCGACGGCACAGTGCTGGCCACAAACCTCACCCGCTACAACGTATGCCTCGATTACAATGCCAATAGCAAGAGCGACTCCCTCTTCGCCGCCAAGCTGCCCATGCTGGCCGACAGCATGGCGCTTTACTATCCCAAGCGCAATGCCGCCGAGTGGCTCGAGTACCTGGCAAAGCCCCTGGCAAAGGTGGGCAAAGAGCGCAAGCGCTGCCATGTGCTGCTGAAAGAAGCCACCTACGACGACTACCAGCGCATACTCACCTTCCCATATTTCGAAGAGCAGGCGCGCAAGCATCGCGCTCATGGCCTATATGCCACCCCGAAGATGACCCGCATGATGCCCTACGGGTCGATGGCTCACCGCAGCATCGGTCGTTGCAACTACCGACGCACAGCCAAATTCGAGGGCGCAACCCGCAAGGCCGACTCGGTAGATGTGCTGCATGGCTATTCCGGCCTTGAGGCTGCACTCGACTCCCTGCTCTATGGTCAGGAAGGCACCGCCAAGTATGTGCAAATGACGCGCGGCGTGGCCAAATGGGTTGACCAGCCCGCTGTCGACGGCTACTCGCTGCGCACCACCATCGATGTCAACATCCAAGACATCGTGGAATGCGAGCTCCAGGAGATGCTCCAATACACGCGTGCCGACTGGGGCACCTGCCTGCTCATGGAGGTGGCCACCGGCGACATCAAGGCAATCTCCAACCTGGAAAAGGCCAAGGGCCAAGAGGGAGTATACATCGAAGCCATGAACCGCGCCCTGCAGGCCTTCGAGCCCGGCTCGGTGATGAAGCCCATCTCAATGATTGTGGCCCTGGAGGACAATTTTGCCCCTCTCGACAGGGCTTTCCCAATAGGCAGTTCATACGCCTACGCTGGCGGTTCGCCAATCCGCGACACCCACTCGCCCGCATACCTGCCCGTGAGCCGTTTCCTCGAATACAGCTCCAACATCGGCATGACCAAGCTCATCACGCCCCATTACGAAAACAATCTCAACGGCTTCCGCGAGAGGCTGCGCGAACTCGGTTTCTTTGACAAATTCAATACCGGCATGGCTGGCGAACGCACCCCCTACTTCCCCACCCTTGACCCCAAGGCCGGAGGCCGAGTGTCGCTTTCGCGCATGTGCTATGGCTACAGCACCATGATTCCCCCACTCTACACCTGCGCTATGTACAATGCCATCGCCAACCAGGGCAAATTCGTAAGGCCGCGCATGGTGAAAGAGATCATCTCGCGCGATGGCACAGTGCAGAAGCGCGATGTCAGCTACGTGCGCGACAGCATCTGCTCAAAGAAGAATGCCCAGGCGCTGATGGACATGCTCTATTCTGTGGTCTATGGCGAAGGCGGCACAGCCAAGAGCCTGCGCAACAACACTGTGCAAATAGCGGGCAAAACAGGCACATGCATCATCGCCAACGAGGCAGAGCGCGACTCGGTGACCGGAAAACTGATTCCTGGTACCGGAGGATACCAGCAAGGCCACTATCGATTGGCCTTCTGCGGAATCTTCCCATATGAGAATCCCAAATACACTTGCATGGTGCTGATTTCGAACCCGGCTCCCGAATTCCGTGGCGCAGCCACTACCTCGGGATATGTGGTGAAGAACATCGCCTTCAAACTCTACGCCCACGGCATGCTGGGCAAATACAGCGACTTCATGGCCGACGGCAATGCCGAGTCGCTGCCCACGCTTTTCGCTTGCGACAAGAAGCAGACCGACCAGGTCAGGGACGTGGTAGGGGCAAAGCGCAACAAAAAACTGCGCATGCCGGCAGCCGCGCCTGAAGGGCGGGTGCCCGATGTGGTGGGCTTGGGCATGCGACAAGCCTTAGCCCTGATCGAAGACTCCGGCTATCGCATCGAAGCCCATGGCAACGGCTTTGCAGCGCGCCAGGATCCCCCACCTGGCTCTAAGGCTTATCCCGGCCAAGTCATCAAGGTCGAATTCGCCCTCCGCTGATCCCGGACCCCCACCCCTCGCTCCCCGATTCCTCGATTCCAGATTCCTTGATTCCAAAATTTGATAAGAAAGTGAGATTAAAAGATTACACCGGCCTTACAGCAGACTCCCGGCAAGTGAAGCCGGGCTATGTGTTCGTGGCAGAAAAAGGAGTGACCGTCGATGGCCACGACTTCATCGACCGCGCCATTGCTGCTGGCGCCAAGGCGGTAGTGTGTGAGCACTTGCCTGCCTTTGCCGACCAGCATCCAGAAATAGAATGGGTGACTGTGCCCAACTCCGCAATCGCCCTGGGCGAACTCGCCGACGAGTGGTACGATCATCCCTCGCAAAAACTTACCCTTGTGGGAGTGACTGGCACCAATGGCAAGACCACCATTGCCACCCTACTCTACGACATGGCCCGACTGATGGGTCAAAAGGCCGGCCTGTTCTCCACAGTGGCCAACAAAATCGACGGCGAAGAGCATCTCGCCACCCATACCACCCCCGATGTGATCACCTTGCATCAGACCATGGCCAAGATGGTCGATGCCGGATGCACATTCTGCGCCATGGAGGTGAGCAGCCATGCAGCCCATCAGCACAGGATAGCGGGCCTAAAGTTTGACGGAGCCATCTTCACCAATCTCACTCGCGATCATCTCGATTATCACAAGACATTCGCCAACTATCTGGCAGCAAAGAAGAGTTTTTTCGATGGGCTCGAGCCTCAAGCCTTCGCCCTGACAAACCTTGACGACAAGAACGGCGAGGTGATGCTGCAAAACACCAAAGCCTCGCGCCACACCTACTCGATCTGCAAACCCGCAGAATTCCGCGCCAAACTCATAGAGAACCGGCTCGACGGCATGCTACTTGAGCTCGATTCCGAAGAGGTGCATACGCGATTCACGGGCCGCTACAATGCCTCGAATCTCACCGCCGTATACGGCGCTTGCCGGCTTTTGGGCTGGAACAAGCAGCAGGTGTTGAAAGCCATCAGCATGCTGCACCCGGTGGCTGGCCGCATGCAGACCTTCCATCTCCCCAACGGCGTGACAGCCATTGTGGACTATGCTCATACCCCTGACGCCCTGACCAACACCCTGAGTGCCATCGCCGAGACACTCCCCAAAGAATACAATGGCTATCAGCCCGGCATAATCACTGTGACAGGTGCCGGAGGTGACCGCGACCACGGCAAACGACCCCTGATGGCTGCCGAGGCCGCTAAGCGCAGCCGCATGATCGTGCTCACCAGCGACAATCCGCGCAGCGAAGACCCCGCGCAGATCATTGCCGACATGAAGGTTGGGATTCCCGCCAACTACCCAGGCGAGGTGGCAGAGATCGTGGACCGCGCCAAGGCCATCGCCTACGCCTTGGACCAGGCGCGTCCTGGCGAGGCCGTGCTCGTGGCTGGCAAGGGCCACGAGACCTACCAGATCATCGGCAACGAGACCCACCATTTCGACGACTGCGAACAAATTAAGTGTTGGTCTTCATCGTCTTCATCGTCTTCATCGTCCCCAAAGACCGAAGACCCGAAGACCGAAGACCCGAAGACCCCGAAGACCGAAGACCCTGAAGACTGAAGACCATGTTCTACACAATATTCCAAGCTCTGCAATCGAGCTCAATACCCGGCGCACGCCTGATGACATACCTGACCTTCAGGTCAGGTGTGGCCTTTGTGCTGGCCATGCTCATAGCCATATTCATAGGCCGCAAGATCATACAGCGCCTGCAACTAATGCAGGTGGGCGAAGTAGTGCGCAACTTAGGCCTCGAGGGCCAAATGCAAAAGAAAGGCACCCCCACCATGGGCGGCGTAATCATCCTGATTTCGATCATAGTGCCATGCCTGCTGATGGGCAACTTGGCCAATGTGTACATGCTCCTGCTCTTGGCTGCCACATTGTGGCTCGGCGCCATCGGTTTTCTCGACGACTATAAGAAGCTGCAGAAGCACAACAAGGATGGCATCAAGGGCAAATACAAGATCATCGGCCAATTGGGCATCGCCCTACTGGTGGCAGGCGTGATGTACTTCAGCCCCAACATGGGCATCGTGCCCAACCAAGAGGTTGTCGATGCCAGCACAAATCGCGTGGAGACCGTCATCTACGAGGAAGACGAGATCACCAAGACCCCGCAGACCACCATACCCTTTGTCAAGAACAATAACTTCAACTACGACTGGCTCGCAGGATGGATGGGCAAATATGCCTCAGCAGGGGGCTGGATCGCCTTTTTCCTGGTGGTGATGTTTTTTGTCACTGCCACCAGCAACGGCGCCAACCTTACCGACGGACTCGACGGCCTGGCCTGTGGCACCTCGGCCATCATAGGAGTGGCCTTGCTCATAATGGCCTATCTGGGCAGCAACATCATATACTCGGCCTATCTCAACATCATGTACATTCCGGGCAGCGAGGAGATGGTGGTGTACATGGCCGCTTTCGTGGGAGCCTTGGTAGGCTTCCTCTGGTATAATGCCTCGCCGGCCCAGGTATTTATGGGCGACACCGGTTCGCTGATGCTTGGCGGCGTAATCGCCGTGGCAGCCATCCTCACCCGCAAGGAACTGCTTCTGCCCATCCTCTGCGGCATATTCTATGTCGAGGACCTTTCGGTGATGCTGCAAGTGGCCTACTACAAGCGTACCGGCGGCAAGCGAATCTTCAAGATGACCCCCCTGCACCACCATTTCCAGAAAGCAGGCAACGCCGGGATCGACGCTCTCATACAGCGCCCTTACCAGCCTGTGCCGGAATCCAAAATCGTGACGCGTTTTTGGATCATAGGCATAATCCTGGCGGTAGTCACCTTTGTTACTCTTAAAATACGATAAAGATTTACCCTATTTTTCACTCAATCAAAGCATGATATTATGAAACTCGTGATTCTCGGTGCTGGCGAAAGCGGAGCTGGAGCAGCAGTATTAGGCAAGGATAAGGGATGGGACGTCTTCGTGAGCGATTACGGCACGATCAAGCAAAAATACAAGGACCTGCTCGATGCTGAGAACATTCCCTGGGAGGAAGGAAGCCATACATTGGAGAGAATCCTCGACGCCGACGCAGTGGTGAAAAGTCCGGGCATACCCCCTACCGCTCCGGTTATGAAAGAAATCACCAAGAAGAACATACCGGTGTGGAGCGAAATCGAGTTTGCGGGCCGCTATACCGATGCCAAGATGGTGTGCATCACGGGCAGCAATGGCAAGACGACCACCACACTGCTTACCTACCACATCCTCAAGAGCGCAGGCCTGAATGTGGGCCTCGCTGGCAATGTGGGCAAGAGCCTGGCCCTGCAGGTTACGCGCGAGCCTCACGATGTGTATGTGATCGAACTCAGCAGTTTCCAACTTGAAAACATGTATGACTTCCATGCCAACATCGCCGTCATCCTCAACATCACGCCCGACCACCTTGACCGCTACGAGTACAAGATGGAGAATTACGTGAAGGCCAAATTCCGCATACTGCAGAACATGACCCCGGTCGACGCATTCATCTACTGGCAGGACGACCCCGTGATCAAGGCACAACTCGAGCGCATCACCATCGACACGCAGATGCTCCCATTCGCCGAGCATCGCGAAGAAAACACGGCAGCCTACATCGATGCCGAAAACAATATCATCATCAACACCTCGGAGAGGCATCTCTCGATACCTCGAGCCGACTTGGCCCTCAACGGCCTGCATAACCTCTACAATTCCATGGCAGCCGCCCTGTCGTCGACCTTGCTCAATATCAAGAAGGAGGACATCCGCCAGGCCTTGAGCGATTTCGAAGGCGTGGAGCATCGCTTGGAGCCATGCGGCATTGTCGATGGCGTGAACTATATCAACGACTCGAAAGCCACCAATGTCAACAGCACATGGTACGCCCTGGAAAGCATGACCACACCCACTATCCTGATCTTGGGAGGTAAAGACAAGGGCAACGACTACAGCGAAATCCTGCCTCTGGTAAAGGAAAAAGTGAAGGGAATCGTGGCAATGGGGCTGCACAATGAAAAGATCGTTGACTTTTTCAAGGACGTGGTGCCAGTGGCAGATACAAACACCCTCGACGACGCCTTGGCAGCCGCTCGCCGAATGGCAGAGCCGGGTTACACTGTGTTGCTGTCGCCCTGTTGCGCCAGCTTTGATCTTTTTGAAAATTATGAGGACCGCGGCCGCAAATTCAAAGCCGCTGTCGCTGCCCTCAAATAAGCATTTCTAATGGAAGCATCCGTATTCACCAACGACGCTATCGTGGTTGAAGAAATCCAGCCGCGACATACCGACAAACAAATCTGGGGCATATACATAGTGCTTTGCCTGGTGTCAGTGATCGAACTGTTCACCGCCTCGAGCCACGAGGTCAAGGCCACCAATGTGTTTGCTCCGGTAATTCGCCATATCCTTTTCTTGGCAGTGGGCTTAGTGCTCATGCTGGTGCTCGAGCGCACGCACTACAGGAAATTCTTCAAGGGCTCATACATTTTCGCGGCCATAAGCGCGATCTTGATGGTGATCACCCTGGTGTATGGCGATTATATCAACGGCGCACGGCGCAGCATCTCGATAGGGGGCTTGTTTGCCTTGCAGCCAAGCGAGATGGTGAAGATATCGGTGGCATTAATGATAGCGGCCATCCTGAGCAAGTCACAGCTAAAGAAGATCGACGATGTGACTACCAAGGGCACATTGCAATGCACTGGGTGCGTGCTATTGGGAGGAGCCTTGCTTTTCACGCAGGGCCTCACGAATACGGCTCTGCTGATGGCCATCAGTCTGTCGATGATGCTGATTGGCGGAGTAAGCTTCAAGAAATTAGGATTGGTGGTGGCTGTGTTCGTGGTGTTAGGCGGTGCCTTCATGGTGGCCAAGCAGGCTATGGGCAAGCAGCGCAGCGCCAGCATAGTGCATCAGGAGATAGTGGTGCCCGGCACAAATGTGTCGGTAGGCTACGATCCGGCCGAGGTGGAGGCAAAGAAAAGCAGCAGCGGGCGCATGGGCACATGGGAGGCGCGCATCAAGCGCCATTTCAAAAGCGACAAATACAATGATCCCATCACCGATGAGAATCAGCAAGAGCAATACAGCTACATAGCGCAGGCCCATGGCGGCGTCACGGGAGTGTGGATTGGCAATTCGCGTGAGACCTCGCGCCTGCCATTGGCTTTCAGCGATTACATCTATGCCATCATCATCGAGGAGTTGGGGCTTATTGGCGGCATTTGCATACTGATATGCTATCTGTGGCTATTGGCTCGTGCTGCCCGCATAGCAAGCCGCTGCCAGACAGCCTACCCGGCTCTCTTAGCAATCGGTATGGCTGTGTTCATTACCTTCCAGGCAATCTTCCACATGGCGATCGTGACGGGCTTCTTCCCGGTGTCGGGGCAGCCTCTGCCTCTGATTTCCAAGGGGGGCACATCGATCATAATCACCTCGATGGCCCTTGGCATCATGCTTAGCGTCAGTCGCTTTGCCGCCCGCAAAGGCAAGAAAGCCGAAATCAAGGAAGAGCAAAAGGTTCTCCAAGAAGAAATCGCAAGTGAAAATCCAATTTAGGTCTTCAAGGTCTTCGGGGTCTTCAAGGTCTTCGGGGTCTTCGGGATTTCTTTAAATATTAAGATTATAACATAAAGATATAAAAATTAAAATGAAATGGAGCTCTTTTAGAGAGTTGGATTGTTGGAAAGAAAGTAGGAATCTGGTAAAAGAAGTTTATCGATTGGCCTACCTTCTTCCTCAATCTGAATTATACGCTCTTTCTGATCAACTAAGAAGAGCTGTTATCTCAGTTCCATCGAATATAGCAGAAGGACATGGAAGAAGAAGTGATAAAGAATTTATACGCTTCTTACTATATGCCAATGGATCTTTAAATGAGGTAGAGAGCCAACTTATAAATGGCTATGACCTTGGTTTTTTTAAAGAAGATAATCTGACTCCAATAATGCAATTAAAAAAACGCATTAGTAAAATGATTATGGCTCTTATTTCTTCTCTCGAAGAACAACAATCAAATCCATCAGACAAAAAACGATGAAGACGATGAAGACGACGAAGACCTTGAAGACCCTGATCAGTGGCGGCGGGACAGGAGGTCATATATTTCCTGCATTGTCGATAGCGAATGCATTGAAACGGAGATATCCGGATGTTGAAATCCTATTTGTGGGAGCGGAAGACAGAATGGAGATGCAGCGAGTGCACGATGCCGGATATGAGATCATTGGTCTGCCGGTGGCTGGATTCGACCGCAAAAGGCTGTGGCGCAATTTCAAGGTGCTATGGAAAC
>CAYTXF010000057.1:0-20361 GCA_964440745.1 uncultured Bacteroides sp.
TCATGTTTTTTGCATTTCCGCTAAAATCCATCAACATTAAATTCGGCTTGAGCCTGATTAACAAAGTTTAGAATAAAAAACAGAGAGGTTCAAGTTAAAGAGCTGAAATGCCTACAAAATGAGTCAAAAAAAATGCTATTGATTCATAATTTTAGCAAATGACTTGACACCTCTTGTATTTTTTTATTATCTTTGTGGCACCAAACCAAAATTACAATGAAAAGACTGCTTCACGGCTTGATATTTGCATCACTGATCGGCCTAATGCCAATAACCGCAGATGCAGGGGTTAATGAAGAGAAGGCCCAACGTGTAATAGATGACTATGTGCCTGACCATTCCGGTTACGTGCTTCCTAAAGTAAGCAAGGTGACTTGCAATGCTGCGTCAAAAACCATAAAAGTGGAGCTGACGGAGAGCGGAAGTTATGTGCCCTTAACCACTGAGGACGTGACTGACCTCAAGGACGATATCCGCAAGGCTTTAGGTTCGAAATATGCTGGCTACAAAGTCAGTATCACAGCTGCTGGCCATACCCTCGATGAGCTGGCAAGCGACGCAAAGCGCAAGATTGTGGCTCCTACTGAGACCAAGCGCTTCATAACACGCGAAGATCAGGTACCCGCTCCAAAGGGTCTCGATGGCAACAATATCGCCATGTGGCAAAGCCATGGTTGGTACTTCGAACCGAAATTCAATCGCTGGGAATGGCAGCGCGCCCGCATTTTCGAGACTGTGGAGGATCTGTATACCCAAAGCTATGTGATGCCTTTCCTGATGCCAATGCTCGAGAATGCCGGGGCCAATGTGATGAGCCCTCGCGAGCGTGACACGCGCACCCAGGAGCTGATTCTTGACAATGACAATGGCAATGGCTACAAGGAGACTCATGGCGAGAAGAAATGGAAGTCAACCGACAAGCCCGGCTTCGGCTATAAGGGCGAGCTTCTGACCGAAGGCGTGAATCCTTTCCGCAATGGCACAGCCCGCATGGTCGAAGGCGTGAAGGATGCCGACAAGGCCTCTACAGCCCAATACTGGGGTCAAGTGCCCGAGAGCGGCGACTATGCAGTGTATGTGTCGTACCAAAGCCTGCCCAACAGCGCCACTGATGTTACATACACCGTAAATGCGGCAAATGGGCCTCATAAAATCAAGGTGAATCAGAAAATGGGTGGAGGCACATGGATTTACCTGGGCCACTTCCCCTTCAAGGCCGATAGCGAAAAACCGCTGGTGACAGTCAGCAATCTTACCGCTGACAGCGACGCTGTGGTGTCGGTGGATGCTGTGAAGATAGGCGGCGGCATCGGCAATGTGGCTCGCATCGTGAAGGAGGGCGAAGATGATATCGAGTATGAATATGTGAGCAGCAAATATCCGCGCTTCACCGAGGGCGCAAGATATTTCCTGCAGTGGGCTGGCGCTCCCGACAGCGTGTACACCCCCAATGACAATGCCAACGATTATAAGGACGATTACACCAGTCGCGGCCTGTGGGTGAATTGGCTCACTGGCGGCTCTTCGATGCTGCCCGACCGCGAGGGCCTCAACATCCCTGTGGACTTGGCCTTCGCCTTCCACTCAGATGCCGGCACCACAATAAATGACTCCATCATTGGCACATTGGGCATATACATGACACAGTCAAATGATGGCACCTATGCAAATGGCACCGACCGCATGGCGTCGCGCGACCTTACCAACGCTGTGATGACCAACATTGTCGACGATGTGCGCGACCAATTCGAACCCAACTGGATGCGCCGTGGCATGTGGGATAAGAGCTACGCTGAAGCCCGCATTCCCGAGGTGCCCACGATGTTGCTCGAGCTCCTCTCACATCAGAATTTTGCTGACATGAAGTACGGCCTCGACCCCGCATTCCGCTTCACAGTGTCGCGTGCCATATACAAAGGCATGCTGCAGTTCTTGGCCAATCGCGACGGCCGCGAATATGTAGTGCAGCCCCTGCCTGTGCGATCATTCGCCATCAGCGGTGGAGATGGCGGCAAGTATGTGCTCTCGTGGAAAGAAACCGTCGACTCGCTTGAAGAATCAGCCCATCCCACCTATTATCTGGTGCAAGAGCGTGGCGAAGGCGAGATAGGGTTCCGCGAAGTGGCTATGGTTACCGAGCCCCGATGGGAAACCACTGTGACCGACAGCGACATCCACAGTTACCGCATTATCGCTGGGAATGAGGGTGGCGTAAGTTTCCCCTCAGAAATCCTGGCCCTATGCTACAAGCCAGCAGCCAAGCAGGTGCTTATCGTCAATGGTTTCACTCGCGTGAGCGCGCCCGACTGGTTCGATTCTGGCGATATCGCCGGTTTCTACAATGAGCGCGATGGTGGCGTGCCTTACATGAGCGACATCAATTTCATAGGTCAGCAATTCGAATTCCGTCGCGACATCCCCTGGATGGACGACGACAGCGCAGGCTTCGGAGCATCGCGAAGCAATTATGAAACCCAGGTCATCGCAGGAAACACATTCGACTATCCTGCTCTTCACGGCGAAGCCATAAAGAATGCCGGCTACGGCTTTATATCTGCAAGCGTGGAAGCTTTTGTCGACGCCTCAATTGCCAACATGCCCAAGGTCGTGGACCTTATCTTAGGCAAGCAGAAAGAGATCCAGCACGGCACAGGCGCCTACGGCACATATTTCAAGACCTTCCCAAGCAGCCTTCAGAACCAATTGCGCGGCTACACCCAAGCCGGAGGCAATGTGCTGGTGAGCGGATCATTCGTGGCTACCGACCTGTGGGACAATCCCTACTCGAGCAAGGAAGTGGCCAAGGCAGATCAGAAATTTGCCCAGGAAGTGTTGGGCTATTGCTGGCGTGTGGGCCAAGCATCAGTCACGGGCGAGGTCTATGAGGTAAAAAGCCGCTACAAGGCTTTCGACGGTGGAGAATTTGATTTCTACAATGTCCTAAATTCCGACATGTATGCCGTGGAGAGTCCCGACTCTTTCTATGGCCCCGATGAAAAGAAAAGCGCCACGATCATGCGCTATTCCGAGAACAATCTTGTAGCGGGCACAGCCTATAGCCCGGGCAAATATCGCACAGTGGTGCTTGGCTTCCCCTTCGAAACCATAAAGACTGCTCCGCAGCGCGATCTCTTGATGAAGCAAGTATTGAGATTCTTCAATCATTAATCATATTTGAATCATATTTGACCAAAATTACCATGATTAAAGTATTTTTGCCTTACACCGATCAGGCCGACACCCTGGAATCAGTAGTTGCGCTTACCGCCTCGCCCCTGGTGAGCGGAGTGGAACTGCTCGACACCAATCACATGTCGCTCACATCAACAGGGATGATGAAAAAAATCGCAGGACTCGCAACAGGGTGCGAGTACATCCTGCTCTACACCAAGTACAACACCTTAGTGCCGGGCTATTTCGCCCTTGAGCGCATGGTGAGAATCGCTCAGGACACTGGCGCCGGCCTCCTCTATGCCGATCATTACACCGTGGTCGACGGCGAGCAGAAGCAATCGCCCGTGATCGACTATCAGTTCGGATCGTTGCGCGACGATTTCGACTTCGGATCAGTGCTCTTCTTCCGCGCTGACCTCTTCCGCAAGGCTGTCGAGGAAATGGACAAGGACTATCAGAGCGCAGGCCTCTACGATGTGCGCCTGAGAGTAAGCCGCATGGCTCCGGTGGTGCATATCAACGAATATCTCTATCAGGATGTGGAGAATGACAATCGCAAGAGCGGACAGAAACTCTTTGATTATGTGGATCCTCGCAATCGCGCCGCGCAGCTCGAAAAGGAAGAAGCTTGCACCGATCACCTTAAAGCCATTGGCGGCTATCTGGAGCCAGTGTTCGAGCCCATTGATTTCAACGAGGGCGATTTCGAGACCGAAGCCTCAGTAATCATACCGGTGCGCAATCGCGTGCGCACGATTCGCGAAGCCATCGACAGCGTGCTTAGCCAGGAGGCTCCTTTCAAATTCAATTGCATTGTAATCGACAATCATAGCACTGATGGCACCACCGAAGCCATCCAGGAATACAAGGATGATCCCCGTGTGATCCATCTGCGCCCCGAGCGTACCGACTTGGGCATCGGTGGCTGCTGGAACATGGGCATCGAAGATCCGCGCTGCGGAAAATTCGCCATCCAGCTCGACAGCGACGACCTCTACTCGGGCCCCGACACGCTGAAGAAAATCGTAGATGCCTTCTACGAGCAAAAATGTGGCATGGTAGTGGGCACCTACATGCTTACCGACATCAACAAGCAGACTCTCCCACCGGGCGTGATTGATCATAAGGAATGGACACCTGAGAATGGCCGCAACAATGCCATGCGTATCAATGGCTTGGGAGCCCCCCGAGCTTTCTATACACCGCTGCTGCGCAAGATCCATGTGCCCAACACCAGCTACGGCGAAGATTATGCCTTAGGCTTGGCCATCTCCCGCAAGCATCAGATAGGCCGCATCTACGATGTGCTCTATTTCTGCCGCCGATGGGAAGACAATAGCGATGGCAACCTCAACATCGAAAAGCTGAATCGCAACAATCTCTACAAGGATCGCATACGTACCTGGGAGCTCGAAGCTCGCATTGCCCAAAACAAGGCGAAATGATTGAGATTGACCGGTTCATTGACTCGCAGTTGGAGGCTTGGCCACAAGCCCGCGCCAACTATGAGGCTTTGCAAAAAATAGAGACGAAGGATGTAGCCATGCCTGCCACAGGCGAGCATGGCGCCCCCTTCGTGATGAAGGTGCAATTCAATCCCGCAAGAATTGTGTCCACAGGGGCTAAGATGGATGCCAACACGCTCAAGGAGCGTCCTTGCTTTTTATGCGAAAAAAATCGTCCGGCTCTGCAGCGGGGCATTGAATGGGGCGATTATGTGATTTTGGTGAATCCATTTCCGATTTTCCCGCGTCACCTTACCATACCATTGCGAGCTCATCAGCCGCAGTCGATAATGGGCAGAGCCGCCGATATGGCCCGCTTGGCACAGATGCTGCCAGAATTCGCCGTGTTCTACAATGGTCAGAAATGCGGGGCCTCCGCTCCCGATCACATGCATTTTCAGGCAGGCACCAAGACCTACCTGCCTCTTATCGATCAGATCGGCGATGTGAAATATGTGACTGACGGGATCGGTTATCCCACCAATGAGAGCCTGTTGCCAGGCATCATAGTGATCGATGCCGCTACAGCAGAGCAGGCGCAGGAGAGGTTTGACAGGGTAATAGGCTTATTGCCCCAGGATCCCGAGGTAGGGGAGCCGATGATGAATGTGCTGTGCTGGGAAAATGGCGACGACATACGCATGGCGATTATTCCGCGCAAGCGCCATCGCCCTGATTTCTATGGCGATGGCCCAGGACAGATGATATTGTCGCCGGCATCGGTTGATCTGGGAGGAGTGATGATAACGCCAAGGCGCGAGGATTTTGACCGACTCGACGCCGCTACTATTGCGGCCACTATGGCTCAGTTATGTTTCAACTCTGAAGAAATCAAAGAGATATGCAAGAATCTGAAATAAGCACCCGCGTGATCAGCGTGGGCATCATGAGCGAGAAAGACATAGAGATAGTGCTTCATGGCAATTATCGCCTGGAGAATGACATTGTCACCGGCGCGGTGAGCCTAAGCGCAAAGAATGTAAAGGAGAAATTGGTATTTGTGCCCGTGGATCCTGACTGCGCAGCCGAGGTCAAGGATGTCACTATCGGTGTCAATTTCCATTGGCAGCGCAAGGAAAACCAGCTTTTCCGAGGCACCATCACCATACTCCCCCACGATGGCGAGCTCATCCTGGTCAACACTCTCTCGGTCGAGGATTATCTTGCAAGTGTGATTTCCTCGGAGATGAGCGCTACCTCAATGATCGAGCTGCTCAAGGCCCATGCAGTGATTTCGCGCAGCTGGGTGCTGGCTCAGATTGAGAACAAAGCCGGCCATCAGTCCCAGCAGGGCATAGAGACCGAGACGCGCCGCGTGCGCTGGTACGGCCACGACGATCACGACCTCTTCGACGTATGCGCCGACGATCATTGCCAGCGTTATCAGGGCATTACCCGCCAGACCACAAAGCTTGCTCAAGAGGCAGTCGACGCAACTCGCGGCGAGGTGCTTCTCTGCGAAGGTCGCCTGTGCGACACTCGCTTCTCGAAGTGCTGCGGCGGCGTGTTCGAGCAGTTTGAATACTGCTGGGAAGATCAACATTATCCCTACCTGGTAGCTCGCAGAGATGGTGTGGATCCCATGGACTTTCCCGATCTCAGAATAGAGGAAGAGGCTGTGCGCTGGATCAAAAGCTCGCCTAAGGCCTTTTGCAATACCCAGGACAAGGCTGTCCTGGCGCAGGTGCTTAATGGCTACGATCAGGAGACCGCCGATTTCTATCGCTGGACAGTGGAATACACCACCGACGAACTGAGCGAACTGATTGCTCGCCGCAGCGGCATCGACTTTGGCCGCATCATCGACCTGGTGCCTGTAGAGCGCGGCACATCGGGCCGCATTTCCCTGCTCAAGGTAGTGGGCGAAAAGCGCACCATGGAGATCGGCAAGGAGCTGGAGATACGACGCATCCTGTCGGAAAGCCACCTCTACAGTTCTGCCTTCGTGGTGGAGAAGACCCCCGACGGCTTCCGCCTGATAGGCGCCGGCTGGGGCCATGGCGTAGGCTTGTGCCAGATCGGAGCAGCCATGATGGCCCACAAGGGATATGGCTATCGTGAGATCCTGCTTCACTATTATCCGGGAAGCGAAATCGTGACAGTTTGAATATAAGTTATATAGATGTAATACCTTAACCCTTTTCCCGACTTATGAAAGGAAATCACAATGCAGTGACTAAGCGCAATCCGTGGGCATGGATTCCGACCCTTTATTTTGCCCAGGGCTTGCCTTATGTGGCCGTGATGACCATTTCGGTCATCATGTACAAGCGCTTGGGAATGAGCAACACTGACATTGCCATCTACACCGGATGGCTGGGGCTCCCCTGGGTGATCAAGCCCTTCTGGAGCCCATTTGTCGACCTGATCCGCACCAAGCGATGGTGGACCCTGACGATGCAGTGGATTGTGGCTTTTGCCTTGGCAGGCATAGCGTTCACCATCCCCACAGCATTTTATGTGCAATTCACGTTGGCGATATTCATGATCATGGGCTTTGCCTCGGCTACCCACGACATCGCTGCCGACGGTTTCTACATGATTGCGCTCAACGAGCATGAGCAGTCATTCTACGTGGGCATCCGCTCCACATTCTACCGCGTGGCCACTGTCGTAGGCCAAGGCTTGCTGGTAATCTTGGCGGGCGTCATAGAGATGAACACCGGCCTTGAGCCTATGTCCATGCAGATGGTTGTTGATCCCGATGCGCAAATCTCCACTGCCGAGCTGCCTCCAGCCCCGCAGTGGCCAGCCGATGCCACGGAGCACCCCACATTCGCCTATTCAGCCCCTGAAATCATCAGCGTCAAGGCTCCCGAGACCGCAATGGTCGATGGCAAGGCCATGACCAAGGATGAGCTTATCGATTACGCCAACGATCTTAACCGCGAGGGCGGTTACCCGCTTATCCCGAAGCTCGGACAAGCCAAGCAGAACCAGGAGAACTGGAGCGGCTTCCGCCTGTGGCTGCGCGAGAATTTTGGCGAGGACCGCGGCGAGGTGAAGAGCGCCGATGCCAACATGGTCATCGCTGCCGTAAGCCTGAGCCAGGCGCCAGAGCCAGGCGAGGAGAGAGTGCTGATTATCAATTTCAGCGATGGCGACCAGAGCATCAAGCTCGCTCAGGACACGCGCCTCGTATTCGACGACACCAATTGGAACAAGCCTGCCTATATTGGCTTCATCATTGATCCCAAGATCAAGACTCGCACTACGGCCACATTCGTGGGCTCCTCGGGCAACATACCGATGGCCTGGAGCGTAGTGTTCATCGTGCTATCTGTCTTCTTCTTCGCAGTAGTGATTTATCATAGCTGGGCACTGCCAAAGCCCGTGGGCGATAGCATGAAGCACGACAATTCGGCCAAGGGCATCATCACTGGCTTTATCGACGCCTTCCGCACATTCTTTGTGAAATTCCCGGTGGGCCAGACGATAGCCGCCATCCTTTTCATGCTCCTGTATCGATTCCCCGAAGCTCAGCTCACCAAGATCATACAGCCCTTCCTGCTTGATCCCATCGACAAGGGAGGTCTGGGTCTCACCACTGGCGAGGTAGGCATGGTCTACGGCACCGTGGGCATCATTGGCCTCACCATCGGTGGCATCATAGGCGGCATGGTGGCTGCAAAGGGCGGTCTCAAAAAGTGGCTCCTGCCGATGGCTTGGAGCATGTCGCTCACCTGCCTTACATTCGTGTACCTCTCCATGGTGCAGGATCATTCGCTCCTCACAGTGAATATTTGCGTGTTCATCGAGCAGTTTGGCTACGGCTTCGGATTCACGGCCTACATGCTCTATCTGATTTACTATAGCGAGGGTGTGTTCAAGACATCTCACTATGCCATCTGCACAGGCATGATGGCTCTGTCGATGATGACTGGCATGATTGCCGGATGGATCCAGGAGACCGTAGGCTACGAGCACTTCTTCATATGGACCATGATTTGCTGCGTGGCCACTATCGGAGTGAGCATGATCATCAAGGTTGATCCCAATTTCGGCAAAAAGCGCCCCACCTCCTAAATCCCAAATCCCAAATCCCAAATCCCAAAGACCAATGAGAAATATAGCAATAGCCTTGTCAGCCGCCCTTGCCCTGAGCGCCAGCGCTCTGGTCAAACCGGGCATAGAGGTGCTTCGTGATGGCGGCTTCGCCCAGCTTCAGGGCAAGAGGGTAGGCCTCATCACCAACCCCAGCGGCGTTGACAATGACCTCAAATCAACCATCGACATTCTGGCCGAGGCTCCCGGAGTGGAGTTGGTAGGCTTGTATGCTCCCGAGCATGGAGTGCGCGGCGATGTGCATGCCGGCGACCATGTCGACAATTTTGTAGACCCCAAAACCGGCGTCACCGTATATTCCATGTACGGCAAGACCCTCAAGCCCACAGCCGAGATGCTCCGCGATGTGGACGTGCTCATCTATGACATCCAGGACAACGGCTGTCGATCATTCACCTTCATCTCCTCGATGGGCAAAGCCATGGAGGCTTGCGCCGAATTGGGCAAGGAATTCATGGTGCTCGACCGCCCAAATCCCGTAGGAGGCAACAAGATCGAGGGCAGCATCGTCGAGGACGACTGCATATCCTTTGTAAGCCAATTCCCGATTCCTTATCTCTATGGCATGACTCCGGGCGAACTTGCAAAGTACCTCAACGAAGAGGGGCTTCTTGCCGGTGGCAAGAAAGTTGACCTCACCGTTGTGCCCATGGAAGGCTGGACACGCGACATGACATTCGAGCAGACGGGCATGCCCTGGGTGCTCCCTTCGCCCCACATCCCCCAGGCTGAAACTTCGCTCTACTATCCGGCCACTGGCATCATCGGCGAAATGGAATACATGAACATTGGTGTGGGCTACACCCTGCCTTTCCAGCTTTTCTGCTCCACTTGGATTGATGCCGAGCAGCTCGCTGACGATCTCAACGCTCTCGATATCCCCGGCGTGAAATTCCGCCCAATACATATCAAGCCGTTCTATGGCTTTGGCAAAGGCGAAAACATGCAGGGCGTG
Source organism: uncultured Bacteroides sp. (assembly GCA_964440745.1). GTDB lineage: Bacteria > Bacteroidota > Bacteroidia > Bacteroidales > Muribaculaceae > CAG-873. Next base: position 9,700 of record CAYTXF010000057.1, read on the forward strand.
CAAGTATATATTACCGACAAGGACAAGGCTCCCATCACTCTAATCCAATTCTATGTAATGCAGGAGCTGGCCAAACTCTATCCCGACCACAAGGCTTTTGAGACGGCCAACCCCAAGCGCTTCCCAATGTTTGACAAGGTAGTGGGAAGCAAGCAGATACGCGAGCTTTTTGGAAAAAATTACCAAGTGAGCGACATTATCGACTATTGGAACAAGGATGTTGAAACTTTTAGGGAGGCTTCGTCTGTTTATTATATATACTAATGACCGGAACCTACCACGTTTAACAACACCATGATATGAAAACTCTCCAAGGAAAACATAAGCAATACCTGCAGGCGATCTCTACATTCATCCCAAAGAATCGCGTCTATACCGATAGTCTTCGCACCCTGGCATGGGGCACTGATGCCGGTTTCTATCGCCTGATCCCCAAGATGGTGGTCAGAGCCGTTAGCGAGCGCGAGGTGTCGCTGCTGCTGCGCGCAGCGGCAGCATTGGACCTGCCCGTGACTTTCCGCGCCGGAGGTACCAGCCTCTCGGGCCAGTCGATCAGCGACTCTGTGCTGATCGTGGCAGGCAAATTCTGGGAGCGCTACCAGGTGCATGACAATGGCGAGAGCATCACCCTCGAGCCCGGCATCATCGGCGCGCGCGTGAATGAGATCCTCAAGCCTTACGGCAAGATATTCACGCCCGACCCAGCCTCGATCAAGAGTGCCATGGTAGGCGGCATTGTGGCCAACAATGCCAGCGGCATGAATTGCGGCACCCACGCCAACAGCGACAAGATGCTGATTTCGGCTCGCATCGTGCTGGCCGACGGCACCGTGGTGGACACCGCCAAGCCCAGCGACAATGAGCGCGAGCGCGAGGTGATCGAGGGCTTGAAGAAACTGCGCGATGAGATCCGCGCTGACAAGGAGCTGAGCGAGCGCATTGCCAAGAAGTATTCGATCAAGAATGTGACAGGCTTGAATCTGCGCCCCTTTGTTGCTTATGATGATCCTTACGAGATTTTAGCGCACCTGATGGTGGGCTCGGAAGGCACGTTGGGTTTTATCAGCGAGGTTACCATGAGGACTGGTCCGCTGATCCCATTCACCGCTTCGGCCATGGTGTATTTCAGCGACATGCGCGAGGCTTGCGAGGCCGTGGTGGCCCTGAAAAAGGCTGACCTCGGTGTCTACAGCTGCGAGATGCTCGACAAGAAGTCCCTCGCCTCAGTCAATGACAACACCGGCGAAAACCTTACGGCTCTGCTGATCGAAACTCGCGCCAACTCCAAGGAAGAACTCAACAAGCACATGGCCGACATCTTGGCCCTGCTCAAGAATTACAACCTCTTCGTGAAGCCTGAGTTCCAGACTAATCCGCAGAAGACTGCCGCTCTGTGGCAGATGCGCAGCGGAGTGTTCCCGGCTGTGGGTGGCACTCGCCCAATAGGCACCACCTCGCTTATCGAGGACATCGCTTTCCACATCGAGGATCTGCCTCAGGCTACCATGGACTTGGCCAAGCTGATCGAAGATTGCGGCTACGATGATGCCTGCATCTACGGTCACTGCTTCGAGGGCAATTACCACTTTGTGATTGCTCAGGGCTTTGACACAAAGGCCGATGTCAACAAGTACAGCCATCTGATTGATGAGATTGTAAACCTGGTGGTGGACAAATACGACGGCTCCCTGAAGGCCGAGCACGGCACTGGCCGCAACATGGCTCCCTTCGTGGAGAAAGAGTGGGGGAAGACTGCCCATGACTACATGGTCAGGGTGAAACAGCTGCTTGATCCCAAGGGTATTCTCAATCCCGGTGTCATCTTCAATTCCGACCCTCACTGCCATGTGAGCAATATGAAGCCTCTGCCCAAAGCCGACCCGATCATCGACAAATGCATTGAGTGCGGATTCTGCGAGGTGAATTGCGTAAGCTGCGGCCTGACCTTGTCGGCCCGCCAGCGCATCGTGATTTTCCGCGAAATGGCGCGCCTCCACAATGCCGACCCCAAGAATAAGGAACTCAAGGAGCTCCACAAGGCCTATGTATATTTGGGCGACGAGACCTGCGCCGCCGACGGCCTCTGCAGCACCTCATGCCCCATGAGCATCAACACCGGCGACCTCACCCATAAGGTGCGCCAGGCTCACAAGCGCAACAATTCGATCTCTCACAAGATAGGATCCTGGACGGGCCAGAATCTGGCCACCATCGAGGGACTGCTGCGTCCTGCTTTAGGCATGGCCAATGCTGCCCATGCTGTCATCGGCGACAGCGCCGTCAATGTCCTGGGCAAGGGCCTCCATGCCTTGGGCATGCCTCTGTGGACCCCCTCTCTGCCCAAGCCTTATAAAAAGCCTAAGGAACTGGGCGAGAAGATCAAGGGAGGCTTGAAGGTGGTGTATTTCCCCTCGTGCATCAATCAGACCATGGGCCCGTCGCACATACATGGGCACAAGACTCTGGCTCCGCTGGTGGACACTATGGTCAAGTTGTGCAACAAGGCAGGCTACGAGGTGATCTTCCCGGAGAACATGCAGGATCTGTGCTGCGGCATGATCTGGGAGAGCAAGGGCTTGCCGCGAGTGGCAGCCGTGAAGGTGTCGCAATTGGAGGAAGCCCTGCTTAAGGCTTCTGAGAATGGCAAATACCCCGTGCTTTGCGACCAGAGCCCCTGTCTCCACCGCATGAGAGACCACATCAAGAGCCTGAAGCTTTACGAGCCAGTGGAATTCATCCACGATTTCTTGGCAAAGCGCCTCGAATTCCATCCCACCGACGAGCCTGTATCGGTGCATATCACTTGCAGCAGCCGACTGATGGGCTTGGGCGACAAGATGGTGGCATTGGCTCAGATGTGCAGCCGCTCAGTGCTGGTGCCTTCCGAAATCGGTTGTTGCGGATTCGCCGGCGACAAGGGCTTCACCCATCCCGAGCTCAATCGCTGGGCACTGCGCAAACTGCGCGGCCAGGTCGAGGAGGCTGACGTTAAGGAGGGATATTCCAATTCGCGCACCTGCGAGATTGGCCTCACCACCAACAGCGGCGTGCCGTATCAGTCAATAGCGTATTTAGTGGATAGGGTGACCACGCCCAAATAAACCTCGCTTAAACTTTTTCAGACAATAGACCAATCATGACATCAAATAAAAAGCGCCTCCTGTCATTAGACATATTGCGAGGCATCACAGTGGCCGGAATGATTCTGGTCAATAATCCTGGCACCTGGAGCAGCATCTACGCGCCCCTGGAGCATGCCAGCTGGAATGGGCTGACGCCTACCGACCTGGTGTTCCCATTCTTCATGTTCATAATGGGTGTCTCCACCTATTTCTCTCTGCGCAAGTATGACTTCACCTTTTCTTGGCCCGCATTCTGGAAGATTTTGCGCCGCTCGGTGCTGATCTTGCTCATTGGCTGGGCCATCGCCTGGTTTGCCATCTTCCTGCGCGGCATGTCAAATCCGGAGATGACGACCTTGGAGGCCATATTCAATTTCAGTCACATACGTTTCTTGGGCGTTCTGCCGCGCTTGGGCATCTGCTACGGTGTGGCTGCCATGCTGGGCATATGCGTGAATCACAAATGGCTGTCGTGGATCATTGGCGCCATGCTGATTGCATACACCCTGATCCTATTCTACGGCAATGGCTTTGAATTCAGCGATCGCAATGTGATCTCCATCGTTGACCACAAGGTGCTTGGCGCCGATCACATGTATTCTGACACCATCGACGGCGTCACCCTGAAATTCGACCCGGAGGGTCTGCTCAGCACCCTGCCTTCGATCGCCCACTGCCTGATAGGCTTCCTTTGTGGCGGCATGATCGTAAGGGTCAAGGACAATGAGAAGCGCAGCTACAACCTGCTCATCATTGGCGCCATCCTTACATTCTGCGGTTTCCTGCTCGCTTATGGCATTCCAATCAATAAGAAGATCTGGAGCCCCACATTCGTGTTCACCACTTGCGGCTTGGCAGCCACCCTGCTTGGCTTGCTCATCTGGATTATAGACATCAAGGGGCAGAAGCGCTGGTGCACTTTCTTTGAGGTGTTCGGCGTGAATCCGCTCTTCCTCTATGCTCTGTCTTCGGTTCTGGCCATCCTCTTTGGCTTCATCTCTTTCCCCTGCTCGGCAGCGGAAAGCGGCTTTGCTTCAATACACACACTTATATACCGTTACTTCCTCTTGCCCATTTGCTGCGAAGATGCCACCCTTGCTTCGTGCTTCTATGCCATCATCTTTGTGCTGATCAACTGGGCGATCGGAGTGCCACTTTACAAAAAGAAAATTTATATTAAGCTATGATCCTAATTGCAGATTGCGGCAGCAGTAAGATCGACTGGTGCCTTCTTTCAGCCGACGGCGCTGTGGCCAAGCGCTTCAACACGCCCGGCATGAATGCCGTGATGATGACATGCGACGAGATCGACGCTCGCATTGCTGCCGAGCTTGTGCCTGAGCTGGGCGAATGCTGCCCCCAGGTGGAGCATGTCTATTTCTATGGCGCTGGCTGCATTTCGCCTGTAGTGTGCGGGAATGTCGCTCAGGCTATTACCCATTATCTCCCCAATGCCAAGGCTGAGGTCTATAGCGACCTCCTGGCTGCGGCTCGCGCCCTTTGCGGCCACAATCCCGGCATCGCCTGCATCATGGGCACCGGCTCGAATTCGTGCTACTACGATGGCGAGAAGATTGTGAGCAACGTATCGCCGCTGGGCTATATCTTGGGCGACGAGGGCAGCGGCGCTGTCCTGGGCAAGCGCCTGGTAGGGGATGTGCTCAAGCGCCAGCTCCCGGCTGAGCTGTGCGAGGAGTTCCTCAAGGAGTATGACCTCGACCTGCTGGGCATTATTGAGAGAGTATACCGCAAGCCCCAGGCCAACAAGTTCCTGGCTTCGCTGTCGCCATTCTTGAGCAAGCACATCGATGTGCCTCAGGTGCGCGACTTGGTCCTTGGAGAGTTCAATGCATTCTTCAAGCGCAACCTCAGCAACTACGATGCTGAGCCGGTGGCTAACTTCGTAGGCTCGATTGCTCACTATTACCGTCCGCTGCTCGAGGAGGCTGCCAAGGCCAACGGCTACACCGTAGGCACTATCCTGCGCGCCCCCATGGAAGGCCTCATCTCCTATCATCGATAGGAGCGTTAGGAGAGGGGCTCCGTGAGCCCCGCCAATAGGAGAGGGGCTCCGTGAGCCCCGCCCTAAACCCCAAAACCCAAATCCCAAAACCCAAATCCCAAACCTATGGCATTCGAAAAAATAAGCGAACAAGATTCACTATACGACAATCTCGAACAAAAAAGCGTGGGCGAGATTCTTCACGACATCAACACCGAAGACAAGAAGGTGGCTCTGGCTGTGGAGAAGGCTCTGCCTCAGATCGAAAAACTGGTCACCGGCATCGTGGAGCGCATGCGCAAGGGTGGCCGCATCTTCTACATCGGAGCCGGCACATCGGGTCGTCTCGGCGTGCTGGATGCCTCGGAGATCCCTCCGACATTCGGCATGGAAGATACCTGGGTGATCGGCATCGTGGCCGGCGGCGACTACGCGCTGCGCCATGCTGTGGAGAACGCTGAGGACCAGACCCTGCAGGGCTGGAAAGACCTGGAGAAGTACAATATCAACCCCAAGGACACTGTCATCGGCATCGCTGCCTCGGGCACCACGCCCTATGTGATCGGAGCCCTGAAGGAGGCTCGCAAGCGCGGCATCCTCACCGCTGCCATCACCAGCAACCCCGACGCCCCGGTGAGCGAAGCCGCCGAGATCCCCATTGAGATGATTGTGGGCCCGGAGTATGTCACTGGCAGCAGCCGCATGAAGTCGGGCACTGGCCAGAAGATGATTTGCAACATGATCACCACCTCGGTGATGATCAAGTTGGGCCGCGTCAAGGGCAACAAGATGGTCAACATGCAGCTCACCAACGCCAAGCTTGTGGATCGCGGCACTCGCATGATCCTGGGCGAGACTGCCGACACGCACCATATGACCTATGAGGAAGCCAAGCGTCTGCTCCTCTTCTATGGTTCGGTGCAGGCTGTGCTGGATCATCTTAAGGATTAATTTCACATCAGGTTCCCGATGAAAAAGATTCTCTCACTGATAATTGCCATGACAGCCATGCTGGGCGTCTCGGCGCAGGATCCTTCCCAGCCCGAGCATTATGAGTATAATGTCTTTTACTACCAGCGCGCCACGCTATTTGATCTGCTCCCCATTGAGCCGACCGACATCGTGATGCTGGGCAATTCGCTCACCAATGGCTGCGAGTGGCACGAACTGCTGGGGCTGCCTAATGTGAAGAATCGCGGCATCAGCAGCGATGTGATCCAGGGCGTGGCCGACCGCATGCAGCCCATCATCAACGGCCAGCCGGCCAAGATTTTCCTGCTCACTGGCGTCAACGATGTCAGCCACAATCTTGGCGTGGACTCGATCTCCGGGGCCTATGGGCGCTTGATTGACATGATTCGCACCCAGTGCCCAAATACCAAGCTGTATGTGGAGTCGATGCTGCCCATCAACATCAGCTATGGCATGTACTCGCGCATGGCCGACAAGGAGCAGCAGATTCGCGACATCAACGACCGCCTGGCTGCCATGGCCGAGGAGAAGGGATTCACCTGGATCGACCTTTACCCGCATTTCATGGACTCTGAGGGCCATATGCGCAAGGAGTTCACCAACGATGGCCTCCACCTGCTTGGCCCCGGCTACATCCAATGGCGCGATGTGATCATGCCCTATGTGCTCGAATAAAGCCTCTGATATTAGCGGGGAACCCCGTAGGGGTTATTTCAAATAGATAGTGAAATTCCCCTCCCCCTTATATTAAAAATTGGCACCGCAGGTGCCAATTTTTAATATAAGAGATAATCTTGAAGCTATTCGAAAGAACTCCTACGGAGTTCGTTGATGATGGCTCGCCGGGAAAGATCCCAATACAATAATAAAAAATCCTAAAAATTAGATTTTTTTGTGGTAAAAGTGTTGCTAATTGAAAAATAATGCTTAAATTGCAGTCAATTTCAATTTCTACCGAAATCTAAATTATCATAAGTATAACATGAAGGTTTACAAAACTAACGAAATCAAGAACATAGCCTTGCTTGGAAGCAAAGGCTCGGGTAAGACCACACTCGCTGAGGCAATGCTCTACGAGTGTGGAGTGATAAAACGTCGCGGCACAGTCGAGGCCGGCAACACGGTATGCGACTATTTCCCCGTTGAGAAGGAATACGGCTCATCAGTATTCTCAACCGTCTTCTACGCCGAGTTCGGTGGCAAGAAACTCAACGTGATCGACTGCCCCGGAGCCGATGACTTCGTTGGCAATGCCATAACCGCCCTCAACATCACTGACACTGGCGTGATCGTAATCAATGGCCAGTACGGAGTGGAGGTGGGCACACAGAACATCTTCCGCACATGCAACCAGGTGGGCAAGCCCATCATTTTCGCTATAAACCAGCTTGATGGCGAAAAGGCTGACTTCGACAATGTAATCGAGAACATGCGCGAGGTGTTCGGCCAGCAGGTTGTGCCCGTGCAGTATCCTATCGCTTGCGGCCCTGGCTTCAACGCAATGATCGATGTGCTCCTCATGAAGAAATATTCATGGGGTCCCGATGGCGGCGTGCCAAAGGTTGAGGATATCCCCGCCGACCAGATGGACAAGGCTGAGGAGATGCATGCAGCTCTCGTTGAGGCTGCTGCCGAGAACGATGAGACCCTCATGGAGAAATTCTTCGAGGGCGAAACTCTCAGCGAGGATGAAATGCGCGAGGGCATCCGCAAGGGCCTCGTGGCTCGCAGCATCTACCCGGTATTCTGCGTGAGCGCTGCCAAGGACATGGGCGTGCGCCGCATGATGGAATTCCTGGGCAATGTGGTGCCTTTCGTCGACGAAATGCCTGCTCCCGTCGATACTGATGGCGTAGAGGTTAAGCCCGATAGCAACGGCCCCGTGAGCATCTTCGTGTTCAAGACCACCGTTGAGCCGCATATCGGCGAGGTTTGCTACTTCAAGGTGATGTCAGGCACTCTCAAGGCTGGCATGGACTTGGAGAACGTAAGCCGCGGCTCGAAGGAGCGCTTCGCTCAGATCAACTGCCTCTGCAGCCCCAAATACATGACTCCGATCGAAGAAATTTGCGCTGGCGACATCGGCGCTGCCGTGAAGCTCAAGGATGTGCGCACTGGCAACACCCTCGACGAGAAGGGTTGCACCTACCGCTTCGACTTCATCAAATATCCTGCTCCCAAGTATCAGCGCGCTGTGCGCCCCGTTACCGAGAGCGATGCTGAGAAGCTCGGCGCTATCCTAAACCGCATGCATGAGGAGGATCCCACATGGGTGATCGAGCAGAGCAAGGAGCTCAAGCAGACTATCCTCAGCGGTCAGGGCGAATTCCACCTGCGCACTCTCAAATGGCGCGTGGAGAACAATGACAAGCTGCCCATCATCTTCGAAGAGCCCAAGATTCCTTATCGCGAGACCATCACCAAGGCTGCTCGCGCCGACTATCGCCACAAGAAGCAATCGGGCGGCAGCGGCCAGTTCGGCGAGGTGCACCTGATCATCGAGCCTTACGAGGAGGGCATGCCCGCACCCGACAGCTACAAGTTCGGCAACCAGGAGTACAAGATGAGTGTCCGCGACACCCAGGAAATTCCTCTGGCATGGGGTGGCAAGCTGGTCGTATGCAACTGCATCGTGGGCGGCGCAATCGATGCCCGCTTCATCCCGGCTATCGTCAAGGGTCTTATGGACCGCATGGAGCAGGGCCCGCTTACCGGCTCGTATGCTCGCGACGTGCGCGTATGCATCTATGATGGCAAGATGCACCCGGTTGACTCGAATGAAATTTCATTCCGCTTGGCAGGCCGCAACGCCTTCAGCGAGGCTTTCCGCAATGCCAATCCTAAGGTGCTTGAGCCTATCTATGATGTTGAGGTGCTCGTGCCAAGCGACATCATGGGCGATGTGATGAGCGACCTTCCCGGCCGCCGCGGCATCATCATGGGCACAAGCAGCGAGAATGGCTTCGACAAGATCCAGGCCAAGGTGCCTCTCAAGGAGCTTGCCAACTATTCGACAGCTCTGAGCTCGATCACTGGCGGTCGTTCATCGTTCACGATGAAGTTCGCAAGCTATGAGCTCGTGCCTGGCGACGTACAGGAGAAGCTTCTCAAGGAATACGCCGAGCAGAACAAGGACGAATAATCCGGCTCCCGTCAGCGAATCCCGTAGGGATTCTTTCGAATAGATAACCGCAATATACAAAAATAATAGAATAGGCGCCTTGGCGTCTATTCTATTATTTATCTGGTAATTCCTTTTCTTGAATTAAATTCGTATCTCTCGTCCTTCGTATCTCTCGTCCTTTCGTAAAAAAATTGCGTTGATATGTAAAAAATACACGAAAAAATTTTGTTGTGTCAAAAATACGCTGTATCTTTGCAGTGTCAAATTGACTCATCAAAAAATTCGCGTTTCTAACAACCCAAAATCAACAGCAATATGAAAACCGAAATCTACAACCTCATCATTCTCGACGAGAGCGGGAGCATGGGCGGCGTGAAGCGCCAGACTATCAGCGGCTGCAACGAGACCCTCAACACCATTCGCACAGCTCAGGAGAAGTTCGCCGATACCCAGGACCATTTCGTGAGCATCTATGTGTTCCAGGAAAACGCCAAGGTGCCATCGCGTTATCTTATCAAGAATCAGCCGATTGCTGCTGTGGCCGACATCAATGGCGAGCAGTACCAGCCCTGGGGATGCACCCCGCTCTATGATGCTGTGGGCTCGACCCTCTCCGACCTGAAAGCCACTACCAAAAGCAAGGAAATGGCCATCGGCAGCGTCACAATCATTACCGATGGCTTGGAGAATGCCTCCAAGCAGTACACCCTGGAGAAGGTGGCGAAGATGATCGACGCGCTCAAGGAGATGGGCTGGGGCTTCAATTTCATTGGCGCCAACATCGATGTGAGGGGCACCGCCGCCTCGCTCAACATCGACAATGCTCTGGAGTTTAAGCAAGATGAAAAGGGCACCAACGCCATGTTTGCCCGCGAGCGCCACAGCCGCATGGCATACTATAGCCGCGCCAGCGAGGCTATGGCCGAATATAAGTCCAGCCCTGGCGATGCCAAAGGCAAAAGCAAAGGCAAAGCCAAGCGCGAATCCCTCATCGAGCGCCTCCGCGGCGCCGCCGCCGACTACTTCATCGACGACGACCGTTAGGAGAGGGGCTCCCCGAGCCCCGTACCTTCTACTTCCCCTCTAAAATCAGATACTTCTCCAACATCTCCTCCGGGAAAGCCACCGGCCTTCGCAACTCCATATTGAAATAATATCCCGTCTGCTGTGCCGTGGCATACACCTTGTCATCCTCATCGATCACGAACTCCGCCTTCCAGCGGCTGCGTCCCGCCAACCATATCCGACAATGTCCCATTGGCCGTGAATGGAAAGTGACGGGACGCTTATACTGTATGCACGTCTCAGCCAAAATGGGAGAACAATGATCCTCCATCATCTCTGTCAACGGAAAATACTTGTCAAGGATTGCCATGCGCATGTCCTCGAGCCATTTCACATACACCGTATTGTTGACCACTTGCATGAAATCCACATCGTAG
>CAYTXF010000058.1:0-2324 GCA_964440745.1 uncultured Bacteroides sp.
TATGTCACCAGCCCCGGCTCTCAAGATAGCCCCCAGAAAAATTTTCTTTAATATCCCACAGAGATATGAGATTTTATTGTAATTTTGCAGCATAATCCCAGAAAAAACAGATCCTATGCCAGAAAATATCTCACCCGATTTTGACTTTGACGCCGCCTCTGGCCTCCCCTATTGGCCAGAGCTCGACGCTGCGATGCCCATTATTGCCGTTGATACCCCTCCCAGTGTCTGGAAGCCCCTGCAGCACAGCATGAAACGCCGATGCCGCCATCATAATTACCAAGGCCCTGGCCATTTTATGATCACCGTCTGCATCCGTGATCGTCGCCGATGGCTGTTAGGATCGCTTTCCACAGCGGGCAAGCCCCATATTGAGCCCTCACCCCTGGGATATCAGATCAAGAAAATTGCAATTCCTCGCATTACCTTTAATTTTCCTCAAATAGAGGTGTGGAATCCCATGGTGATGCCCGATCATATCCATATGATTTTGCACGTAAGGCAACGCCTTGATTGCCATATCGGCGCCGTAATTTCAAAATTCAAAAACGAATGCAATGACCTTTACTGGTCAATCTATGGCAAATCTGAGGCCGGCCTTTTTGAAGAGGGCTACAACGACCGACTGCCCAAAAATTACGAGGCAGTGAAAAAAATGAAGAAATATATTCTGGACAACCCTCGGCGACTGGCCATAAAGATACTGCGCCCTGAGCTTTTTACCACCATCTATGGGTCAAAGATCGGAGATTATGAATGCCAAATCTATGGCAACCGTTATCTTCTGGAAAACACCGACAAGATGGCGGTAGTGGTGCACAGGTCAGATGACTATGCGGCATTTGCCGCAAAATGCAGGGCCTGGCGGGCATGCTGCGAACGAGGAGGAGTGCTGGTAGGCACAGCAGTGGCCGAACGTGAACGCAAAGTGATGCACAAGGCCATAGAGATGGGCTTTCCAGTGATTAAGCTGGCTTACAATGGATTTAGGCCATTGTATAAGCCCAGGGAGCCATGGTTTGACGCATGCGCCGAAGGGCTTTTTTTAGAAATCAGTCCTTGGGCCTATAAATACGAGGATGAAAGGCCCAGCCGCGAGCGCTGCAAGCGCCTGAATGCCCTGGCTGAAACCATGGAAAGAGGGGAGATTCTGTAAAATCCAAAAACTGGAATTCTCGGCCAAGGCCGAGAACACCGACAACGGCTAACGCGGGAGGAAGGTCATTTTTTGGATTTTCATCAGTCGACAAGATCCTTTTTGGATTTTTGTCAGTCGACAAAAGGAATTGGGGCGTAGTTATTAGAGAGGAGCTGGAAAAGGATGATGAGGGAAGCGGCGAGGGCCACCACGAAGAGTATGCCGGCACCGATCAGGGTGCCCTTTTGCGCAGAGCGCCAATTGAAGATAACTGTGCCCGCGAGCCAGCAGATGCCGCCGAAGAGCACAAGGCCGCAAATGCACATCAGCATTGACCAGGTGCATTGCAGCACCGAGGCAGCGCCAACAGGTATTGTCATCATGGCCCCGAGGCCCCCTACTCCAAATATCGCGAAACCGATCAGGAAGAAAAGGCAGAAGATAAGGCCTATGGCCCAGCCGCCACAGAAAAAGAGCGCCACTATGCCGATAATGGCCATTATTATCTTTGCCACGACTGACACAAAGCTGCTGCCGCTGTCGCTTGCGCCCGGGTCCATTTTGAGGTCCTGCCCGATATTATCCACAGTCACTGGTTTGCCCATCATCTCAAGCCGTCGCCGCGGAGTGTCGGCTGGCGGAATCACCATCCATGCTATGAGATATATGATGACGCATGGCCAAAGCTGGGTGCACAGGGCTATTACTACGGCCAGCACACGCATTATGGTGATGTTCCAGTCGAGATAAATGCCGAGGCCGCTAAGCACGCCGCCAAACACCTTATTATTGACATCGCGGAATAGCTTCTTCTTGACTTCGGTTCTATCCCTACGGGGAGGAGTCTCGACAAAGGGAGGAGGCGTGGCGCCGCTATCCTGCGAGGTCGCCTCTTCAACGATCACTGTCTCGTCTTCCCGTAGTTCTTCAGGCTGCCCCACGGTGTCGATTACATGATTTACATATTCAATATTAATAACATTGTATCCAAGGGCGATGCGCTCGTCGAAAAGTTCTGCAACCCTTATTTCAATATCCGACACTATTTCCTGGCCTTCTTCATCGGGAAAGGCCAGCGACAGGCGATGGAGATATTTCTGCAGAAGGTCGTAAGCATCTTCGTCGATATAAAATATGTGGTCATGGATGTTGACCTGTATTGCTTTTTTCATATTTGGGATTTGGG
>CAYTXF010000058.1:2424-20260 GCA_964440745.1 uncultured Bacteroides sp.
AATATGTGGTCATGGATGTTGACCTGTATTGCTTTTTTCATATTTGGGATTTGGGGTTTGGGATTTGGGTTTTGGGATTTGGGTTTTGGGATTTGGGATTTGGGGTTTGGGATTTGGGATTTGGGTTTTGGGATTTGGGTTTTGGGATTTGGGTTTTGGGTTATGGGTGTGGGATTTGGGAAGTCATTTCTGGAGGTGGGAGATGGCAGAGGCCACCTCATCCCAAGCCTCCTGCAGCATGATCAGAAAGCTTTGGCCCGTAGGGGTAATGGAATAGTATTTCCTCGGAGGCCCCGATGGCGACTCCTCCCAGCGGTAGGTAAGCATGCCGTCCTTTTTCAAGCGCGAGAGCAGCGGATACAGGGTGCCCTCCACCACCAGCATGTTGGCTTCCTTCAGCTTTGCCAAAATTTCATTGGCGTAAGCCTCGCCCCGGCTTATAAGCAGCAGCACACAGAATTCCAACAAACCTTTGCGCATCTGCGACTTCACCTTTTCTGGGTTGTAAGGTATTTGGCTTGTGTCCATATTTTATGATCTGTTAATGTTTTCACACCGCAAAGTTAGCGCATTTTCAAGTACCTTGTATCACCAACTACTTATATTTAACATATTTTAATAATTTAAGGGATGATTAGTCCAATGGTTACAAATTTGGGAAAATGCAAACATATTTTTGGCGTGGGTTGTTATGAAATAAAACCGAAAAAAACAATCATCATGGACGATTTCAGCAAACTCATAGCAGGCGAAAAGCCAACCCTGGTTGATTTCTTCGCCACTTGGTGCGGACCCTGCAAGGTGCAAGGCCCCATACTTGAAGATGTAAAGGGCAAGGTGGGCGACGCCGCCAATATCATTAAGATTGACATTGACAAAAACCAAGAACTGGCCATGCGCTACAATGTGCGCAGCGTGCCTACATTAATAATGTTCAAGCTTGGCACCGCAGTATGGCGCGCCGTGGGCGTGCAGAGCGCCGACGAGCTCGTGCGCAAGATCAAAGAGCACGAGCATACCAAGAAGGACGAGACAAAGGTAGATCCAGCTTAAAGGAAAGGAAATATTATGAATACTACAGATAGACTGGCTCAGGCAATGGCCGAGCCGAAACCCGCATTAATCGTGTTCGTAAGTCCCGAACACCCCCACAGCATGGAAATGCGCCCCATCCTCGAGCAGCTCGAGGAGCAGATGGGCGATGCCGCCAACATCGTTGAGGTCAATGGCCGCGAATTCCCCGACCTGGTGAAGAAATTCAAGGTGCACAGCTATCCTACCGAATTCGTATACAAGGATGGGTCAGAATTCTGGCACGACTCTGGCGTAAAGCCTGTGGCCGAACTGGCCGACATGCTGAATCGCGTAAGATAATAATCTCCCCGATAATAAATGATAATGGGCTGTCGCAAGGCAGCCCATTATCATTTATTATCGGTATTCATTAAATTGCTCGCTTGAAAGCGATCATCTTTACGGCTGCTTCGGCGCATTCGCGGCCCTTGTCGATGCGGTCGAGGGCATCCTGCTCTTTGTCGACCGTCAGCACGCCAAAGATCACCGGTGTGTCGCAATCGGCATTGAGGGCCGTGATGCCTTGAGTCACGCTCATGCACACATAGTCGAAATGCGGAGTGCCTCCACGGATCACGGTGCCGAAAACGATCACGGCGTCATAGGCCGAAGCCTCGATCAGCTGCGACGCGCCAAAAGTGAGTTCGATGGCTCCAGGCACATGGAAAGTTTCGTATTCCACTCCGTTGGCATCGAAATAGGCTTGCGCCTGCGCTACCATCTGCTCATTGATGTGGCCGTTCCATTCGGCCGCGAGAATGGCCACGCGCGCATCTTCAATCTTAGGAGCGGCAGTTTGGGGCAAATGCTGGGACATATGTTTTAAGTTACAAGTTAGAAGTGACAAGTGACAAGTTATGAGTGACAAGTTACAAGTGACAAGTGACAAGTTATGAGTGACAAGTTATGAGTCGTTTTTGCGGGCCTGGGTGCCGAGGTAGCCGCCATGGTGGCGCTTGGCGTACTGCTCGCGCGTGAAGGCGGTGGCCTTCATGGTGTTGACAACCAGGACATCGCCTATCACCGTCATCATTGTAGTGGAGGTGGTGGGAGTAAGGCCCAACGGGCACACCTCGGGCGCGCCGCCGGTGGCAAGCACCACATCAGCCGCCTTGGCCACGTCGCTCTCCGGATTTCCCGTAATCAGAATGATTGGCATGCCGGCATAGAGGCCGCGAGCCAGCGAGATTAGTTCGAGTATCTCGCGAGTCTTGCCCGAATTGGAGATCAGCAGCAGCAGATCGTTAGGCTGCAGGATGCCGAGGTCGCCGTGCTGCGCCTCGCTTGGATGCAAATTCACGGCCGGAGTGCCGGTTGAGGCGAATGTTGTGGCGATGTTCATCGCAATCTGGCCGGCTTTTCCCATGCCGCTGGCCACAATCTTTCCTC
The DNA here is from genome assembly GCA_964440745.1 of uncultured Bacteroides sp. Lineage (GTDB taxonomy): Bacteria > Bacteroidota > Bacteroidia > Bacteroidales > Muribaculaceae > CAG-873. The sequence continues at coordinate 4,888 of CAYTXF010000058.1, forward strand.
CGCGCTTGTGCACATGCTCGACTATGAGCTCCACAGCCGACACATAGGCGTCAGTCACGGGTATGTTGAGGATAGCCTGGCTTTCAGCATCCAAGATGCTGCGCATGGTTGATAGTATTTCGTTTCCTGATATCAAGACCGATGATATTTTTTTGCAAAATTACTAATTTTTTTCCTATCCACAAACTTTTACCATATTTTCTGATTTTATTTCCTTTTTAGGACAAAGATCAGGAAAAGATGACGACCCCTCCCCCAACCTTCACAGTTTTGAGCCGATTAAAAGCGATTTTAATCGATTTGTAATCGTCATTTTCGTGAATTAAGCTAAAAAACTTAATTTTCGGCCTGTAATTTTGCAACCGTCATCCTTAGACATCCCAGCATAAGGATGCCAGAAGACAGGGAATATGGCTCTGGCTTATCTTAAATCTTTCTTAAAAATAGCGATAAAGAAATAGCGAAATATATGAAGGTTGCAATTACATCAATATTCATTTTCTTGGCTGCTTGGCTGAGCGCGCAGAATGTGGGCATCAAGTCCAACCTGCTCAACGACGCCCTGCTCAACCCCAACATCGGAGTGGAGGTGCAGGTGGCGCCCAAGTGGAGCGTGGAGCTGGTCGGCGAGGTCAACGCCTGGACTCTCTCCCATCAGCGCCGCTGGAAGCACTGGCTGCTCATGCCCGAAGCGCGCTACTGGCTCTGCGATCCCATGGTGGGCCATTTCTTCGGCGCTCACCTCATCGGCCAGCAATACAATATCGGCCGGCTCTACGGCCTGAGCAATTTCCTCGGCAACGACTTCGGCAAGCTTCGCGACAGCCGCTACCAGGGCTGGGCCATCGGCGCCGGCCTGGCCTACGGCTATAGCTGGGTGCTGGGGCGCCACTGGAACTTCGAGGCCGAGATCGGCATCGGATACGAATACACGCGCTACGACCGCTATCCCTGCGCCACCTGCGGCACTGCCATCGAAAAAGGCAAGAGCCACAACTATTTCGGCCCCACTAAGGCCGCTCTCAATTTGGTTTACATTTTCTAAGGATACTATGAAAGATTATGAATAAGGTTAGTTCATTGATTATTATGGTTGGTTTGCTCGTTGGCGCCCCCTCGTTAAAGGGGGCCAACGCCAACAGCATCGGACTCCAAGGCACCACAGCTGCGCTGACAGTCAATGGTTCGCGCCTCGACATCGCGGCCGACATTCCCCTCGGCACCCTCGCTCCAGCCTCCAACCAAGCTGTCATCATCACTCCGATACTCAAAAATGGCGGCGACTCGATTGCATTGCCCTCAATGGGCGTTTTCGGTCGCAACCGCTACTACCAATATCTGCGCGGAGCCTCCGCCGAAATTGCTCCCGAAGGCACTGCTGCCTATCGCCGAGGCCAAGCCCCCGAGGTCTGCCACTACGCGCAGTCAGTTGATTATCAGCCCTGGATGGATGGCGCCCAACTGGTGCTGGCTACCAAAACATCAGGCTGCTGCAATCGCATCGATGAGACTCAAACTGACTTCCTTGCCGAGTACCATGCGCCCGTGGAAGAGATCTGGCAACCCGAACTCATTTTCCTCACCCCCGAGGCCGAGGGCGTGAAAACCCGCAGCAAGCGAGCCGAAGCATACATCGACTTCCCAGTCAATCGCACTGAAATCTATCCCGAATATCGCAAAAATCCAGTAGAACTTAATAAGATCTATGTGACCGTCGACTCAGTGCGCACCGACCCTGATGCTACAGTAAAGCAGATTTCACTCACCGGCTATGCCTCGCCTGAAGGGCCGTATGACAACAATGTGCGCTTGTCGATTGGCCGCACGGAAGCTCTGAAGCAACACATTCTCAGTCTTTATGACTTCGCTGCATCGACCTTTGACACCAATTCGGTGCCTGAGGACTGGGCAGGATTCGACCGCGACGTGGCAACCTCGTACCTGCCCCATAAGACCGAACTACTTGAAATCTCCCATTCTTCGCTTGCCCCCGATGAAAAGGAGCGCCGCATGAAGACAGAATACCCTGCTGATTGGAGAATCATCCTGAGCGACATCATGCCCGCTCTGCGCCACACCGACATGGTAGTCAGCTATGAGGTAATCGCCTATACCGATGTCCACGACATCGAACGCATAATGCGCACCAAGCCGCAGAATCTGAGTCTTGAAGAGCTCTTCCTGCTCGCCAATTCTTACGAACCAGGATCGCCCGAGTTTATCGAGACATTCGAAGTGGCTGTGCTGATGTTCCCCGACGATCCCGTCAGCAACCTCAATGCCGCCAACGCTGCCATCCTCGCTGGCGACTACGACAAGGCTCGCGCACGCCTGGCAAAAGCTACCCCCGGACCGGCTCGCGATGCCGCTTACCGCGCCTTAGAGCACAATTGATCACGCTTTCACACCTAACTAAAAATTACATAAATACTCAAATATATCACTATGACAAAAATCAATTTTCTAAAAACATTTGCCCTGCTGACAGGCCTCGGCCTCTTCTCAGCTTGCAGCAGCGACGACGCACCCGCAGCCACAAATGAGGCCCAGGACGGAGATGTATATATGTCGTTCCAGATCGTTAACACGGGAGCTGCTGGCTCGCGCAGCGAAACGAATACTCCGAATGACTCAATTTATGGCACATCAACCGGTGGCACCGAGGTTGGCTCAGATGTGGAAAATGCCATCACAAGCGTAAATGTCTTCTTCGTATACAACGGCTCAACCTACGCCGCCACTAACGTCATCAGTCCTGACAAGGATGCTACCGACCCAAAATACACCGCTGTATTCCAAAACAGCCAAATCGAATCACTCTACGGCCAGGATGTCGACCTCATGGTATACTGCAATATGGGCACCGAAGTCTATGAAGCCAACAAGGTGCAAACCGGCACCAGCTACGGAACACAGACAGCCGGACAGTTCCAGATGAGCAACGCTGATACCGGCTACAAGACGACCCTCAACGGTACCCCTTTCCCCCAGTGCAACTCTGTGGCGAACGCATACGACCTCGGTACGGTTAATGTTGAGCGCGCAGCAGCCCGCTTTGACTTTAACACCGCCAATGTAACTTTCGCCTCTCTTGAGAGCAGCACTGACAAAAATAAAGTTACAGTTACCTTCCAGAAAATGGGCCTCGTAAACGAGAGCACCAGCTGGTACGCAACTCGCCGCACCAGTGCTATTGCCTATAACACATCATTGGAAACTACCCTCTGCGGAGTGGAGACTTCGAGCAATTTCGTGGTAGATACCGACTGGGCCGACAAGAGCGGCTGGGCAGATGCAATGTTAAATGGCAATTCTGCTAATCCACCTCAGTTACCTACTGGCTTCAACGATCCTGTTAGCGGCGTTAAAGATTGGTCTGCAGACAAATGGACCACAATCTCTAACATAACCACCGATGACAATTACACAAGCACTGAAGATTACAAAGTATTGCGCTATTGCAATGAAAACACCATTGGCAACAAAGATCATCAGCTCAATGGCATTTCCACCGGTGTGGTATTCAAGGCCGAACTGACCGGCGATAAAGTCCCGACCACTGGCACCGATAAAATCTACGTCTTCCGCAACGTACTCTACGGTACTTGGACTCAGGTTGAGGCTGCTAAGGCCACCGATGCAGCACTTGCAGTGGCCTACGACAATGCCATGGCAGGCAGTGGATATAACGATGCTCAGGCAGTAGCCGCTGGCTTCTCAATCTTCGCCCCCGAGATAGTTGAAGACACACCTCACTATTATGCTCTCTACTACTATTGGAACCGCCACAACGACAACAACAATCCCACTGTTATGGGCAATATGGAATTTGCCGTAGTGCGCAACAATGTCTACAAACTGTCGATCGACACGGTGCTGGAATTTGGTCATCCTACAGATCCTACCCTTGACCCCGATCCCGTTGATCCTAACGATCCCGACGAAAAAGACAAAGTCTACTTCAAGATTGCCGTTAAGGTTATGCCTTGGGTAGTGCGCATCAATAATATCACTTTCTAAATTCACTAAATTCACCACGGAGTTACAGAGACAAGAATTTCCTTTAATCCCATCTCCTCAAACAAAGATTCCCTCCGTGTTCTCCGTGTCTCCGTGGTGAACCTAATCACCTAAAAATCAGATTATGAGACTTCACGCTCTCGCATACAGCGCCTTGATGGCCATGGCCTTGACTGGCTGCAAATCGATGATCTACGACGATCTCGACCCCTGTCCGCAGGGCGTGGAGTTGAGATTTGTCTACGACTACAACATGGAATGGGCCAACGCCTTTCCATCAAAAGTGCATTGCCTTACTGTGCTCGTTTACAACGAGCAGGGGCAACTCGTCGAGCGCCAAGCCGAGACCTCCGAGGCAAAACTTTCCGACGAGGCCTATCGCATGGCCATCGACCTTCCCGCTGGCAACTACCATGTCGTCGCCTACGGCGGCATGGAGTGCGCCAACGCCTCTTTCGCCTTTGACAGCGACCTTCAAGGGCTGCCAAACGAAAATGATTCCTTTGTGGCAATGACCACCCTCGACGCCGAGGGCGTCAGCCAAGCCATGCTCCACGACCATTTCTACGGCACGGTCGATGTGGCCGTCAGCGATGCCACCCCCACCCGCGAAGCAGCCACCGTAGAGATGATGAAGAATACCAATCACCTGCGCATCATGCTGCAGCAAGTCGACGGCGAACCGCTGCGCGGTGCCGACTTTGCCTTCAGCATCACCGACGACAACTCTCTCTTCGCCCACACCAACGCCCTCCTCCCCCGCAAGGAAATTACCTACAAGCCCTGGAGCCAAACAGAAAAGTCGGCCGGCCTCAACGATACCGGCGAGGACTGGACAATGGCAATCGCCGAACTCTCCACCAGCCGTCTGACAACGCGCTCAGCACGCTCAGCCGCCAGCGAAGCCGATGCAAGCCGCGGCGGAGGCGCGCCCTCAGGCACCTCCACTGTAGATACTCCCCTATTGAAGATCAGCAAGGCCGATGGCGAAGAAATCGCCAGCCTCCCCCTGATCAATTATCTCCTACTCTTCAAAAGCGACCGCTACGCCGACCTCCCCGACCAAGAATTCCTCGACCGCATGAGCGAATGGAACATCATCCTCTTCCTCGACAAGAACCAGCGCTGGATCACCACCCATATCGTAGTCAACGACTGGGTAGTGCGCCTGAATTCCGCGGGATTTTAGTTGGGATTTAGGTTTTAGGTTTTAGGATTTAGGATTTCGGATTTAGGATTTAGGATTTAGGTTTTCGGATTTAGGATTTTCGGAACGACAATGAAACATCGCAATCTACATATTCTCCTCCTGGCAGCCCTGCTGCTGACCATCATGGCATCCTGCCACGACGATGACCTCTACACCCCATCAGCAGAGGATGGCACAGTTTTGCTACAGTTGCAACTCGTCATGCCCGACGTGACAGCCAGCCGTGCCAGCACCCCCACCGACGAGGGCACCATCGACGAACGCCGCATCGCCGACGGAGACATCTATGTAGTAATGATGAACGAATCCGAAAAAGTCGAAGAGCGCAAAATATTGGCCATTTACGACGACTTCACCCTCCTGGCTTCAGCAGACCGCACACTTTACACCATCAGCAAACGCATCCCAATGCCCGGTCAAAAAGTCTGTTTCCGAGTCTTGGCAAATGTCAAGCAAAGCGGCATCACCACCGACCTTGCCAAGTGGCTGGAGAATCAGACTGGCACAGTCACCGAATATTCTCTTGACACAGATATCCTTAACATCACCATGCCCGAATCAGGCAAATGGCTCCTAACAGAAAACTCGGGTTACATCCCCATGCAAAGCGCAGTGACAACCCCCGTGGAAATCACTGCTGATTATACCACCACCATCCCCATGTACCGCTGCCTCGCCAAGGTCGGCGTGCAGCTCTGCGACGAGGCTAAGTCGCAATTCTCTATCGAACAGGTAGTCATCTACAACCAATATGAAAAGACCTGTTTTGTAAACACCAACACGCCAAATGCTGCTGCTGAAAAGCAGTTCACTTCTCCCTACCTCATAAACTCAAACCGCGCTCAGCGCACCCAGGATGATGACGGAATGGTAGCATACCTCACCTCCGATAGCCAAAAAGCAGAAATGATCGAGGGCATCTATGTGCCCGAACACGATACTAACACATCATACCGCCGCCTAATCATGATGGTGGGCGGATACCGCAAAAGCGTAACCGATGCCACTGGCGAAAAAAAACTAGAATGGTACCGCATTGACTTCACCGACGATTGCCGATACGCTGGCAATCGTTTCTCAGTGGTACGCAATCACTGGTACATCTTTGAAATCGAAAGCGTTAACGGTCCGGGCATCGACGCACCCGACCCCACTCAAGAGACATCCAATCTCAGCGTCATTGTTTCCGATTATATCGGTGTGCCGATGGGCGGCATTTCGGGCAACTACACCCTCGAAGTCGACGCCAGCACATTCAACTTCGAGGGCCTTGTGGTGAATCCGCTCGATCTGCATGTATGGTCGTTCAATTCCGACTGGTCGCTCCTTCTTGAAACCGATCCCGCCCTTATTGAGGCAGCAGGCACCGGCGAAGACGGCTGGCTCAAAATCACTGACGCAGCGCCTGGCAACCACAGCAATATCGGCGATGTAGTGGAAATACAGCCCGAAGCAAACCTCACCTCTGGCGCGCGCGAAGGGTATTTCTATATAACCGACGGAGCAATCACTAAGAAAATCTATGTATACCAGCAACAGGCCGAAACAGCCAACTCATATATTGTATCCAGCCCTGGCACCTATGTGCTCAAGACCGATGTGCGCGGCAATGGAAATAAATGGGCGTGGGGTGATGACTCCGGCGATGAAACCGTCGATGTCAGTTTCGACCTTCCTGATAAGGAGGGTGACACCAGCGGCCTTTCAACCATTCCCGGCGTTGAATACTGCAAAATAATATGGGAAACCAGCAAAGGGTTGGTCACCCTTATCGACGATATCAACGACGATGTTAAGAAAAACGGCATCAATCAGACCACCGGATGCATGGAATATGAGGTCCATGACGTAACCGACCAATGGGGATCTTCTGTGTTTGCCACCGGCCATGGTGGCAACGCTCTCATCGGCGCTTTCGACAAAAACGACATCTTGCTATGGAGTTGGCACATATGGGTGGTGGCAGATTTTGCCGACGGCGTAAAAACTGAGACCTGGGTCACCGGCGTGAAATTCATCGACCGCTACCTTGGAGCCTTTGACAACCAGCCCGGCAGCCGCTCTTTCGGCCTACTCTATCAATGGGGCCGCAAAGATCCATTTATCGGCCCGGTACGCGATGAACGCGAGCGCAACTTCTACGAAGTGAAGAAAGCCCGCACCTATCATTATCTCCAGAAGAGCGGCCAGAAATATGTCTGGGACGACTGGGGCGAGAATGGCACATCGGGCATAGAAGAATCTGTGGCCGCAGCCATCCAGCATCCCACCACCCTCATGACAGGCGGCTTCCTTTCTGAAAACCACAAAAGCGATCACTACAAGGGCATGTGGGGCTCTAAGAGCGCCAATATCAATGCCAAAGACAATGGCTGCAAGACAATGTGGGACCCCTGTCCTCCCGGTTATCGAGTGCCTTCGGTCCACAGTTTCAACTTCTCATACAACAGCTCCATCAACGTTTTCACCAACAATTGGCGCTACAACATGGAATTCGTGCCTTACACCCTCGGATCCATGCAGTGGGAAGGGCGCCAAGGTGATAACGATTACACCAACGCCTATTTCTACAGCGATGCCCCCGACTATGGATTCTGGATTGATTACACAATTCATTATGATTTCAATTATTCTGGAGTGCATCCGGTCATACCCTATGGTCAGCCCAATGAAGGACACATCAGTGGTGCTAACCGACCGCTGACTTGGATGCCTATCGCAGGGATATACAATGGCACAACAAAATTTTTCGGTACTTGCGGCACGTATTCACAGTTTGGTAACTACTACATGCATGGGGCCTCATCGATTCACATGAACAATGTGATCTGGCTCAACGCTCCCAATGCTTTTGATAACTCGCGCCCAGCCGGTCTCTTCCAGCACGGCTGCGAAGGCAGCTATGTACCCAGTTCGGGAATCGTCAACGGCATGCAGAACAACCGATTGTCGGGCTATGAAGTAGAATGGCGTGCCAATGGCAACAATGGAGGCGACTGGGCGCTTGAAAATGGCTCGTCTGACACATATGTATGGAAAGAAAATGGTCAGTCAATTGGCGACTGGTGGCAAATCAACCAGTTCACACCGGGCGATGCTATCGCTAAGATTGAAAAACCGGGTGATTTTTATGATTTCACCTTTAGTACTGGCTGGGGACGCCACTGGCACCGCCTAAATGACAATAATGAAAACGGAGACCTCATGGCCCACCCCAACTGGGCTGGGTCGATCCGACCTGTTTCTGACAAAGACTTTGTTGATGTCAACCAAATCATCATTACCTCTGAGATGTTCAACCTCTGGACCAATTACGGAGCCTCTATGACCATTAAAATCAGTGCCGCAGAAAGCTGGCAAATCAGCCATCCCGGAGCAAAATGGATGAAAATCGAACCCGACCATGGCGGCGCGGGCGAGACCGCTGTGACTTTTTCCTACGACTCAAGTTATGGGCTATCACAGGGTACCTACACTGTCAATCCTGTGGTGAAATTCGCCTTTGGCAATGAGCGCACTCTTACCGTAAATCTCTACGTGCAATGATAAGAAGATTTATATATCTCATATTGGTTGTGCTGACCTTGCTGGGTCAAAGCTGCACCGAGGCCCCAGCAGCTCCCATGCTCGATGATGACTATGCCACCGTGGTGCTTGACATAACGCAACCATCTACCTCTGTGGTTTCACGAGCCATCGATGATACCAGTGTCGACTATGACAATGCTGTGTTGTATGCTTTCCGTAATGACAAACTTATTGCCAAGCACATCCAGAGCCACGCAGCAAGCAGCGAATTTGAAATCATCAACCAGAAACTTTACATACGGCAGCTAATCAGTCGCGAGGCAATCACTTTTCTACTTATTGCAAATGTTGATGTGGACAGACTGACTGATGCTAATTTACCTGCTGATCTCGGTTCCTCATTCTCTGATGCAGTGAGTGCCATCAACAACCAATGGATGTACGAGGTGGCAAGCCATGATGGTCGCATCCCCATGGCAGGTGCCATTACACTGCCTGCATTCAACAATTCGCAGACAGGCACTATCGCGTTGCGACGCTCTTTGGCCAAGGTCACTGTGAATTTCCTCTATGAGGGAGATGACATGCCCTTGGAAAACAATCAATTTGAAATCGAGGAGATTAAGGTGCTCAACTGTGCCGACATTGCAACAGTATATAACACCTCGACCAACACGCCGCTGATTCCTGCCTCTGCATCCGCCACAGCTTCCTATTCATCCACGGTGATAAATCCTGGCACCAATAGCATCTCGGTGTTTGTACCTGAGTCCTGGAATCTCGACGAGAAAACCCAGGTAATAGTAAGAGCTCGCTACAAAGGCACGGAAGGCGAAAACTATTTCTCGTTGGAATTCATCCGCGACGGGGCTTCGGAAAAGGAAAAAAGCTTGTTGCGCAACAACCATTACATCTTTACAATCACCAACTACAGCGAAGCGGGATACACCACCGAGGAGCAAGCCATAGCTGCCATGCCCATGAATATCCTTGGGACTGGCTCCTCTACTGAATATGGCACCAGTTTCTATGTATTGAATGAGGATATCCTGTCAATCACGGCAGAGTACGGTGAAGAGGGTGAGGTACCAAATTTCGTGGGCGTATCAGACCAAAACATCGAAATGCGTCCTACCGACGAGTGCGTGCGAGTGACAGTGGTGACAAATGTGGAGAGCATCAGCAACGACAAAAGTCTTTGTGAGCCTACCTTTGACTTCACTCTCACCAACAAGTTGGAGGAGACCGTCACCGATGCCCACGGCAACCCCTACACCCAATACACCTATACCTTGTGGATATGGCGTGAGGGTCATGTGGAAGTTGGCGACACATACACCTTCTACATCAAGGCCGCCACCATCCGCAAGCCCATGACCATCACCATCGTCGCCTCGCTCTAATCTTTAGGGGCTTCGACTCTGGATCAGATATTTTGTAATTCTTGGGGCGAAAGGCCTGTGTAGCGGACTATCTTGTTAATACATCCTCTGCTATTCTGGGGCCTATTCCGGGGATTGGCGAAGGAAGCGAGATAGGCGCTCGGTGATGGTGCGGAGATAGCTACGCTTCATTTTGGGTTCAAGAAAAGAGCGTGAGATTAGTGACTTGGTGAATTCGGGAATGGATAGGAATTCACTGACGATAGCATTGACGCGCTTTGGGGAAAGTCCTATCTGGAGGCCGAATGTCTCGAAATCGGTGCGACAGGGATGGCCGGTCCGCTGGTAGATATCACTTTTCCAGCCCGATCGGAGGAGCCCTCCCGTCAGACCTAAATCATCACCTTCGAGATGTAGATTTGTATTCATCAAATCGTAAGCAGGGGCCAACACATACTCATCGCCTTGCCGAATCACGGAAAAATTCTTAAGATGGGCATCACCATTGCAATAGATATAATTGAAAAGCATTATTTTAAAGAATCGTTCTAATGCTACTGTAAAAGTGACAACATACTTCTTTATGGCATCAGAAATGTCTTCATAACAGCCTTCGTACTTATAATATTTGCCATCTGATTGTTCGTTCTTGCCTACCAGCACAGCGAAGTCGACCATCCCCCTCTTATTCCCGTCAGGTAAAATATCGAATCTTTTGGTAATGTAAACTAAATGTTCGTTCTTATCTAAACATAATCCATTTTCAGCAGTGATGATTCCATATACTTGCTTCGCTATTTGCATGGTGAGATGCTCGTTGGCCGGAATCTGTTTGCGAGCATTTAGGGCATAGTCCATCGGAGCCGGCTTTAAAATATGCGTGCTTCTTTCGCCTTCTGCCGACAGGCAGATTATTCCATTCTTAATAATAGCCGACATTTTCTCCTGGGCTCCTGATACCGAAACCTTCTCCATGTTGACGGCAATGAATTCACGGTCAACATCCTTCTCAAAGTCAAAATCCAGAAAGGGAGAAACTTCCTTCCCAAAAAAAAGATGCCGTAAAGCCATTGGGCTGTATTTATCATAACCCACTTGCAGGGTGGAAGGACATACTTTTATTTCCATGTCATCTTAAATTTACCGCACCAATAAAATCTGCGCCACGCATCATCATCAACATGCCAAAGAAATCCTCTTCGTCCACTTTTTTTCTCCGGCACACGATGCGTCGATTGCCCCCCTCGGGTAACATGTTGGTGAAAAAAGGAGGAATCCATTCGCTTCGGTACTCCTGCTGGCTCTTTGAAAGAGTAGGAGAAATACTAATAGTGTCGGGATTGCTAAAATATGAATCCTCGTACCGATAGACATATTCCTTGGTTGAGACCTCGGTCAGTTGTCCGGCATACACATCATTATAATATACTTCAATAGTACGCATAGGGCATTCAGATTACTATTTTCCTTACTTCTAATTTGATATCAAGACCCAGAACATTGCATATTTTTTCCAGGGTCTTAAACGAGGGATTGCCTTTGCCGCGTTCGATGTCCTTGACCGTGGCAATCCCTACTTCGGCAATCTGAGCCAACAAATCTTGGCTGATGCCCACAACTTTTCTTCTGGCCGATATCGTCTTTCCTAAATCCATACCTAAGCAATGTACAATATCTCATACTTTTCTCTGCAAAGTTATGAAAATTTTCTTAAACCACAAACAAAAGTACAAAATATCGTACACCCCCTCTTTTGAGCATCTTCCTTTTCAACTTTCGATTTTTTCACTCATGGTCCTTTCTGAGATCATTTAAAAAGAAAAGTAAGCTGGCCCTTACATTGACTGCCTCCAACCCAGCTATCTTGACCAGTTCTATTACCTCATCGCCACCACCCGGCAATACAACCAACATTTGGGTTCAAAATTCAATTAAAAATTCCTCGAAATTTCACATATATGTGAAACAAAATTACTATATTTGCAGTTGAATATTAAAGCAGATGAATAATTAATAGGATGATAATGAACGAATCCGACAAGATACTTGTTGTAGGGAATGGTGGTGTGAAAACCACTCGCACCTATGAAGATGACACCGAACTTAGAGGATATGTGCTCACTCTGCAAAAGTTTGACAAGCTTTTGAAAGAGGGAGAAAAAGATGGCAGTATAAAAGTAACCCAGCGCACAATTGAAACCGACAAAACTTTTAGCTTATGAAAACCATACAACCTTGGTTCAGAGAAGTCGTCAACAGCGTCGCTCCTGAGATAAAAGAAGAAATTCGCCTAACAATGGGAGTTTCGGAGAGGCTTGACCAACTTATGCATAAAAAGGGCATGAGCAAGGTTGAACTTGCTAAAGCCCTTGGAAAACGCCCAAGTGAGATCACTCGTTGGCTGAGTGGTCAGCACAATTTCACCCTTCGTACTATTGCTCTATTGACCTCATTCTTTGGTGAATCTCTAATAAGCATTACACACTAATATCATAATGCTACTTCAGAATAGTCAATATCATAATGCTACTTCAGAATAGTCTGACATTTATCTGACATTTATCTGACAACGCAGAAAATCAATGCCTTATTCGAAGCTGGTATGAGTCACCCCTGTTGCACACTATCTCTGCGCCAGCCTCAGCCAGCGCGGCTTTAGTGCGCCGTACAAGAGTGTAGAGCGATTCTTCGGCGTTATCTTTGTTGCCCCACAGAGCCACACAAAGGTCGGCTGTCTTGACCCGGCATTCAGGTGCATCAAGAAGCATTTGTACGAGCTGCCGTTGCATTGGAGTGAGCTTAATGCAGGAAAGAGATAAGATAGGCCGCTTAGAGAATCTTGGATTCTTCCAGGTCATCCAAAGGAAGGAGAGCATGGATAGTAGTAATAACACGCAGGGTAAGGTCTGGTCAGAAATAGAAAACACCGAGGCCATCGAGCAAGTGGCAAATCCTCGGATCTGCACGCAGCATTCCTCCTGGTGGTCCTGAGGCACAAGGATGAAGGGATCGCTTTCTATTGAAGCTGAGAAATGAGCTTGAGGCTCAGCCTCATTGCTGATGAGCGCAACAGCATAGAAGGCATTGTCTTGCATGGCTTGCTCAAGGCCAATTCCATCGGCGCGACATATGTAGGGCTTCTCAGTTGAAGCCTTCATTTGCTTAAGGGCTGCAATCGTATCAGGACTTGTGAAATAGTCTGCTTTTTCCTTGGCCAATTCGGCTATCGCGTTGTTGAAGTCAGTTACTAACCTAGACTTTGCATAGCCATAACTCATCGCGCTGCTCACTACCGACATAAGCAAAAGTGCCAGCGGCAAGATCATCATCCATTGGAGCGATCGTGAATCTCCAATCGTTTTTCGCTTTTCAGAATCCATATGTCAAGTGTCCAATTGCATCAAATTTTTCAATCTACAAAAGTAGCTAAAATCTTTCATCTATTGATGCTTTTTAAAGGAATTTTTGAGGGCAAAAGAAATCTCACATTTTTTGTGAGTTTTAGAACGATTGATGGCGGATCTTTTGCCTGAGGCTTTCGACAAGTTACGATCATGGATTCGCATTGACAATCCCAACCATCCCTGGCTTGATGAGACCAATGAAGGGATAATACATTCAGCAGAGCTGATTATGGAAGATCCTGAGACTGGCAAGGACGGCCTTACCCTTGCAGCCATTCTGCTCTTTGGCAACGAGCATGCCATATCGAAAGCTGTGCCTCATTATCGCATAGATGCTCTATATAATGTTTCGGGAAGTGACCTTTATGACGACCGTGACATTATCAAGTGTAACCTCATCTTCGCTTACGAACGGCTTATGGCCTTCATCAAAAAGCATCTTTCAGAAATCCCCTTTATTGAGGATAATTTCCGAATCAGCTTGCGTGACAAGATATTAAGGGAAGTAGTTCTCAATATTCTTATCCACTCGGAATACAGCAGCTTGGAGTCTACTACATTTACCATTGAGCGTGATAGGATAACGGCTCGCAACTTCAATGTGCCTTACATTTATGGCAGCATCGATATGAAGAACACCAAACCCCACCGCAAGAATCCTCATATCGCCAATGTGTTTTCACAGACCATAATGGTAGAGGAGCTTGGAAGCGGCATGAAGCGCATATTCAAGTACACTCCTCTCTTTGCCAAGGGCCAGATGCCCGAAATCTTTGAAGACGACTATTTCACCATTATAATCCCTCGTCCTTTATTGGTCAGCGACACCAATAATGGGGCCAGCGACACCAATAGCGACACCAATAATGGGGCCAGCGACACCAATAGCGACACCAATAAGGCTACTCCTGCAGAAGTGATAATGAATTTGATAAAGGAAAATTCAACCATTTCTGCAGCTCAAATGGCAGAACACTTAGGTATAAATAGACGCAACACTCTTGCCCATCTTAAGAAATTACAGGAATCAGGTAGAATTAAACGGGTAGGAAAGAACAAGAGCGGTCATTGGGAAGTGATCGATTCTTCCCCCGAATAAACGCCAGTGGCGTTATTGGCGTTATTGGCGTTTCTACCATCCCTCTTCTTCTTCCCCTTTCTTTACAAGTTTATCGAATCTTTGATTTTTCAGTCCAACTTCTTCAAAAATATAGCTCTCTGATTATCAATAAAATAATTAATTTTTGACCATTTTTTTGACTTTTCAGCCCTCGATTCTTTCCCTTTCTGTACAAATAGAATAGCCTTATCATTTATGATAGAGTACGACAGATTGTACCCTAGGGGTTCGGCGCTAATTTTTTTGATGTTGCGGAGCAGTAATTGGGCAGTTACGTACTCTTACTATCAGAAACCAATAAAAATGAAGTGATGAAAAAAGTTTTTACCCTATCAAAAGCTCTGGTTGCCGTTATTGCGGCAGCCATTTTCACGGCTTGCAATTCTGACGATGCCTTTCTGCCGATGGCAGAGGATTTTGTCGGCACGTGGGACCGCTACTTTGCCGACACGCGAGTTGTCGAAGACGGCGCGGTTGCATATACATTTAATGCCGATGGCACATGCCAGGTGGAGGTGTACACAATTTTCCCAATGGAGGATGGCACCGACACGTTTTTTCACCATGGCGCTTGGGCATACAATTCAGAAAACCGAACTCTAACCATTGTTACTAATTTGAAAAGAGATGGTTCTGAAAGCTTCGATGAAGACCTTGCCAATGAGGAGGAAAAGACAAGCGCTCTGAACTTAAAAGTAACCAAGTTCCA
>CAYTXF010000059.1:0-19654 GCA_964440745.1 uncultured Bacteroides sp.
AATGAAAGCTATCTGCTTCAATTTCGAAATACACCAGCCGATGCGTCTAAAACGCTACACCTTCTTCGACATCGGCAACGACCACTACTATTATGATGACTTCCTCAACGAGGACATCATCGCTCGCATAGCAGAGCGCAGCTACATCCCCGCTGCCAAGACTCTGCTCAAAATGATTGAGGACAACAAGGGCAAGTTCCGCTGCTCAATCTCAATCACCGGCACAGCCATCGAGCAATTCGAGCAATATGTGCCCGAGTTCATCGACCTGCTCAAGAAGCTGGCTGACACCGGCAAATGCGAATTCACAGCCATGCCCTACGCCAACTCGCTGGCAAGCCTCAAGGATCCCGAAGAGTGGCAGAAGCAAGTGGAAGTGCATGCTGAGAAGCTCAACGCTCTCTTTGGCGTGACTCCGAAAGTGCTCCGCAACACCGAGCTCATCTATTGCGACGAATTGGCTCCCCAGATCCTGGCTATGGGATACAAGGGCGTGATGACCGAGGGCGCTAAGCACATCTTGGGTTGGAAGAGCCCCAACTATGTGTACTCTGCTGCTTCAGCCCCCAAGCTGAAAATACTGCTTCGCAACAGCAAGCTCAGCGAGGACATCGCTGCTCGCTTCAACGATCACAGCTGGCCCGAATTCCCCCTCACCGCTGACAAATACATGGACTGGATCGCCCAGACTCCCGAGACAGAACAGGTGGTCAATCTGTGGATGAATCTTGAGACTTTTGGCGGAATGCAGCCTGCCGAAACCGGCATCTTCCAGTTCCTGGAGGCTCTTCCCCGCTTTGCTCAGGAGAAGGGCGTAGAATTCTGGACACCCAGCGAAGTGTGCAGCAAGATCAAGCCAGTCGACAGCCTGGTGGTGATGCACCCGATTTCATGCATCGACGAGGCTCGCGACACCAGCGCATGGCTTGGCAACAAACTCCAGAACGAAGCCTTCAACAAGCTTTACAGCGTGGCTGAGCGTGTGCGCATATGCGACGACCGCCGCCTGAAGCAGGACTACTGGTATCTCCAGGGCGCTGACAACCTATACTATATGAGCACCAAGCACTTTGCCGACGGAGCTGCTCACAGCATGTTTAGCCCCTATGAGACTCCGTTCCAGGCTTTCACCAACTACATGAATGTGCTCAGCGACTTCATCGTGCGCGTGGAAGAGCAGTATCCTCTCACCATTGAGAACGAAGAGCTCAACGCCCTGCTTACCACTATCCGCAACCAGAGCCGCGAAATCGAGACTCTCAACAAGGAGGTAGACTCGATGCGCCGCAGCGAGGAGCAGTACAACATCGAGCATGCTCTGCGCGAGCCCAAGAAGGAAGAGAAGCCTGCCAAGGAGGAGAAAAAGGCCCCCAAGGCTAAGAAAGCCGCCAAGGAAGAGGCTCCCGCCGAACCCGCTGAAAAGCCCGCTCGCAAAAAGCCCGGTCCCAAACCCAAAGCTAAAGCCGCTGAATAAAAATATTTTTCATAAGACAGGAATGTCTTAATGAAAATCACCACGGAGACACGGAGACACGGTTTTATGAATTAAATCAGTAGATTTTATTATCCGTATCTCCGTGTCTCCGTGGTGATTTTCAACTAAAGACTAAAGACCAAAGACCGATATGGCATTTTTCCCAGAAGAACTTTCTTTCCTGGCCAATCTTTACAGCTCAGGATCATTGTTGGTGTCGCAGGGTGGCAATCTTGTGCTCACTCCCACTCATCTAATCTTTCGCCCCAACAAATTGAATTTTTCAAAGTCAGTAACCAAATACCCAATCGCCGAGGTCATCGGATATGAGAAAGGGATGCTTACGCTGCTCACAATCAAATTCCGCGATGGCAGCAAAATGAAACTTGCCGTCACCAACAAAAAGGAAATTATCAATCAGATCGAAGCTCGCCGAGAAGCCCTGCTCTCATAAAAATCGCCACTCAACCTCACATATCTAATCTCTACAATAGGAATTGCACGTAAAGCAGCGGAAATTGACAAAAAATCACGATTTCCGCTGCTTTACGTGCAATTTTCTATTGTCGGAAGAGGTCGTCCAGGACGATTACAGAAGGGATTTCTTGAGAGTATTCATTTTGTTTCAGTCCATAAGGCGCCACAACAGTTGGCACTAAGGTCTTAACCTTGGATATTTCTTCTGCAAGGCGATTCATCTTGTTTTGCAAACTTTTCCAATCCTCTGACGAGAAAGCATATTCATCTGGAGCATACTTCATCTCACAAACATTGATATAGTCATCAGCCCGATCAATCAGCATATCAATTTGTGCACCTGGATAGTTTTTAGAGGCAAGAGCATGCCATGACCTTATATTAGCTTTGATACCAGAAATGCCCAACGCTGCTTTGATTTGGTTACTGTGGCAAATGCAGAGCATCTCAAAAGCCAAACCTACCCAAGAATTATAGGTATTGCTGCGCAGCAGGTTGATCCAATCACCTTCTTCTACATTGCGGCCCTTGATAAAGTGGTGATAAAATAAGGTGAAGCTGTCAACCAACTGGTAAATACCATTATTGATCGCATTGTTGAGGTGGCAATATTTCCTTATAAATCCACAATGGATTAAATCTTCAAGCACTTGACTGCTTTCGCCATTGTCAGGAAGGCCAGTAATTTTTAATAGTTTGTCGCGAGTTAACCCTTCATTTTTTGTGGCTAATCCTTCGATAACTTGAATGTACTTATCAGGATTTCGGAAAATTGAGGCGTAAAGCTGGCGATATTCATACCGAAATTCACCATTATGGGCAAAAAAGAGAGCATCAATGTTTTGGGCCACGCTTTTTGACCTTTCCAACTTCGACCAATAATACGGTATGCCACCAAATATCATGTATGCATCAGCTATCTGACGTCGCTTCCACGGCAAGCCCAAATCCTTGGCATACTGTTCACATTCCAAAAGTGTAAATGGCCAAAGATGAATGGTAGTGTTGACACGGCCATACAGCCCACCATGACTTTTCAAAATCTTATTGATTATCCATGAAGACGCACTTCCACAAACCACTAATAATATGTCCTTGCGTGCCGAGGCCCAGCCATTCCAAAAATGCTCAAAAGCCGACACGAAGCCAGACCGAGGTGCATCCATCCATGGCATCTCATCAATAAAAATGACTTTCCTTTCGTCAATACATTTTTCCATCAAAGTAGCCAGTTGATGAAATGCTTCACTCCAATTGCGCGGAGCCAATTGCTTTGGCAAGCCGTGCGAGCGTAGGGCTAATGTGAATTCTCTCAGTTGCACACGTGCTGTTGCATTGGCCACGCCCGTGTAGGAAAATGAGAATTTATACCCAAATGTTTCTCTTACTAAAAACGTCTTTCCTATGCGCCTGCGACCATAAACAACCACAAACTGTGACAAGGGGTGCTCATAAGCATTGATTAACTGCTTTTGCTCTTTTTCTCTTCCAATCATAGCTGTAATTTTAGAGATTTTATAGTGCAAATATAACAAAAAAATCTCAAAAATTGCACGTAAAGCAGCGGAAATTGACAAAAAATCACGATTTCCGCTGCTTTACGTGCAATTCCTAGGCGTATTGGGCGGGCGCCACTTTTGCAAATCTAATGAAATTTATTTAAATAACAATAACCAAACACGAATTTTTGGTTATCTTCCGACATATAAAAATATTTTTTCAATGGCGGTTGCGGATGATGACGTAGATGATTACGGGGGCGCCGATTACGGGGGTGAGGGCATTGATGGGGATGGCCCCATGGGCTGGCAGTTGGCTTACAAGCGAGCATGACAGAGCCACGTCGGCGCCCACCAGCATTACGCCGGGCATAAGCACGGCGTGCTGATCTGTGCGCCATACCCACCGCGCCATATGGGGCACTGCCAGGCCAATGAATGCGATCGGGCCGCAATATGCGGTGACCACGGCCACCAGCAGGCCGGTAGCAATTAGCAGATGGTTGCGCGTGCGACGCAGCGACAAGCCTAAGTTTTGCGCGTAGCGGTCGCCAAGTAGCAGAAGATTGAGCGGCTTGATAAGCAGCAGGGATAAAAACAATCCCACCAGGGTGACGATCGAAAAGAGTGGCATGCGCGATGAACTGACTCCGCCAAATGTACCCATGCCCCACATCACATAACTCTGCACCCCCTCGGCCGTGGCTGTAAAATTGAGCAGCATCACCACCGATGATGCCAAGTAGCCAAGCATTACGCCTGCTATCAGGAGCAGCAGGTCGTTGTGCACAATCGTAGAGAGCATCAGCAGCAGGGCCATCACCGCCAGAGATCCAATGAAGGCTCCCAACATCACAGCCAGATAGCCGCTGATCACATGGGCACCGAGCGTAACGGCCCCTCCCATCAGCAGCATCACAAGGGCCACGCCCAGGCTGGCGCCTGAGTTGATGCCAAGAATCGAGGGTCCGGCCAGCGGATTTCGGAAGGCTGTCTGCAGCAAAAGGCCCGACACGGCCAAAGCCGCTCCGCCAAGCAAGGCGGTAATAGCCTCCATAAGCCTCATCTCAAGCACAATGTATTCAATGGTGGTGCTTATCTCGCCTGTGCCCAAGAGAGCGTGGGTGACATCGCGCCAAGGCAGATGCACTCCGCCTATGTAAAGATTGCCTATGAAAAGCAAGGCTGTAAACAGTAGGAGCGAAAGGAATTTGCAAGCGGTCTTCATGGTCTTCGGGGTCTTCGGGGTCTTCGGGTCTTCGGGGATCATTGCAGAGGGATGAAATAGGCTGGTGCGGTCTCTACAGAGTCAGCCAACTCGGGATGCAGAAGCACAATCAGCGAGGCCAATAGGCGATCTGGGTGGAAGGGAGTCTCCTCGTAGAAATGTGTCTGGCTGGTCTGGCAGCCATATACCTTCCCCTTCTTGTAAGGCTGAAAGCGAGAGTAGATCTGATTGTCCTTGGCCAATTGCTTGAGGGTTAGAGGAGTCGCCTGGGAATAGCGTATGAGCCACACATCGGCATTCTCGGCGCGGTAAAGCATTTCCTCGGCAGTAAAGCCTACACTTCCGCTCTTGTCGATGTCGTTGCCCACGCTTTGGCCTCCGGCATCTCTGAGCATTATGCCCATTGTTGACTCCGCTCCGGGCTGATACCATACCTGATTCCAGATGAGATCCATGATGGCCGTGGGCCGCGTCGTCACATTCGAGGCGATGCCTTTCAGTCGGTTGTATTCGGCCTCGGTGGCCGCGAACAGGGAGTCAGCCTCAACCTCTCGCCCATAGAGCAAGCCGTAGAATTTTACCCATTCGGCGCGGCCCAAGGGAGATGTCTCCATATAATCCGAGCACTCGATCAGAGGGATGCCTATTTTGCCCAGTTGGCCGTAGTCGTTGCTGTTCTCATAAGGCGACAGCAAAATCGCGCCGGGCTCCAGAGTCACGATTTTCTCCAGATTGGGAGCCATGCTGCTGCCGCAGTCGGCCACAGTGCCGTCGGCGATGCGCGATGCCAGCACTGGCTCGTAAATATACTGGGGATCGCACACTCCCGAGATGGCGGAGAGGGCGCCCAATTCGGAAATCAGCTGGTTGTGCACGCTTGAATACACGATGCTGCGGCGCAGGGGAGTGCGCACCACGGTGCCCTCGGGAAGCTCGTCGGGGAGTTGCATGGTGTCAGGCACCAGCACATAGGTGTGGAGCACTCGGGTGGTGTCCCAGGCATTGCGCAGAGTGGCCACAGTGTAGCCCTCGGGGCACTCGATCAATTCCAGATCTGAGGAATATTTGAGATGCGCGATCTCCCCTTGAGGCTTTGCTGGCTCTTTGCCCGAGTTGGCGCTGCCGCATGCTGAGAGCAGGGCGCCAATCAGGCACGCTATGCTTGCAATCCTTATTTTCAACCGAGTGATTTTTGGCATGAGATCAAAAGTATGGTGAGAATTCATCGAAAAAGTGCGAGTGAAAAAGTATTAAGTCGAAATGACATGCAAAATTACTAATACTTTTCCAAATAAAGCCCTCTTTTCCGCGAAAACCACACTCCTGAGGTCATTTTCTCACTGCTATGCCGATAATGGCTGTCAATGCCAGCACCATGGGATAGTAGAGGTAGCCAATGATGGTGAGCGGGGATATTTGCGCCAGGTTGCCAGCCATCAGCAGTTGGGCCCCGTAGGGTATGATGCCCTGCATCACGCAGGAAAAGGTGTCGAGGATGCTGGCCACGCGCTTGGGGTCGAGTCCGTACTTGCGCGAGATGTCATGAGCGATTTTGCCCACAGTGATGATGGCTATGGTATTGTTGGCTGTGCACACATTGGCCACGCTCACCAGCGCGGCAATCGAAAAGGCTGCACCTCGGCGACCGTGCACATGGCGCGTAAGGGCCTGCAGCAAGTAGGCGATGCCACCATTGATGCGTATCAGTTCGAGCATGCCTCCAGCAAGTAATGTCACGGCTATCAGGTCGCTCATGCCAGAGATGCCCTCGCCCATGGTGCCCAGCCATCCCAAGAAGGTGGAATCGCCTGTGGCCAAGCCCACGCCCAAGACAGTGAACATGCCCAGTACCAACACTACTTGCACATTTATGCCAGCCAAGGCGCCCACCAGCACCACCAAATATGGCAGGATTTTCACATAGTCGACCTCCCCTACGGTGAAGGCCTCGTAGTTGCCCTCGAGCCCTAACACCACATAAAGGGCGAGTACCACCAAGGCGGCTGGCACCACCACCAGGATGTTGGCCAAAAACTTGTCGCGCATGTCGCAGCCTTGGGTGCGGGTAGCGGCTATCGTAGTGTCAGAGATGAAACTCAGATTGTCGCCAAAAAAGGCTCCGCCCACCACGATGGCCACCATGAATCCCAGATTCGTGTCGGTGGCCTGGGCTATGCCGGCTGCCACGGGTACCAGGGCCACCACTGTGCCTACCGATGTGCCGATGGCAAGCGAGATGAAGCATGCGCCAAGGAACAGGCCTGCTGGCACCCATTGTCTGGGCAGCAGTTCCAGGCTGAGGTTAACCGTGGCCTCGATGCTTCCGATCTCTTTGGCACTGGCCGCAAAGGCCCCGGCAAGGATGAAGATCCATATCATCTGCATGATGTTGGGGTCGGCCGCTCCGGCAGAGAATTGATCCACGCGTTTGCGCATGGTCTCGCCGCGGGTGATGGTTATGGCATAAATCGATGAAATCACAAAAGCCACTGTGATGGGCACCGCATAGAAATCGTCGATTATCAGCGATGTGACCAAATACAAGCCTAAAAATACCAAAAGTGGACTAAGAGCGATCCATCCCCGGAGCGCTCCTACGGTGTCCATTGCTTTATTTTCTGTCATTACGTAATCTTTATCAAAGGGATTGGTTGCTATCTTTCTGAAAAATCCCTTGCAAAGTTACGAATTATTACTCACTTATGCCGCAGGTTTCTTGCTTTTTCTTGTGAGAGAGATGTAGACCATGGCGTATATGCCGGCCAAAACCTGCGTCAGGGCCTGCGCTCCCCATAGCAGCATGGCAAAAACTGCGCCTTCGGGGCGCGATATGTCATAGAGGCTTAGGGCATAAATCATTGCTATGTTCCATGGGCCGAGCCCTCCGCTGCTGGGCACCGCCATCGATATCGACACGAAGAGGCAGGCCACCAGGCCGGGCAGGAGTCCGTAGGCGTAGTGGGCCTCGAGCAGGGGCCGCGTGAACGGAAAGCCGGGGAAGCATGAGTAGTTCTGCAGGAAATAGCATCCCCAGATGCCTAAGGTGAGCCACAGGTAGAGCCAGCGGTGCTTCATCTTGAAAATCACCACGATGCCTGCCCATATTTCATTGACGCTGCCATGGATGCGCTTCATGAAGCGATAGTTGCGCATCACATGGTAAAGCCAGCATACGAGGCAGAAAATGACCACCATCCAGGTCCAGAACTTCCAGTTGTCGAGTATGTTGTCAATGTCTCTGCCTACCTCGTAATGCATCATGAATGCATCGAGGTCGGGCCGGGCCACTATCAGGGTGAGGAGCAGCAATAGGATCACGCATACTCCGTCCGACGATCTGTCGCCCACATCGGTGCCTACGACTGCCGACAGGGATGCGCCGGAGCGATGAGCGATGAAAATGCAGCGCCAGGCCTCGCCAGCGCCATAAAGGAGCAGGTTGAGCCCATAGGCTCCGAAAATAGATACGCACAGGGTGCGGTATGGCACATGCACTCCCACGCCGTCGAGCTGCAGCCCCCAGCGCTTGGCGCGTATCATGTAGGATAGCACATTGAAGATCATCATGCCCAAGAGCCATTGATATTCCACGCCATTGTGCAGCACCTTCATCATGTCGCGGATGTCAATCTTGCTGAACAGCCACCACACCAAAGCGGCTGAGCAGGCTATCGGCACCACAAAACGAACCACCGGCTTAAGCCAGCGCTTAAGCTCAGCACGCACCCCCTGCTTCGGCTGAATGGCATTTTGGGTCGCAGGTCCTATGTCTTTCTTGCTAAGTGCCATAATCAATTTTATAACACCAATCCTTCCCTCCTGGTTTTCCGTGACCGTCGGCAAACCCCGCGATTTGTGGACGCGGGACAGGTGTTTGTCCACTTTTGAAAGGACCTCCTTTCAAAGGACTTTCTTTCAAAGGAGTTCCTTTGAAAGAAAGTCCTTTGAAAATTTGGAGAGGTGGGAGAGTTTTATTAATTTTGTGAAAAATTTGTAGATATGGAGATACCATTTATTAGTGGACAACCGGTTACAGGTCAACATTTCACAGACCGTGAAAAGGAAACTGCGCATTTAGTGGCCAACTTCACTTATGGGCAGAACACTATTATCATATCCCCTCGACGCTGGGGCAAAACGTCTTTGGTAAGACAAGCTGTTGAGAAAATCGGAGACAATAAAATAAAGGCCATTTTTATTGATGCGTTCTCCTTTAGAGATGAATATGATTTTTGCAATGCCTTGTCAACGGCCATTATAAAACAAACCTCAACCAAAGTTGAGGAGTGGGTTGGCAATGCCTTGAAATTGTTTTCCAACCTTGCTCCCAAGTTCTCATTTGGTGTTGATCCTACAACTGATTTTTCTATTTCCTTAGACCTAAAGCAGCGCAGCCAAAATATAGAAGAGATTCTCGACTTGCCAGAAAAAATGGCTAAGGAGAAGGGTCTGCGTCTGGTGGTTTGCATCGATGAATTTCAGCAAATAGGCGAATTCAAGGATTCAGTGCGTTTCCAAAAGCTCATAAGGGGCAAGTGGCAGCTTCATGAGAATGTATCTTATTGCTTCTTTGGAAGCAAGCATCACTCTATGATGAGGTTGTTTCAAAATCAGAGCATGCCATTCTACCGATTTGGAGATATTTTGAATCTTCAAAAGATACCTGTCGAGAATTGGGTTAAGTTCATAATGGAAAGATTCAATGTGTCAGGGAAGTCGATATCTCCTCAGCAAGCACAGACGATAGCGGAAACTGTGCAATGCGACTCAGGATATGTGCAGCAGTTGGCTTGGTTCAATTGGCTGACTACGCCGCATGAGGTCACGGATCAGTCTATGAATGAAGCACTGGAATCGTTGATAAATCAAAATGGCGCCCTCTTTGAAAAAACTGTGCAAGATCTCACCGGTCCTCAGTTGGCTTACTTGCAGGCTATGGTGTGCGGAGTGACCTCCGGATTTTCTTCTTCGCAAGTGCTCTCCCAATACAATCTTGGCACCTCAGCGAATGCCTCCTATATCCAAAAGGTCTTGATTGATAAAGAAATCATAGATGTCAAGGATGGCAAGGTGTTTTTTCTTGACCCCCTTCTCCCCGTATGGCTTCGCCGCCGCCTCTTCCCCAAAAACCAGCCGTAAATAATTCCGGGAGATTGCTCCCTAAATGGGCCATATTTTTAATCAGTTTTTGGCGAGTTTGAGCGGTATCTATGATTTTTTATGAGATACCGCTCAAACTCGCCAAAAAGCGATTTGAAAATCGAAGGTTTTTTATTATCTTTGCGTGAGATTTTTAATCAGTGAAAAATATGGAAATAATAGGAAGAAAAAAGGAGGTGGAGGCATTGCAACGTTGTTATAAATCGGGCAAGCCGGAAATGGTGATTGTCTATGGGCGACGTCGCATAGGCAAGACCTTTTTAGTGAGAGAGACTTTTAACAATCGATTTGATTTCTATCTCACAGGTCTATACAATAAAAATACTCAAAAGCAGTTGGAGAACTTCGCCAACGTGCTCTCTGAAACAAGCGGCGAGGATATTACCACCCCTAAAAACTGGATAGAGGCTTTTCGGCTCTTAAAGGCCTATCTTAAAGGCATTAATCGGGAAGGAAGAAAATTGGTTTTTCTCGATGAAGTGCCCTGGATGGACAGTCAACGATCAGATTTTGTGAGCGCTCTCGAGAATTTCTGGAATGGCTGGGGCTCGGGAGAAAATGATCTTATGTTGATATTGTGCGGATCGGCCACAGCGTGGATTATGGATAAGCTCCTTGGTGACAAGGGTGGTCTATTCAATCGCGATAGCGAACGCATGTATCTCGAGCAGTTTACTCTCCATGAGACAGAAGACTACCTCCGCAGCATTGGCATAAAACTTAATCGCTATGAAATAGCCGAGTGCTACATGATCATGGGAGGCGTGCCTTATTATCTGTCGAAATTGCGACCAGGATTGAGCCTGTCTCAAAACATTGACAATATTTTCTTTAAGAAGAATTCCTTGCTTCGAGGAGAATTCTCTCACCTGTATCGCGCGTTATTCAAATCCTCCGACGTTTACATCCAGATTGTGGAGATTCTCAGCAAGAAGAAAATGGGCATGACTCGATCGGAGATTGTCCAGGCTACAGGTTTGGCTGATGGTGGCGCCCTGTCAAAAAAGCTTGAGAATCTTGTAAATAGCGATTTGGTCAGATTAGACAATTATTATGGGCGGAAGAAACGGGAAGCGGTGTATCAGCTGAGCGATTTCTTTACCATTTTCTATTTCAATTTCTTGCAGCATCAGTCGACCGATGAGAATTATTGGAGCAATACTATTGATGCTCGCAGTCATACCACATGGGCCGGCTTGACATTCGAGCAGCTATGTTTTGCCCACATACGGCAGATCAAGCAAAAATTAGGCATTACGGGCATTTTGTCGGAATATTATGCTTGGAGAAATAATGTGGCGGGCGGTTCTCAAATCGACCTTATAATAGACCGCCGAGACGAAATTGTGAATTTGTGTGAGATGAAATTTTCACATAAGCCCTACCATTTGACCGAAAGAGATGTAATCTCCCTGGCAAATAAAGAGAGGGATCTCGTTGAATCCAACAAAATAAAGAAGGCGATTCATCCTGTTTTAGTCACCACCTATGGCATCGCCTTAAGCAAACACAACTCCTCTTTCCAAGCCGTCATCACCCTCGACGACCTCTTCGCGGAAGGAGTCTGATTGAAGACACATAGACTCGTAAAATTTCATTACTCATCGATTTTCGTTCTTATTACAGGGCGAATCATCAACCAAAGTAACAGAGATTCATAATATTTCGAAAAATTGACTCCAATATGAACCAAATTTAGTAAATTTGCACTGAATTATGGTATACAGAAGAGAAAAAGTCATGTTAACGTTGTTGGAGAAACTCGGGGCTCCAGTGTCCTCAGTAAAACTCCAAAAATTTCTGTTCCTTCTATGTGAGAGGACAGAAGAGCATTTCTATGACTTTATCCCTTACCGCTTCGGATGCTACTCTTTCCAAGCAAAACAAGATCTTAAACATTTGGAAAGTTTAGGATATATCTCCTCTTATAAAGAAGAGGACAATACGACCTATGGCCTAACTTCTTATGATTTGGGACTGTCAAAATCAGTAGATGAAAGTACATGTTTAGAGGCCTCAAAGGTGGTCCGACGTTATGGGTCTCTTAGCTCTGATGAGTTGATACATTTTACTTACAGTAACTATCCTTTCTACGCTATCAACAGCACTATCTTGGAAAGAATATGTGACTCGACTTTAATAGCTAATATTGAACAAGCAAGGCCACAGAAAAACGAGAGATGTCTAATGACAATCGGTTATGAAGGCCTTTCCTTAGAGGCTTATATAGTTAAGTTAATCCTAAATGATGTGAGGGTACTATGTGATGTGAGAAAAAATGCTTATAGCCAGAAATTCGGCTTTACAAAGGCCTGCTTCCTGGAAAAGGCATGCGAGGGAGCAGGCATTATGTACATTCACATTCCTCAACTCGGAATTGCTTCTGAAAAGAGGCAGAACCTTAACTCGCAATCTGATTATGACTCTCTCTTTGATGAATATGAGAAAACCGTATTGAGCACTGAGCGAGATTCACTTAATCACCTCTTCATACTCTTGCAAAAGTACGGTCGTATTGCTCTAACTTGTTTTGAACATGATCCAAAGCAGTGTCACCGATCTCGCATTGCAAAGAAGTTGATGGGCATTCCTCAATGTAATTATAATCTTATTAACCTATGAAACTACTTCAAGACGGCACAACACAAAGAGTCAAAATTTTAATGCTTGTAAAGACTTATCCTACTTTGTCAACAAAGTACGACGAGTTGGTGTGTACAGCCGGCATAACCGAAGATGGGCAATGGGTAAGATTATATCCACTCCCATTCCGCCTTTTGGAAGACTATGCAAAATTTAAAAAATGGCAGTGGGTAGAATTGGAGATATTAAAAAATACAAAAGATTTCCGTCCTGAAAGTTACCGTCCATACTCCATCGAGGACAATATTAAACCTCTAGGAGAAATAGGAACTGGGGAAACAGGATGGAGACAGAGACGAGAATTGATTCTCCACAATGTACGTTATAATATGAGTGAATTAATAGAGGAAGCCTACAACCCCAATCTCTACACATCTCTCGCATTATTAAAGCCTAAAGAAATCAAAGATTTCATTTGGGAGGATTGTGAACGTGAATGGGATAAGAAAAAACTTTATGGCATGATTCAAAAGGCTCAGGAAGGTACTCTTTTCGATTCAGAGAATGTCAAGGCCACTCGAGCTCTTTTTAAACCTGCAGCCAAGATTCCCTATCAATTCAAATATGTATTCACTACCGAGGACAACAAGGTGCGTAAGTTGATGATTGAGGATTGGGAAATAGGAATGCTGTATCTTAACTGTATGGAAAAATATAATGATGAAAAAATAGCCTGTCAAAAAGTCAAAGAAAGATATTTCGATGATTTTGTCAAGACCAAAGACCTATATTTTATTGTAGGTACAAATTGGGAATGGCATAACAAAAATAAAGGTAACTCTCTAATGATTAACCCTTTCATGATAATAGGGCTATTCCATCCACCTTACTTGCCTGAAAAACAGCCGTCATTATTTGAAGGCCTTCTATAACCACACATTAGAATTTAACCACACAATAAAAATTTACCAGTCAAAACAACAACACCCATTCAGCCTATACCTTCAATATAGTAATATTTAAATCTTCAATTTTAATTTGTTATATTTGAACGGTTTAAGAAAGCTCGGGGCTGTCTGACCAGGTCCACTGCCGCATGGACAAACATTTGTTACGCGTCCATTCATTGAGCGTTGAGCATTAAGTCGGTTAGGCTTATAATGTGCATACGGCTCACATTCTTGCCTGTCAGTTCCTTAAAATTTTCCATTTTCCACTGATATACGGAAAAATTCTTTTCTGCCTTTCTAAACTCGTAAATCAAGTAGATATCTTCGTCGCGAGGTTGCTCATGGTTTTCACGATAGGGATAGTCCATATTTTTTAAATCTTTAGTGGAAAGTACCTTAGGGCCCTTTTTTAACAATTTGTAAAAGCCTAGGCTCTTTTTCCCATCATGCAGCAAGATGTACTTAGCGTCGGCCATTCGTCCACTGATGTTTATGGCTCCCCTTCTTGTGCCTAAACGGTAATTGTAGGAATTCCTTGACATGATCCACTCCAAGTGCTTCTCGCTCTTGCAATAAGCCAACAACACATTGGTTTCATCCGGGATGAAATTCCTATTGCGCGTTCTGGCCAAAGCCTCAGGAAGATTCTTCCTCAACACGCGCTTGTCCTCTTTCTCCGCTTCAAACACCATGTATTCATGCGTGGCCATGCGTTCGCGCATAGAAGAGCGATTCAACAGATTTTTCACCACGTCTTCGATGAATTCCAATAATTTTTCAGAGGATGTGCTATCACCTGGACGCATAATAAAAGCCCCCAGTCCCGGTATCACCTCATGATAGCCATGGAATTCCTTGGGAATATCCCCTGGATAAATTACATAAGCACCTGCACTGCGCCGAATGGCATCCTTGTAGGCATGCATCTTCAGGATGTCCCCCTGCCTAAAAATAGCCTGTGATTCCTCATCCTTTTCCTGATTGAGTTGCTCTGCGGATTTGTCACCGAATATAAGTTCTCTTAGCCTGTATTTAGCATCGAAATGGATGTAAATGACCAAATTTTCCCTTTCAGCCTCTGACAACTCCAAATCTTCGGGCCATATCGCCAATGTATAGTCCGGACGCATCTGTATGCTCCAGCTTCCCTGACTCTCCGGATCAGTATTTGAATTAAATGTCTTGTTGTAATAAAACTCGACTTTTAAATTCCTATAAGGATTTTGGTACACACCCTTGACTACCTGAGTCTTGCCTTGGCAAAGCTCAAGATTTACGCCCGACTCATCTTTGCGAACCAATGAAGAGAGGCTTTCTGGTTCGATCTTGAAGTAGTCAGATATTACCTTCATCAACTGGAAGAATACCCAATACTCATACAAGGCTGCCACATTCTTTTTGCCCGCCTTATATATATTGTCTCCGCCCTTCCAGGTTAATTTGGCAGCCATGTCAAAAAACAGCCATGCCTGCATTATCTCTCGATAACCCTCTCTCTTTTGGAGCACCGGGCTATTACAGTTAAGGAATGTTAGCGATGAAATTTCTCTAAAGAAAGCCGATGACAGATATCGATTCAGCAGATTTTCAGTTTGTGAAGCCTCTGCCTTTAATCTTTTGTTGGAATTGTCAAGTTGAGCCAGGGTGTTGCAGAATTGCTGGAACTGTATTAATACGAATTTAATAAATTGATTCTCAATTACATTTACAGTATCTCTTTTGTGGGGCACCTCTATGGTCTGAGGTAATGAATTGATTACTTCAGGGAGCCCGTAGTGGCGAGGGTCTATCCCGTCTCTGTTAGGCTTAGAAGCAATCTGACGCAAACTCTGCCGTGACAATCTCCTCAAGCCAGTAATTTTCCTTTGGCTATATATGTCGGTCCACCCTTTTACGGGATTATGAAAAATCTTATTCAAAGCCATATTGAAATCCTCGCTATCAATGATCGACTTAAGGAAAGAGAAGCGCTGGTAGAGCGTCTGGGTATCACAATTGTTTAGATCCACCTCAAAATATTGATTTACAGGAGAACCCGGCATCATCAGAAGATCCACATAGTTATTGGTGATGTCCTCGAGCATGTATTGATAATCTCTCCTGTAATCCATTTTTACGGACAGAACCTCAAAATCCACCTCGGCGACTTTGACAGCCGGGTCTTCGCGCATCACTATCTCAAGAGAGAGGGTGCCTACGTAGACCCCCGTGTTGATTATTCCTTCGTTTAGATGGCGAGGCGATTTGGAAGGCTGTATGATTGCCGACATGTTCTCAGCTTTGAATTGGAACCTCTTATCATAGAATTCATAATGATAGCGGCATCCCTCCTTCAGTTGATAAGGCGCTTCTAATGATTCGTTATTAGATTCGTCTATCTGAAAGAGGTCATCTGCGGCAGAATTTGGCCAAATCTCTAATTCTATTATGCCGTAGGGGGAATCTACTCTTATGATAAGATGATCCTTCTTCATGGGGGATCATGCTTCAGCAAAGCTTGTGAAACCGTTGTTGCATGCTGTACGGAACATTCTCAAAATCTTATCAGCGGATAAGAGGTATTTGCAATTGCCTGAATTAGCCTCTGAGTCGATCTTTAGTGGCTCTCCTCCGGACTCCTTCAGGCAGGCTTTCCATAGCTGTTTGAGCGCATTTTCTACTTGCTTTTTGGAGCCATGGAGTTTGGGTAGCAGTTTTTGCACTATGCTGGCATCGATGGCTTCGTCATCGGTAAGGCCTAGATCTAGGGCATTTTTTATAAAGCAGAAGATCTCTGAGGCTGTACGATAGCCAAATTCCGCGTTAACCTTCTTCAGCTCTTTAAAGAACGACAGTAGCGAGCTGCTTATGGTATCGTTTTTAGCGTATTCTTTGTTAATGGCCTTAATGACGAAATCTTGGGCCATTTGACTTGCGCTCCCATTGGCTATGGTCAGATCGATTGGACGTATGTTTCCAAGAAAATGGCTCATTTCCTTCTCGTTGATCTTGAATTCAATGACATTGGCTCGATCTAACACTTTAGGGCTGAACATGTATGTGGTTTCATCTACATTTATGGTGCCAGTGATGAAAAGATTTCGAGGGAGCGTCACCGATGTGGGGACATCCGAATTTTCCACATTCCAAAGAGAGATTCCCTTTTTCGACTCCATGGCACTGAGGAAGTCGGCGAAATATCTTTCCACATAACTAAGATTCATCTCATCAAGCACGAGAAAATACGGACGCGAAGGATCTTTTTGAGCCCTCAAGAGAATGTCAAGAACACCATTTTCGGGCTTTATGTATTCTGTAGGCTTAAGTGCATTGGGATAGCCCAGAAGAGGCTCGCGATTGGTCCAGTCGGCACCAACGGCCACGAAGCAAAGCTGTTCGTCTACCTTCTCGCTCAAGACATGAGCCACAGCAAGAGCCAACTGAGTCTTCCCGGACCCAGCCAATCCGCTCAGAATCACAAAAGGCTTGGTGAGCAGCGAGGCAACATACCTCTTTACAAGATTATCATCATAGAAAAGCCCGGTGTCTGCTATCGGTTGAATAAGCAAATCGATATCAAAGGCAGCGTATGAGGATTTAGGTTGAAAGGTGTTGATTTTTGCACTGTCTGAGAATGGGGAATTAACAGGGTTGTAAGGTACTTTGTCTCCCACTGGAAGGGAGGGGCCTTTAGAAGATGGTGTAGAGGAATGGTACGTATCATCCTCAATTAAGCCATCCTTCTTAAGATCTTTAATGAGAGGATGCCATTTAGTATTAGGATTATATTTTTTTAAATTGTCTTTTCCATAGAGAGTTATTGCATAAAGCATGCGGATGTAAGTTTGAATAGTAGTAGCAAAAAAACCTCTATTATCGTTTTCCTTGTCATTTAATTTTCCGGTTATAGCGATATTATCACGAATACGCTTAAGTTCATTGAAATCAATGATATTAAAGAGTTTGATTTTAAGATTTTCATTAATCTCATCCACATGTCCTGTATATGACGAGGATGCATATTCTGAGAATAATTTAGCTCTATCCTCAGCTGTCAGATTCTTTATATTATTTATATCCATATATCTGATTTTAAACTAATGATTTGCAAAAATAGCAAATGTTGGAATGAGATCCAAATTTTTTTCAGAATATGGAAAATGATTTCAAACCATTCTGGCTATAGAATTACCCCATTTATCGCGAAGTGTGTACAGAGGTTAATTGTCTATGACGCTAAACTCTTTGTATGCAGCATATGTGTTGTTGATTTCTCCCCAGTCTTCAAGGGCCTCGTTGGGAGATTCTGTAGGGGCGAGTTTGCGTCCAATCAGGTTTTCGATAAAAGATAAGGCCTCTTTCTCAGTCTGAAATTCATGATAATCATCAGCTTCGATGTCGACAATGAACCGGTCGGGAAAGTATTTGCCATCCGAATCGTTGGTAACATAATAATTGTTGCCTTCCTCCTCGCTGCGATAGTAAATCTTTAGGTCCACATAATGACGTTCAAGAAAATGGCGAAATTCTTCCATTTCCATCCAGGCTGTCTCTGTGTCAAAGGTCAAAATAGTGCCGTCATAGGCCAGATTGCACCACATACCTCGGCAATAGACACCCTCAGGACCATTAATCTTGCCGTTAAGTATCAAGACGAGTGCGCCAAGCCATGTTGGACCCCAGGCATGCTTAGAGGAGGCAATGAATGGAGTGCACTCAAGATATTTCATTTTTTGATAAAGATCGACCAAAGCCCAAGCTGGACCCTCTACCACATAATTTGTAAAGCAGGTATTTGCCATAGTCTTAAATTCCTTAAATTTCAGATGGCAAATTTACAAGATCTATGTGACCCAGTGAGTTGATCTTTGTTAATCTTTCAGAACAATCTGCAGATCCTTGCAAAAAATGGGGTTTCCTAAATTTGTTTGAATCAAAAAGTGTTACAAAAAGTGCCTGTCCCCAGATGTAACAAAATCAAAGATCAAGGCGGATGCCAGGAGGATATCTGCGTGAATCCGCGTAATCTGCGGTCGAGAAGAAGAGATGATCTAGGATGCCTTACATTACTAATTCGGTGAAGAGGGTGGAGAAGGTGAGATTCAAATCGGGGGTGATGCCGGGGTGGGGGCGCGACGTTTGGAGGCATGAGCTGCGCACGGCAGTGAGCCAGCGAAAGCGCTCTTCTACTGGGAGAGCCCCTAACTCGAATGCAGATTTGTCGCCGGTAGCCACTTTAAGGAAAGCCTGAAGGTGGCTTTCCACCTCGTCGATGCTTATGGGCCCATCGAAAGCTTGGAAACGCTGAGAATTCAAAAGATATTCAAATCGGATCCAGCGCTGACGCTTGCACATCATGATTAGGCCCACATTTATGAACTCCTCACGTTCGACCTTGGGCACGAAGCGCACTACCGCGTATTCATAGAGATGCTCGGGCTTGCTTTGCATGGTCGGTAAAGATTTGAGAGTTTTCAAGTCGGGTTTTCAGGAATATGCGGTACACGTCGCGTTGCTGGTCGTAGGAGGGACTCTCTTCGCGGCTTTCCAGCCAATCGTCGGGGATGAGGTCGACGATTTCATCGATTTTCTCCGGGGTGAGTTTGTGGCGAAAGTCAGAATTGACCTCATCCAACTTAGACGCCCTTCGCAGCATTAGGTGATCCTTGATGTATGGGAATGGAGTAAGAGCGGCCTTTTCAGGAGCAGTGCCAGAATGTTGAAAATAAAGAGCGGCACCATGATCAATAAGCCATGGCTCGCGGTACCATTCCAGCATATTCGTATTGCGATAGGTGCGATCCACATTTGTAAGATACGAATCCAACCACACTATCTGAGATGCGGCAAGTTCGCTTACAGAATTTGAATACGGGTCAAGAGCTAAGGCAGAAGACAGGAAATGAAGGCCAAGATTGAGACCCTGGCTGGCTCTAAGCAAGTCTTGCACCTCGGCGTCAGGCTCAGTGCGCCCGAACTCTTCAGTAAGGTCCAAAAACACCAGCTCTGGCACTTTAAACCCAAGGGCTCGGGCTATTTCACCGCCTATCAATTCAGCGATCAAAGCTTTTGTTCCATGGCCAGCGCCACGGAATTTCACCACATACTTGAATCCATCGTCAGCCTCAGCCAATGCCGGAAGGGATCCTCCCTCGCGCAATGGCTGTATGTATCTTGTCACTGTCTGCCGTCTCAGTTCCATCGCATTGTTTTATTACAAAATTACAAACTCTATAAATAATAACAAAATAATTCTTGAGCTTTCCTGAAAGAGGTTGACTCAAAAAGAAGTGGACAAACACCT
>CAYTXF010000060.1:0-19604 GCA_964440745.1 uncultured Bacteroides sp.
AATAATTAGTTATGTTTGTGCGGTTTCAGAACGCTCGGGGCAACCTGTCCCCATTTGTAACATTTCTAATCGACCGCGGATGGCGCGGATCGGCGCAGATGGATCATCCTGTCCATCTGCGTCAATCTGCGAAATCTGCGGTCGAGATGAAGAGTCTGCGAAATCTGCGGTCGATGATTGATCCGTAGCGCGGCTCATGGAGCCGCTCTCCTATCGGGGATCAGCGGCTCACGGAGCCGCTCTCCTATCTTGAAACGCGGCTCATGGAGCCGCTCTCCTATCGGGTTAGAAGCCGAAGTAGGATTTGGGGTTGCGGTAGCAGATGTCGGCGACCATGGCGCGGACGCGGTCGATCTGGCTGGCAGGGATGAGGCCGGCCTCAACGTCGCGGCCCAGCATGCGGCAAAGCAAGCGGCGGAAATAATCGTGGCGCGGATACGAGAGGAAGGATCGCGAATCGGTGAGCATGCCCACAAATCGGCTGAGCAGCCCCTGCATCGAGAGAGCATTCATCTGCGCCTCCATGCCCAGAAGCTGGTCGTTGAACCACCATGCTGCGCCCATCTGCATCTTGCCCGCGCGACTCCCATCCTGGAAATTGGCGATCATCGCAGCCACCCAGGTATTGTCGGCCGGATTCAGATTATAAAGAATAGTGGGAGCAAGCTCAGAGGTTTCATCCAGGCGGTTGAGCATCTCAGCCACTGCCTCGGCACCCCGATAATCCCCGATGGTGTCGAATCCCGTGTCAGGTCCCAGACGTCGGAACATGCGAGTGTTGACATTGCGCATGGGGCCGAAATGATACTGCTGAGCCCACCCCTTCTTATGATTCAGGCGGCACAGATCAGTGAGGATGGCAGTCTGCAGGGCCTCTACCTCGTGAGCATCAAGATGTGCGCCCTCGAGAAGGTCGCAGAAAAGCTCATTGGCCACCCTGGGCTCGCACTGGCGATTCGGGAACTTGCTGACGCCATGGTCAGCCACGCGGCATCCCTGCGAAGCGAAGAAATCCATGCGCGCCTCCACAGCTTGCATCAGTGTAGAATAATCCTTGATCTCGATGCCCGCAGTCTGCGAGAGAGCCTCCAGATAATCCAGATAAGCATCCCCTCCTCCGACATTCATCACCTTGTCAGGGCGCCATGCCGGATACACATTCACGCCAAAGCCGCTTTCGCGAATCTTCGCGTGCCACTCCAGAGAATCGATTGGATCATCGGTGGTGCATACAGTCTCAACATTGTATTTAAGCATCAGGTCGCGCGCTCCCATGGTCTGGAGCTGGCGGTTGCACTCATCATAGATGCTGCGCGCAGTGGCCGGAGTCAGCGGATCAGTGATGCCGAAAGCCGACTGAAGTTCAAGATGGGTCCAGTGATAGAGAGGATTGCGCATCGTGTAAGGCACGGTCTCAGCCCACTTCTCAAACTTCTCCCAATCAGAGGCGTCGCCAGTGATGTAGCGCTCCTCCACCCCATTGGCACGCATCGCGCGCCACTTGTAATGGTCGCCGCCAAGCCAAAGCTCGGTGATATTGCGGAAATGCTTGTCTTCAGCGATTTCGCGAGGCGACAGATGGCAATGGAAGTCAATGATTGGCAGCCCCTTGGCTACTTCAAAGTACAGATCTCGGGCAGTAGTGGTATCTAAAAGGAAATTCTTGTCGAGCATAAGAAACGAGGATTATTTGTAACATTGCAAATTTACAAATAATCCTCGGAATATCAAAATTTTCTGTTCAAGACGATAAGCCTGTGTTTTCCTAAGGACGAGAATCTACGAATAGACGAAAATCTACGAATTTAATTTCTTGATTCTTAAAGAAATAAGATATAGTTCGTTGATTCTCGTAAGTTCGTTGATTC
Organism: uncultured Bacteroides sp.; assembly: GCA_964440745.1. GTDB lineage: Bacteria > Bacteroidota > Bacteroidia > Bacteroidales > Muribaculaceae > CAG-873. The sequence continues at coordinate 1,869 of CAYTXF010000060.1, forward strand.
TCGTGAATTCGTTGATTTTCGTCACATTGACTCGCAAGCCCTAAAAGTTATAGCCGAGAGTGATCTGCACCTGGTTCATGCGGAAATGCATGCCGTCGGGACACTCCTGATACAGGTTGACCATGCCGATGTTGCCGCTTACGCCGATGTAATAGCGGTTGATGTCGAGAGCGGCGCCGAATTTCCAAGCGCAGTCAACGCGGTTGTAGAGGCCGTCGTCGCCATAGACGCCCACATAGTCATTCATCTCATAATCGTTGCCATAGCCCTTGAAATGCATGTCATTCACAAAGCCGATGCGGAGCTCCGGGCCAGTGAACACCTCAAGCGTAGTGCCCTGGGCGAAATTGAAATGGTAGCTGAACTGCAGAGGGATGGCCATGCCGAAGTTGCGGAACGATGTATGGGTCACCTCCATGTCATAATAGTCGTTGAAACTGTTCTGAGCGCCCCACACATCATAGTAAAGCGTGATGCCAGGCACGAAATAGAGGTTGCCCAGGCCAGTGGGCGCATTGTAGTTGGCGCCAATCGAGAAGCCAGCGCCATTGTTGTACATGTCAGGCTTTGCCGAGGGGCAATTGATGTCAAGCGAAGCTCTTACGCCGAAATAGGCGGGATTGTTCTTGCTGTCGACCACGCTATTCTGAGCGCTTGCTGCGCATGCTCCGATAGCCAATGCAGCCAGGAGAAGTAATGTCTTTTTCATAACGGTTGAAAGGTTAGTTGATATGTGTGTTGTAATATATCAACAACCCTCTGGCCGCAAAAGTTTGCGCAGCGCGCTGCCTACTTCTTGTCCTTGCAGTGGCCGTCGCCCTGGCCGCAGCATGAGCCGGCGCATGCCTTCTTGGCCGGTGCCTCCTTAGCCACAGTGGCTGTGTAGCCAATCTTCTCGAAACCCTGGATGAGAGCAGCCTCGCTGGTCTTCTCAGGATCGTACTTGATGGTCACGGTCTGGTCGGCGGCCGAGGCCTGGATATCCTTCACGCCCTTTTCGAAGCGCATGTTCTTCTTGATCTTGTTTTCACAATTCTCGCAATGCATCTGCGGGTCCACGGTGAACACCACAGTCACCAGATCGGCTGCATAGCCCGACAGGCAAGCCACAACAGCGATCAAAAGTAGAGCAATCTTTTTCATAATGTACTTATTGAGTTGGGTAAATAGTTGATTACAAATTATATCTGAATCCCGCATACACCAAGGCTCCGTGGAGCGGCCCATACACCATGGTAGAATCGAAATTCGGCCCGTAGGGATTGTGACCATCGATAATGGGATAAGGCTGCTTGTACCCCGTAAGGTTTTCGCCACCTATGTATACGGCCCAATGGCGGAAATTGCGCGTCACCTGGGCATTGAGCTGCGGATATGCTTTAAACGTAGGAGCCCACGAATTATTGCCATCGGCCATCACGTAGGGCTCGGGCATCTTGCCCTTACCATTGACAGTAAGAGTGACGTCAAACTGCCATATTCCCATCATCGGCTGGTAACTGCACGTCAGCAGCCATTTGTCGCGAGGCAGCAGCGGCTTGTCGATCAGGCCAGCGCCATAGTCGACCTTAACGATGTTGCGGCGCCAAGCTGCCGTGACATTGAGGTCAGCGATAATGTCATAGGTAGCATCCACCTGCCATGTATGCGAATAGCTCTTGCCCTCAAGATTCTTGAAATGCATCACATGCGGATCGGTCACAAAATCGAGCAGGAGCTGATGCTGGAAGTCGGTGTAGTAATACTCAGCGCCGAGAGTCAGCGTGCGACCTGCCAAGGGCAGATAGGCATTTACTCCGGCACCCATGTTCCACGCTTCCTCCTGATGCATATCCGAGTCCACTATCAACTGGCGGCTCGACGCCAACAGATAGTTGTTCTCAGCCATGGCATGAGGCGATCGATAGCCCTTGCCTATTGATCCATGGAATGACCATTTCGAGTCGGGTGTGACGCGCACGTGGCATCGCGGAGTCACCATGCTGCCGTAGACGCTGCTGTAGTCATACCGCAAGCCGCACATCAGCAGCAGCTTCTTGTCAATGTCGAGGGTGTATTGCGCATAAGCGCCGCTGACTGCCTCGATCGACTTGCCCACTGGCGCATCGAGGTTGAGCGTCTCATCGAGATGGTCGTAGTTGAAGCTAAGGCCAGTCGACAGCGCATGCATCTCGCCCCATTTGCGCTCGAACATCAGCGAGGCATAGACATTCTTATGATTCACGGCATATCGGCGCGTGCCGTAGCCGGCATCCATGTCATGGATAGTGCCAGAGAGGATGAGGGCCACGTTGCCATCATTGTCATGGTCAAGGATGTAGGCATTTTTCGTGAAGGCCTCCCATCGCGTGGTGGCGATGTCGATGCGGTAGGGATTGTCCACGTGCCCGCCATGGCTATGGCTGCCGCCCTTGCGCTTTTCGTCGAGAAAGCGCGCGAAAGCTTGAAACACATAATTGGTGCCCATCCAGGCCCAGCGGTCAGCCACAGTCACCTGCCTTACCCGAGGCATGTCCATAAAGCCATCGTTGTTCTCATCGTGGCCGGCAAAGCCGTTTTCGAAATGCGCCAACAGTCCTGTCGACAGCCGGTCGGAAAGCAGCCAGTTGGCATCGGCATTGGCCTCCACCTTGCCCATATGGTCGGCATAGGCGTTGACATTTGCTTCCGGCTCGCTCTGCGGCTTTTTCATCTCGATGTTGATTTGGCCCGTGATTGACTCGTAGCCATTCTTCACCGAACTGGCGCCCTTGCTCACCTGGATCGACTGCATCCAGGGACCAGCCACATACCCCAAGCCATAGGGAGCGGCGGCGATGCGGAAATTGGGCACATTCTCAGTAAGCATTTGCACATATGTGCCGCTCAGGCCCAAGAGCTTGATCTGGCGCGCACCGGTGGCAGCGTCGTTGTAGCTCACATCCACCGAGGGATTGGTGGTGAAGCTCTCCCCGAGATTGCAGCAGGCTGCACGCTTGAGTTCGGCACTTGTGATGAGCTGGGTGTTTGTGACTTTGCTGAGCTGGGCTCCGGTGCGCCGCTGGCTCACCACCACCTCTTGCAGGGTGGTAGTGTCAGTGGCCTCCTGCCCACTGGCAGACAAGGGCGTGAGCCATCCAGCCGTCACGGCGACAGCCAGCATTACGGCGGATTTGCAACCGGGAAAGCGCAAACTCAGCATTGTCCTATCAGTTGTAGCCGTGCTCAGCCCAGAGGGCCTTGTCGGCATCGATCTTGGATCCTATGGTAGTGAGCAGGTCGCCCACGATGGCGCCATTCATGCCTATGCGTATGGCCTGCCGCAGGCATTCGCGGCTGAGGCGTTCGCGGCCTCCGGCGAAGCGCAGTTCTACCTGCGGATGCACAAGGCGGAAAATGGCTATGGTGTCGAGCACCTCGTCCTCGCTGATCAGCGGCGTATTCTCCAGGGGAGTGCCAGGGATGGGATTGAGCAGGTTGATGGGTATCGACTGCGGATGAGCCTCGCGCAGCTTGAGGGCGAACTCCACTCTCTGCCGGCGCGTCTCGCCCATGCCGATTATGCCTCCGCTGCAGATTTGGAAACCGATCTCGCGGGCCCAGGCTATGGTGCGCAGCTTGTCGTCGATGGTATGGGTTGTGCACAGTGTGGCGAAATGGCTCGGCGCAGTCTCCAGGTTGCAGTGGTAGCGATGCACGCCGGAGTCCCAGAGCTGCTGCAATTCTTCCTTATTGAGCAGTCCGAGCGAGGCGCACACTTGCATGTTGGTGTCCTTAGCGATCATGGAGCACAGTCGGCACACCTCGGCCAAGGCTTTGCCCTTGGTGCTGCGGCCGCTGGTGACCAGGCTAAAACGCTTCACTCCCTTGCGGTCATTATAGTGGGCCTCCTCCAAGCATCGGCCCTCTTCCACTATGGGATAGACATCGGCATTAGTATGGAAATGGCCGCTCTGGGCGCACCATTTGCAATTTTCCGGACAATTGCCGCTGCGAGCATTGATGATGCTGCATGACTCGAATACCGGTTTGCCGAAATGCGCGGTCACCTCGGCTGCAGCCTCGCGCAGAGCCTGGCTGTCGCATTCGGCAAGCTGATATGCCTCCTCCTCAGTGAGACTGTCACCGGCGAGTACCTTATTTTTAAGCTTGGTTATGATGTCTTGCATGTCTGCCATGGTTGATTTGGTACATTGTGCTTTGGTAAATGTGATGCAAAATTACAAATATCCATCCAAAACAAAAAACATAATCACAAAAAGAAGAAAAATAATGGAGTCGGGGGCGGTTTTAGGGTAGAAAAAATTCTAAAACACCGCATTAGTGATTAAAATTTTTCCTATTTAATCTTAATTGTGCAGTATTTGGCGGAAAATGACTAATTTTGCACGTTAATTCTAAAAGTACTCTATACACGACGAAGAAGAATGAAGGTTCTGAAATTTGGTGGCACCTCAGTGGGCTCTGTTGAGAGCCTGCGCAATGTCAAAGCCATAGTGGAGGGCTGCACCGACCGCAAGATTGTGGTGGTGTCGGCCCTGGGCGGCATCACCGACATGCTCATCGCCACAGCCAAGCAGGCTGCGGCCGATGACATCAGCTACATGGATCGGTACACTGCCATGATCGAGCGCCACATCGACGTGGTGATGGGCGTTGTGCCCGAATCGCGCCGCGCCGGCACATTGGGATTGGTAAAGAATCTGCTCAACGAACTTGGCAACATCTATTGCGGAGTGACGCTGCTGCGCGAACTCAGCAAGCGCTCGCTCGACATCATCGTCAGTTATGGCGAACGCATATCGAGCATCATCGTGAGCAACATGCTCGACAACGCCACCCATTTCGACTCGCGCAAATTCATCAAGACGCGCGACGACGGCCACGGCACCCAGGTGCTTGACAACGATGCCACTCAGGCTGCCATAGCCGACACTATCGCCGCTGACCCCACCTGGACCACCGCCATCATCGGAGGCTTCATCGCCACCGACGACAAGGGCGATGTCACCAACCTGGGCCGAGGAGGCAGCGATTACACGGCGGCCATCATGGCTGCTGCCTTCGATGCCTCAGTGTTGGAAATATGGACCGATGTCGACGGCTTCATGACCGCCGACCCCAAGGTGATCAACAACACCTATGTGATCGACCATCTCTCCTATGCCGAGGCCATGGAGCTGTGCAATTTCGGAGCCAAGGTGGTGTATCCCCCTACTATTTACCCTGTCTATCATAAAAACATCCCCATTCTCGTCAAGAATACTTTCAATCCCTCATCACCGGGCACTCTGATAAGCACACACCGCCAACACCATGCTCATCCCGACCGCGAGATCACTGGCATCTCCAGCATCAAGGAAACCAGCCTGATCACCATCTCGAGCCTTTGCATGGTGGGCGTGATCGGCGTGAACACTCGCATCTTCAGTTCGCTTAGCCGCAACGGCGTAAGCGTGTTCCTGGTCAGCCAGACTGCCAGCGAGAACAACACCACCATAGCTGTGCGCACCGAGGACTCCGACTTGGCTGTGTCGGTGCTGCGCAATGAGTTTGCCGCGGAGTTGGCATCGGGAATGTTCAACGACATCAGCGTGGAATCGGGCCTGTCGACCGTGGCCGTAGTGGGCGAAAGCATGCGCAACAATACCGGGGTGGCAGGCAAGCTGTTCAACACCCTGGGCCGCAATGGCATCAATGTGAAGGCTTGCGCGCAAGGCGCCTTGGAGACCAACATATCCATTGTGATCGAGCAGCGCAGCCTGCGCAAGGCGCTGAATGTGATCCACGACTCGTTCTTCCTGAGCGAGAGCCAGGTGCTCAACCTTTTCATCATAGGCATCGGCAATGTGGGCTCGAGCCTCATGCGGCAGATCACCCAGCAGCAGGAAAAGCTGCTCAAGGAGAAGAATTTGCGACTCAACGTGGTGGGCGTGGCCTCAAGCACGCTCGCCCTATTCGACCGCAATGGCATCGACACCAGCGACTATCGCGAGGAGATGCGTCTGATGGGCCATAAGTCGTCGCCTGAATACATCGCCGACGAGGTAATCAAGATGAACATCTTCAATTCGGTGTTTGTCGACTGCACGGCCGCGCCTGAAATCGGCGACCTCTACGCCACCTTGCTTGAGCATAATGTGAACATCGTGGCGGCAAACAAGCTGGCCACATCGTCGGAGTATTCCAACTACCGCAAGCTTAAGGACTTGGCTCGCAAAAAGGATGTGAAGTATCTGTTTGAGACGAATGTGGGCGCCGGACTGCCAATCATAAGCACAATAAATGCGCTCACCAATTCTGGCGACCGCATTCTGAAGATTGAGGCCGTGGTGAGCGGCACACTGAATTTCATGTTTAATCACATAGATGCCAACACTCCACTGAGCCGCACCATCGAGATGGCACAGGAGGCACGCATCACTGAGCCGGACCCGCGCAACGACCTGTCGGGACTCGACGTGGTGCGCAAGTTGGTAATCTTAGCTCGCGAGGCTGGCTATCAGCTCAATCAGGAGGAGGTGGAGCGCAATCTCTTCGTGCCGAACGATGTGTTTGAGGGCAGTCTTGAGGATTTTCTGACTAAGATAAAGGCTGTCGATGAGGAGTTTGAGCGCTATCGCGCCCAAGCTTGCGCCCAGGGCGAACGGCTGCGGTTTGTAGCCACGCTCGACAATGGCCATGGCAGCGTGGGGCTGCAGGTGATCACCCCCGACCATCCTTTCTATTCGCTGGAGGGCAGCAACAATGTGGTGCTGCTCACCACTGAGCGCTACCATGACTATCCCATGGTGATCAAGGGCTACGGCGCAGGCGCCGATGTCACTGCCGCCGGCGTCTTTGCCGACATCTTCTCCATTGCGAATATTAGGTGATGTGGTGGTTTATAGCGTGGGCGAGGTTGAGGTCATCGCTACGGTGTAGGTGACGTCGTTGTATTCGCTGCTGATCGTGTAGTTGAGGATCATGTTGTTGCTGCTGTCGGTGGTGCAGTAGAAATTGGTGATCTTGTAATCGCCATAATCCTCGACATTGGATGTGCTGGTAGCCACTGTGCCCACCTGCAGGGGACCTGCTTCGTTGAACACAATTCGAGAGCCGCTGGCATTCCAGGGCATGTTCTCAAGCACGAGGTTCACAGCGTCGGCATCCTCGCCAAGCTTCACATTGTACATGCAGATGGTGGCCCGGCGATTTTCCTCCTTGTCGAGATTCACGCTTGTGTTGGTGAGGAAGGTGATCAGCACCAGATCCTGCGCGCTTTCGCTGCTCGACACATACACTATGTTGCCATCAGCGCCGCGCACTACGGTGCTGCCCACGTTGGCTGCCTGATAATAGAACGAATAGATCTGATATATGTCAGCCACACGATAAGAGATGTTCATGCACGGGAAATAGCTCGCCTGCTGGGTGAAGGGATTAGTCACATTGCGGTCGAGGATGTTGAAGCTCAACGTATTGAATGTCGGAGCGATTACCGAAGATGTAGGAGTGACATTGTTGGCTACCACCTGCAGCCAGCCGTTATCGTTGTACCCCCATGAGAGATTTGAGAAAGTGAGAGAGGTGTATTTGTTGCTGGGCAATTCCAGACCTTCGACAGTGAAGTCGACGATTGACTGAGTGGCATTGAATTTGCCGCTATAGCCTACGCCGTTGCTATAGCTGATTTCACCAGTCGACATGTCAGTGATCACATTGAAGCATGATGGGAATGTCATAGTATACACCAGTTCGTTGTCCTTGCTGTCAAGGCACGATGAGAAAATCAGGGCTGCCCCTGCGGCAGCCATAAATTTGGTAAGATTCATTGTCAGATAATAGATTGATCGTTTCTTTCTACAAAGTTACGAATTATTGCAACATCCCACAAATCAATTATATATTATTAACGAAATTAGAAGGTGGTGGTGTAGCTGACTGAGGCGAGCTCGGCATGGACCGGAGGGGTGAGCTTGGAGATTGTGATGGTGCCGCCTTCGAGCTGGGCCGAATAGGCTGCCTTCAGGCGCAGGATGATGGCGCCCGCCACGCGCTCCAGCAGATTCTTGGGTTCCGACATCACATCCTGCACCAAGGCTATGACCTCGGCATAGTTGATGGTATCGGCAAGATTGTCGGTGTGCTCTGCCTTCTCCGTGTCGGGCACATCGAGCACCAGGTCCACCACGAAGGTGTTCCCGACCCGGCGCTCCTGCTCCAGCACTCCGTGGTGGGCATGGATCTTAAGCCCATTGATCAATATCTGGCCCATAAATCTTAGCGGCGTTTGCGAGGCTGCGGTTTCTTTTTCTTCTTGGCGCCTTCAGCCGGCTGCTGATTGGCTGAGCCGCGCTGCACCTTAGCCTTGGGAGCGCGCTTGTGGCTGCGCTTGCGAGGCTTCTCATCGCGATTATCGCGAAGATTGGGAGCCTCCAGGCCTTCGGGGCGCCCCATGTCGTCGACCATCACGAAATCGAGCTGTTTCTTGTCGAGGTTGGCGCGAGCCACCTTCACCTTCACCTCGTCGCCAAGGCGATAGCGATTGTTGTGGCGCCGGCCCACCAAGCTGTAATTCTTCTCGTCGAAATCATAATAGTCATCGGCCAAGTCGCGCACTGGCACCAGGCCCTCGCACTTGTTCTCATTCAGCTCCACATAGAGGCCCCACTCGGTCACACCCGAGATGATGCCCTCATATTCGTCGCCGATATGATCAGCCATGAACTCCACCTGCTTGTACTTGATCGAGGCACGCTCAGCATTGGCTGCCAGCTGCTCCATGTCGCTGCTGTGCTTGCACTGCTCCTCGAGTTTCTCGGCGTCCACGGCGCGTCCGCCCTTGAGATAGCGGTCGAGCAGGCGATGCACCATCATGTCGGGGAAGCGGCGAATCGGCGAAGTGAAGTGGGTATAGTATTCAAAACCAAGGCCATAGTGACCGATATTCTGAGTGGTGTACACAGCCTTTGCCATGGCGCGGATGGCCAGGGTCGACAGGAAGTTCTCCTCGCCCTTGCCCTTCACATCCTCGAGCATGCGGTTGAGGCTGCGGTTGACCTCGCGGCTGCTGCCAGTGGATCGGATCTTGTAACCGAAATTGGCCGAAAGAGAGGCCAGATCCGACAACTTGTCGGGATCGGGCATGTCGTGCACGCGGTATACGAAGGGCTTCGGCTTCTTCTTGCCGCCGGGAGAGCCGATGGTGGTGGCCACTGTCTTGTTGGCCAAGAGCATGAACTCCTCGATGAGCTTGTTGGCATCCTTAGCCTCCTTGAAGTACACACCGACGGGGCGCCCCTCTTCGTCGATGTCAAAACGCACCTCCACGCGGTCGAAGTCGATCGAGCCATTCTCATAGCGCTCCTCGCGCATGATCTTGGCAAGATTGTTGAGCGTGGTCAGCTCCCAGGCGTATTCGCCCTCACCCTTTTCGATGATGTCCTGAGCTTCCTCATAGGCGAAGCGGCGATTGCTGCGGATCACAGTGCGGCAGATCTTATGGTTCACCACCTGCGCATGGGGCGTCATCTCGAAGATGGTGCTGAAAGTCAGCTTGTCCTCGTCGGGACGCAGCGAGCAGATGCCGTTGCACAGATGCTCGGGGAGCATCGGCACCACGCGGTCAACGAGGTACACCGATGTGGCGCGCTTCTCAGCCTCGTGGTCGATTATTGTGTTGGGATGCACATAATGGGTGACATCTGCGATGTGCACGCCCACCTCGAAGTTGCCATTGGGCAGCTTGCGGATCGACAGAGCATCGTCGTAGTCCTTTGCATCCTTGGGGTCGATGGTGAAAGTGGTCACCTCGCGCATGTCGAGGCGCTTGGCCACCTCCTCGGGGGTGATGCCTGCCTTGATGCGGTCGGCTGCCTTCTCCACAGCCTCGGGATATTTGTATGGAAGGCCGAATTCGGCCAGGATGGCATGCTGCTCGGCAGTGTTTTCGCCGGTCTTGCCCAGGATGTCAATGACTTCGCCCTTGGGATTCTTGGCGTCCTCGGGCCATTCGGTGATCTTTACCACGGCCTTGTCGCCGGTCTCGCCACCCTTGAGCTTGCCCTTGGGGATGAAGATATCAGTAGCAAGATATTTCGAGTCAGTAAGCAGGTATGCGAAGTGCTTGTCGACCTGGAGGGTGCCGATGAAGACCTGATCGTTCTTCTGCAAGATGGCGGTGACGATGGCTTCCGGCTCGCTGCCCTTGCGGCGGGCGGCAAGAGCCACCTCCACGCGGTCGCCGTTGAGAGCGTGCATCGAGTTGCGCTCGGCCACGGCTATGGTCTCTCCCTCGTCGGTGATGACGCTGTTCTTGCCGTTGGCGCGGCGCACGAATACGCCCTGCGCCGTCACGGTGCGCGACACAGCCTTGAAGCGGCCGGGTGACACCTCCACCAGGTCGCCATCGAAAGCCAGTTCGGCCAGGGCCAGAGCCACAGCCTTCTGCTGGGCTGGAGCTCGGTAGCCAAGAGCTCCAGCCACTTGATGGTAGTTGAACGTATTGTTTTGCTGGCTCTCTACATAGTCAAGCACTTGAGCTCTCAACTGCTTGCCTGAAACGCTTTTTTTCATAATCTTTAGGCTTTGGTGTTTGGGATTTGGGATTTGGGTTGGGTTGGCATTATTTCCAAATCCCAAATCCCAAATTCCAAATCCCATGAATTATGCGTCGATGTTGGCGTAGTTGGCGTTAGCCTCAATGAAGTCGCGGCGTGGGCCCACATCCTCGCCCATGAGCATCGAGAAGATGCGGTCGGCCTCGGCGGCATCCTGGATGGTGACCTGTTTGAGCATGCGGTACTCGGGATCCATGGTGGTGTCCTTGAGCTCCTCGGCGCTCATCTCGCCCAGACCTTTGTAACGCTGGATCGTGGTTTTCTCCTGACCGTATTTCATCATGAAGCTGTTGACTTGCTGGTCAGTCCAGCAATATTCCATGGCTTTTCCCCCTTTCTGCTTGCACTTGTACAGCGGCGGAGTTGCCAGATAGAGGAAACCGTTCTCTATCACGGGCCTCATGCGGCGGAAGAAGAAAGTCATAAGCAGGGTGGCAATGTGCGCTCCGTCGACATCGGCATCGGTCATGATGATGATCTTGTGGTAAGCCAGCTTGCTGAGATTGGCCTCCTTGGGATCATCGTCAGTCCCAATAGTAACACGCAAGGCGCGGAAAAGGTTGGAAATCTCCTCGTTGTCGAGGATTTTATGCTCCATGGCCTTCTCCACATTGAGGATCTTGCCGCGCAGGGGCAGGATGGCCTGGGTCACTCGGTTGCGAGCCTGCTTGGCTGTGCCCCCTGCCGAGTCTCCCTCCACGATGAAGAGTTCGCAGTCCTCGGCCGTGCGGCTGCTGCAGTCGGCGAGCTTGCCGGGAAGACCGCCGCCGCTGAGCGGGCTCTTGCGCAGCACCTGCTTGCGAGCATTGTATGCGGCGTGGCGCGCCTGGGCAGCCAGGATGACTTTCTCCACGATGGTGCGTGCCTGCTTGGGATGTTCCTCGAGATACTGGGCCAGGGCTTCGCTCACTGCCGACGACACGGCGCCGGCCACCTCGCTGTTGCCCAGCTTGGTCTTGGTCTGCCCCTCAAACTGCGGCTCGAGCACCTTCACCGACACCACTGCTGTGAGGCCCTCGCGGAAGTCCTCGCTCGAGATCTCCACCTTGGCGTTCTTGAGCAGGTTGTTGTCCTCGGCGTATTTCTTCAGGGTGGTGGTGAGGCCGCGGCGGAAACCGGTCAGGTGAGTGCCGCCCTCGATGGTGTTGATATTGTTGACAAACGAATATACGTTCTCGTTGAAAGTCGTGTTGTAGGTCAGGGCCACCTCCACGGGTATTCCCTGGCGCTCAGTATCGAGATGGATCACATCCTCGATCAGCGGCTCCTTGTTGCTGTCGATGTATCTCACAAATTCATTCAGGCCCTCGCGCGAGTAGTAGGTCTCGCTATGAGGCTTGCCGGTCTCGGGATCGAGCTGGCGCAGATCGGTGAGATGCAGGGTGATGCCGGCGTTGAGATAAGCCAGGTCGCGCAGGCGGTTGCTCAGGGTACTGAAGTCGTACTCGGTCACTGTGAAGATCGAGTCGTCGGGGCGGAATGTGATCGTGGTGCCCGTGGTATCTGATTCGCCGATTATGCTAAGTTCGTTGATGGGCTTGCCATAGGCGTATTCTTGCATGTAAACCTTGCCGTCGCGGCGCACCTCGGCGCGCAGATAGCTCGAGAGGGCGTTGACGCAGCTCACGCCCACGCCGTGGAGACCGCCCGACACCTTGTAGCTGCCCTTGTCAAACTTGCCGCCGGCGTGCAGCACGGTAAGCACCACCTCGAGGGCGCTCTTGTGCTCCTTTTCATGCATGTCTACGGGGATGCCACGGCCGTCGTCGACCACCGTGATTGAATTGTCAGCATTGATTGTGACATCGATGTGCTTGGCATACCCTGCCAGGGCCTCATCTATTGAATTGTCCACTACCTCATACACCAGATGGTGCAATCCTTTCTCAGATATATCGCCTATGTACATGGCCGGGCGCTTGCGCACGGCCTCCAGGCCTTCGAGCACCTGGATATTACTGGCGCTATACTGTTCTTCTAATTCTGCCATATTGTCTTTACAATGTTAAGTCGCTTTATTTCAATGTGTTGCCGCAAGGGCTCGATTGCGGGGCTCGACCCGCGTTTCAGACTACAAAATTACAAAATTTTCCTGACATGACAAAATGAACTTAGCCCCTCTTTTTGCCCCGCTTTCAATAAAGGCCGACAGGGATTGCCGCTTTTTCAAGAAAAAGTTGTAATTTTGCGCCATGGAGAAAAACAATTTCTATATGCGCAAGCCCGAGTGGCTGCGCATCAAGCTGCCGCAGGGCCTCAAGAGCCTTGGGGTAGTGAAATGCCTTAATCATAATGGCCTGAATACCATATGCAATTCCGGGCTCTGCCCCAACCGCGGCGAATGCTTCGGCGCCGGCACTGCCACATTCATGATCGGCGGAGACACTTGCACCCGCAACTGCCGGTTCTGCAATGTGAAAACCGGGCGCCCGGCCCCGCTCGACCCCGACGAACCTCGCCGCATAGCCGAGGCCATACGCGACTGGGGCATCAAGCATGCCGTGCTCACCAGCGTGGACCGCGACGACCTGCCCGACTGCGGAGCAGGCCACTGGGCGGCTACCGTGCGCTATATAAAAGAGGTGTGCCCGGGAGTGACCATGGAGACGCTTATCCCCGACTTCAAGGGGCGCCTCGACCTGGTGGACCAGGTGATCGAGGCCGGGCCCGAGGTGATCTCGCACAACATGGAGACCGTGAGGCGCCTGACCCCCGAAGTGCGCTGCGCAGCCACCTACGACCGCTCGCTCTCAGTGATCGAGCATATCGCCCAGGCCGGAGTGCGCGCCAAGAGCGGCATCATGCTGGGCCTTGGCGAGCATTCGATCGAGGTGCTCGAGACCATGCAGGATCTGCGCCGCGCGGGCTGCCAGGTGCTCACCATCGGCCAGTACCTACAGCCCACCGAGGCCCACTACGAGGTGCGCGAATACGTGCATCCCGAGGTCTTCGAGGAGTATCGCCAATGCGGTCTGGCCATGGGCTTCCGCCATGTGGAGAGCGCGCCCCTGGTGCGCAGTTCGTACCATGCCGAAAGGCATCTCCTGTAGGCTCTCGCGCCTTGTCAAAATATCATCATGCTTTCAAAATGATAGTAGAATATTACCCCGAGGCTGACTACCTGCCGGTGCTCGAGTTGCAGCGCCAGCGCTTCGGCCAGATGTGCGCCGCCAAGGCTGCCAAGCAGCCCGTGGAGCAGGAATGGCTCATGATGGTGGAGCATCGGCCCGTGTACACCCTGGGCATGCATGCCGACGCCTCCAACATCACCCACGAGGCCTGGCTGCGCGCCCAGGGGGCCGACGTGCACCGCATAGAGCGCGGAGGCGATGTCACCTTCCACGGCCCCGGCCAGATCGTGGTGTACCCCCTGATCGACCTCGAGGCCCGGGGCCTGGGCGTGAAGAGCTATGTCCACCTGCTCGAACAGGCCGTGATCGACACCCTCGCCGACTATGGCATCGAGGGCGGCCGAGTGGAGGGCGCTACGGGAGTGTGGCTGGGCATCGGCACCCCGGCCGAACGCAAGGTCTGCGCCATCGGCGTGAAGATCTCGCGCTACTGCTCCATGCATGGCCTCGCCCTCAATGTCAACACCGACCTCAGATGGTTCGGAGCCATCAATCCCTGCGGCTTCACCGACCGGGGCGTCACCACCATCGCCCTCGAGACCGGCCACCCCGAATCCCTCCCCTGCGCCACCGCCCGCCTCCGCACCCACCTCCTCCGCCTCCTCACCCCAACCCGATAAAAAATTTGGGGGCCTGTAGGATGACAGGCCCCCAAATTTTATATCGGGTGGGATCTATTATTTGCTGCCGATTTCGCTTGATACGGTGAGGCGACGGCGACCCTTGGCGCGACGGCGGCTGAGCACCTTGCGGCCATTGGCTGTTGACATTCTTTCACGGAAGCCGTGCTTGTTCACGCGCTTGCGGTTGTGGGGTTGGTAAGTTCTTTTCATCTCTGTAATCTGATTAATGAGTTACACACATGCTGTCTTAAGCCTGGGGCTTTGAAACTACGCGACGCTCCTTGATGCGTGCTTTCTTGCCAGTGAGTTTGCGCAGATAGTAAAGCTTGGCACGACGTACCTTACCATACTTGTTGACGGTGATTGAGTCGATGAAGGGGCTGGCAATCGGGAAAATGCGCTCTACGCCCACATTGTCGCTGATCTTGCGCACAGTGAAGCGCTTGTTGTCGCCTTCGCCTGAAATGCGTATTACAACACCGCGGTATTGCTGGATACGCTCCTTGTTACCTTCCTTGATGCGATAGGCTACGGTCACGGTATCGCCAGGACCAAATTCGTAGTCATCGTGATGCTTGCCGGTTGCAAATGCCTCCTCGGCAACTTTGATTAAATCCATTTCGTAAATTGTTAAAATTTCAACATGCGCAATATGGCCGGGCAGCCTTGTCCCGCCAGAGATTGCGATTTTCGAGTGCAAAGGTACACATTTTCTGTGAATTGACAAAATATTTTCGTAACTTTGCACCCACTATCTCATTTTATTCATTTCACGCACTATTCTTATGATCCTCGACCTAAAACGCCGCCTGCTTTTCTTGCTTTTTGTGTTCGTAATTGGCTATTTCGTGTTTGGCATCCTCTCCGGGATGGTAATCGGCCGCTTTGGCATGGAATCGACCCCGGCTATGAGAATCGTAAGCGTGTTTCAGGACATCCTGCTTTTCATAATACCGGCTGTGGTCACGGCAGTGTTCGTGAGCCGCAAGCCCGCCTCGCTATTGGCCATCGACAAGCGTCCGCCGCTATGGTTCACCCTCCTGGGCATAGGGGCCATGATAGTGGCCATTCCAGCCATGGATGCTGTGATATGGGCCAACGAGCAGTTGCCTCTGCCCGAGGGGCTGGCTCAGGCCTTGCGCTCGATGGAGGAGCGCGCCGGCCAGATGGTGCAGGCTCTCACCGGCCCTCACAATGCCGCCAATCTCATCATGGGCATTCTCATAATGGGAGTCTTCGCCGGATTCAGCGAGGAACTCATATTCCGCGGAGCCTTCCAGCGCCTGATGGCCACAGGGGGAGTCAAGGCCCACGCTGCCATCTGGATTGCGGCTGCCCTGTTTAGCCTCATGCATCTGCAGCTCTACGGCTTCGTGCCCCGAATGCTGCTTGGCGCATTCTTCGGATATGCGCTGTATTGGACCGGAAGCCTCTGGACGGCAGTGATCCTGCACATAGCCAACAACACCATCTTCCTGCTGAGCGACTATTTCTGGCCAGGCACCAACGATCCGCATCTGCCTTCGCTCCTGCCTATAATCTCGAGCGCGGTCATCACTGCCATCGCCCTCACGGGCATGCACCGCTGTCGCCATCGCCTCTGATTGCTCGTCGGGGGCTTTGCTGTTTTATGGATTATCTCCTCGCATGAATGTCCATGCCATAAAATTTGGTTATAAATCAGTGTTGTGGGCATTTCCGGATTGATGTAATTTTGCAGTGTGAATAAAAAACAACAATAAACAATCAAAAATCATATAGACATATGAAGAAAACCTTATTCGCAGGCATGCTCATGGGCCTTGCGCTCACCGCCTGCGACAACAGTGATAAGCAAGTTGCAAAATCAAATGAGGAGACCGCTGTGACAGAAACACTTGAACCATGCGCAATCAAGTTCGCGGGTCTTGACTTCACCCAGGCTAAAAACAACGGCGCAAAAGGCGTGACCGTGGCAGGCGACACATTGAAATATGTTGCCGGCCCACAGACTGACTATTTCCACTCTCCCAGTGGTGACAAGACCGACAACTCTCCCGTGATTTTCACAGAGATCGACAATACCAAGCCCTTCACCTTCACAGCCAAAGTTGAGCCTAAGTTCACAGAGACAGGCACATACTCTGCCGGCGTAGTCTATGCCTACGAAAACAGCGACCACTGCCAGAAGATCTGCTTCGAACAGGATGAATACGGCGACCATCGCGTGGTGACCGTGCGCACCATCGGCACTTCGGATGACAACAACCACCAGTCAATCCCGGGTGAATCTGTATATATGCGCCTCTCTTCTGACGGCACGCAGCTTGGCACCTACTATTCAGAGGACGGCAAGACTTGGAAAATGGCCCGTCTCTACAAGAACGACTTCCCTGAGAAACTGCTCATAGGCTTAAGTTCTCAAAGCCCCAAGGACAACGAGCATACATGCCACTTCACAGATGTATCGCTCGTGAACGAGGCTACCGCCGATTTCCGCAATGGCAAACTCGCCAACGAATAATGGCTCCTATATTTATAACCAAATCTCCAAAGAAAACGATAAGAACAACACTCGCTTGTTTCATGGCGGATACTCAGAAACCATCCATGAATTCCTGATCAGGCAGTTTTCCCGTTGAATTCAGAGTCATTGCGTTAAGCAACGCTTTGGCTCGTTTTTTGTCTATGAAACCAATTATCTGCGTCTTCCATAAATTTGTCCTTGTACACATCCGGGAAATTTCGTAATTTTGCAATATTATAGCAATCATACCATCACTGGCAACAGGAACGGGAAACCGTCATGAACGACAAGGAAAAAGAACTAAAATCGGCACTTACCGGGCGTACATTCGATATGCCTTCGAATTATGAGGCTTTGCTTGAAGAAGTGAAGTCGCTGGCAGTGAGTTTTGTCCGTTCTACTGAAGGAATTGCTGTCATCTCCGATTTCTGTGTGAACGACTGCCATATATATTCGGGACGGTTCGGCATGACTCTCATGGGTTTGCCGGAATATTCCACCGGATATGACTCAGCCTTCGAAGACATCGTTTTCAGCCATGCCGATGCTGACGAATTGCTTGAACGGCATATTCTGGAACTTCATTATTTCAATTATCTCAAAGATGTGCCGCCACGAAATAAATCCGATTATCAGCTGGAATGTCTGATTCGCTTCAACCGTAAAGATGAGGACACCGTGATGATATACCACACATCACACTATGTGAAATGCGATGACCTTGGGAAAGTGCTTTTCGGTCTGTGCACATATGTGCCTTCTCCTCTTTCTTTGCCCAATTGGAAAGGCGACATCATAAATATTGTGACAGGCGAAACAATAAGCCCGGTTCAATACGATAATCCCATCTTTAGGACATGTTCTTTAAATGTAGTCTATTTAGAGGGGCTTTGGGC
>CAYTXF010000061.1:0-19472 GCA_964440745.1 uncultured Bacteroides sp.
GGGTGGGATTGACAGAGTTCTGAAAATCCTTGTGTCCCCGGTTCGATTCCTGGTGACACCACCCCCAAAGAGATGTCGATTTCCGGCATCTCTTTTTTATGTACCATATTTAATATTTTTGTGTTAGTAGAGCAAAGGACTGGAGTGTCTATAAATGGCCTTGTGTCCCCGGTTCGATTCCTGGTGACACCACCCCCAAAGAGATGTCGATTTCCGGCATCTCTTTTTTGTTATGGTATCATATCTCAGTTGGTTTACCCTCCAGCATCTCTTTTTTATGTTGATTCCCGGCATCTCTTTTTGTATTTATCCCGGCATATATTTCAGTCCATTGAGCTTGAGGGGGGGGAAGAATCTTTGCGATTTTTGTGGGGAAAGGGAAGAAATTAAAATAATTATGAATATTTATTTGTTTATTGCGTGAAAAAGTGATAATTTTGCAGTCCAATAGGTAAAATAGCTACAAAAGTTAAGAAGACATGAGCAATCCTCTGAGAAGCGCTACTACTACCGAGGGGCGCCGAATGGCGGCCGCTCGAGCACTATGGCGTGCTAACGGCATGAAAGAAGACCAAATCGGTCGCCCGGTCATAGCTATCGTGAATAGCTTCACCCAATTCGTGCCCGGCCACACCCACCTGCATGAAATAGGACAAATCGTAAAAGACGAGATCGAAAAGCTTGGCTGCTTCGCCGCCGAGTTCAACACCATTGCCATCGACGATGGCATCGCCATGGGCCACGACGGAATGCTCTATTCCCTGCCCTCACGCGAAATCATCGCCGACTCGGTAGAATATATGGTCAACGCCCACAAAGCCGACGCCATGGTGTGCATCAGCAATTGCGACAAGGTGACCCCCGGCATGCTGATGGCCGCCATGCGCCTCAATATCCCCACAATCTTCGTAAGCGGCGGACCCATGGAAGCTGGCCATGTCGGCGACAAGGATGTCGACCTCATCGACATCATGATCGAAAGCGGCGATCCCAACAAGAGCGAAGAGCGCATCCAGGCCCTTGAGGACAAGGGCTGCCCCACTTGCGGATCGTGCTCAGGCATGTTCACCGCCAACTCCATGAACTCCCTGACCGAGGCCATCGGCATCGCCCTGCCCGGCAATGGCACCATTGTAGCCACCCACGAACTGCGTCCCGAACTCTTCCGCAAGGCAGCGCGCCAAATAGTGAAAAACGCTGAGGCCTACTACCGCGATGGCGACGACAGTGTGCTTCCCCGCAGCATCATCTCGCGCCAAGCCATGCTCAATGCCATGACCATGGACATCGCCATGGGAGGCAGCACCAACACAGTGCTCCATCTCTTGGCCGTGGCCAACGAAGGCGAAGTGGATTTCACCATGGATGACATCGACGCGCTCAGCCGCAAGGTCGGCGTGCTCTGCAAAGTTGCTCCCAACTACCACTACCATATACAAGATGTCAACCGCGCTGGCGGCATCCCATCCATATTATACCAACTGGCCCAAGCCGGACTGATCGACACCGACGTAAAGCGCGTCGACGGCCTCACCTTGGCCCAAATGCTTGAAAAGTTTGCCCTCGATAGTGCCGCAGTCACCGACGAGGCCAAGCACCAATGGCTCGCTGCCCCTGGCGGCAAGCGCACCACTAAAATGGGCGACCAGGCACATTACTATCCGGCCCACGACACCGATCGCGCTCACGGCTGCATCCGCGACATCGACCACGCCTATGTGAAAGATGGCGGTCTGGCAGTGCTCAAGGGCAACATCGCCATTGACGGCTGCGTGGTGAAGACCGCTGGCGTCGACGAGTCGATATTCCGCTTCTCCGGACCGGCCCGCGTCTTTGAAAGCCAGGAAGACACAGTGGACGCCATTCTTGGCGACAAGATTAATCCCGGCGATGTGGTGGTGATCCGCTACGAAGGCCCCAAGGGAGGTCCCGGCATGCAGGAAATGCTGTATCCTACCTCCTATCTCAAGAGCAAAGGCCTGGGCAAAGCCTGCGCCCTGATCACCGACGGACGTTTTTCTGGAGGCACCTCCGGCCTATCCATCGGCCATGTAAGCCCAGAAGCCGCCAACCAAGGCGCCATAGGCCTAATTGAGGAAGGCGACATTATCGACATTGACATTCCCGCACGCAGCATCAACGTGAGAGTCAGCGACGAAGAACTTGCCAAGCGCCGCGCAGCCCAGGAAGCTCGCGGAGCTCATGCATGGACCCCCGTCAGCCGCGACCGCAAGATAAGCAAGGCCCTCAAGGCATATGCCTCCATGGTGACAAGCGCCGACAAGGGCGGAGTGAGGAAGTAGTTAAGATTATATTAAAGAAAACAGTAGCTTAGTATTTTTATGAGCGAAAAGATAAGCGGCGCTGAAGCCGTAATAAAGTCCCTGATAGCTGAGGGAGTCGACCGAGTATTCGGATATCCGGGAGGAACCATCATTTCGGTTTATGACAAGCTCTATGACTATGCCGATGAAATCGAGCATGTGCTTGTGCGCCACGAGCAAGGTGCCATCCACGCTGCCGAGGGCTATGCCCGAGTGAGCAACCGCGTGGGAGTGGTAATCGTAACCTCTGGCCCCGGAGCCGCCAACGTGGTGACAGGCCTGAGCGATGCCATGATGGATTCCACCCCGGTGGTGGTGATTTCCGGCCAAGTCAACAGCAAGCTGCTGGGCAATGACTCATTCCAAGAGACCGACGTGGTGGGAATCACCCTGCCCGTGACGAAATGGAGCCTGCAGGTGCGCAAGGCAGAGGATGTGCCAGCCGCAATTGCCAAGGCTTTCTACATAGCTCGTAGCGGACGCCCGGGCCCTGTGGTGCTTGACATCTCAAAGGATGCCCAGACCGGCCTGGTAGAGTGGAAACATGAGCATATCAAATACATACGCAGCTATGATCCGCGTCCGGTGGTGCCTCCAAGCGACATTGTGAGCGCGGCCAATCTGATCAACGCTGCAAAGCGCCCCATGATCCTTGCCGGCCATGGCATTATGATCTCGGGGGCAGAAAAAGAATTGCTGGATATCGCAGAAAAGGCCGGAATCCCCGTGGCCACTACCCTGCTGGGACTCTCCACCATCCCCAGCGAGCATCCCTTGAATGTGGGCATGCTGGGAATGCATGGCAACATCGGACCCAACTACCTTACCAACGAAGCCGATGTGCTTGTAGCCATCGGCATGCGATTCGACGACCGCGTCACCGGCGATCTTACGCGCTATGCGCCCAATGCCAAGGTGATACACGTCGACATTGACTCGTCGGAATTTGACCGCAATGTGCACACCCACATCCCCATTCATGGCGACGCCCGAGATGTGCTGATGCAGCTCATCCCACTGATCGAACCGGCTCGCCACGACGAGTGGCTCCAGCGCTTCGCTGTCTGCGACAAGGTGGAAAGCGAGACAGTAAGTGACCATGAACTCCGCCACGAAGGCATGCTCACTATGGGCGAAGTGGCCCAGTGCGTAAGCGAAGCCACCCGCCACGAGGCAATTCTTGTTACCGATGTGGGCCAGAACCAGATGATTTCGGCGCGCTATTTCCAATATGCCTTCCCGCGAAGCATCGTCACCAGCGGCGGACTCGGCACTATGGGCTTCGGACTGCCCGCAGCCATTGGCGCCAAGATGGGCGCTCCCGAGCGCACTGTGTGCATGATGTGCGGCGATGGCGGTTTCCAGATGACCATCGAGGAACTCGGCACTATCATGCAATACAACACTGCCGTGAAGATCATCGTGCTCAACAACAGCTTCTTGGGCAATGTGCGCCAGTGGCAAGAGCTCTTCTTCAATCGCCGTTACTCGCAGACTCCCCTGCTCAATCCCGACTTCGTGATGATTGCTCATGCCTACGGGATTGCCGCTGAGAATGTGGAAGATCGCCAGCAGCTGGCACCCGCAGTGCAACGCCTGCTCGAGCACGACGGCCCTTATCTGCTGAATGTGCGCATCGACAGCTCCGACAATGTGTTCCCGATGATCACCCCCGGATCGGCCGTCACCGAGATCCTTGTCAACAAAGATATGAAATTTGTCTACCCTCAATAAACGCGCTTTATGGAAGAGAAACAAGGCAAAACATTATTTACCATCACCATCTACAGCGAGAATTGCGTAGGCATCATCAATCAGGTGGCAATCATTTTCACGCGCCGCTGCCTCAATATCGAGGACTTCTCGGCAAGCCCCACTACCATCGAGGGCATCCATAAGCTCACGCTCACTGTGTGGAGCGATCGCGCCACCATGGAGAAGACCGTAAAGCAGATCGAGAAGAAAATCGATGTGCTCAAGGCTTATCTTTACACCGAGGATGAGATTTTCTATCAGGAAATCGCGCTCTACAAGATCGATACCAGCAAGCTCCTCAAGGAGCAGCATCTCGAGAGCATCATCCGCCACCACAATGCGCGCATCATCGACATCACCCCGGAATACACCGTGATGGAGAAGAGCGGCCAGCCCTGGGAAACCCAGGCCCTGCTCGAGCAGCTCAAGCCTTACGGGGTGAAGCAATTCGTGCGCAGCGGTCGCGTGTGCGTCACCAAGAGTCCTCTCGAAAAGCTCGATCATTATCTTGAAATGCAGAAACTACGCGAAATGCGCCTAAGTTAGGATTTGGGATTTGGGATTTGGGATTTAGGATTTGGGATTTGGGAAAATCACCAACCCACCAAGTCACAAACTCACCAAATCACCAACTCACCAAATCACCAACTCACAAAATCACCAACTCACAAAATCACCAACTCACAAAATCACCAAAACACAAAATCACCAATACACAAATATACACTATGGCAAAATTGAATTTTGGCGGTGTTGAGGAAACCGTTGTTACTCGTGAAGAATTTCCTCTGTCAAAAGCTCTTGAAGTACTCAAAGATGAGACAATAGCCATCATTGGCTACGGCGTGCAGGGTCCTGGCCAAGGCCTCAATCTGCGCGACAATGGCTTCAACGTGATCGTGGGCCAACGTCCCGGCAAGACCTTCGAAAAGGCCATCAACGATGGCTGGGTGCCCGGCGAAACTCTCTTTGGAATCGAAGAGGCCTGCGAGCGCGGCACCATCATCTGCTGCCTTCTGAGCGATGCCGCCGTAATCAGCCAGTGGCCCAACATCAAGAAGCATCTCACAGCTGGCAAGGCTCTCTATTTCAGCCATGGATTCGCCATCACCTGGAGCGACCGCACCGGAGTGGTGCCTCCCGCTGACATCGATGTGATCATGGTGGCTCCCAAGGGCTCTGGCGCTACTGTGCGCTCGCTCTATCTCGAAGGCCGAGGCATCAACTCATCGTTCGCCGTATATCAGGACTATACCGGTCGCGCTCTCGAGCGCACTCTGGCCATGGGCATCGGCATTGGCTCAGGCTATCTCTTCGAGACCACATTCCAGCGCGAAGCCACCAGCGACCTTACTGGCGAACGCGGTTCACTGATGGGCGCTATCCAGGGCCTGCTCTTGGCTCAGTATGAAGTGCTCCGCGAGAATGGACACAGCCCCAGCGAAGCTTTCAATGAGACCGTAGAGGAACTCACCCAGAGCCTCATGCCTCTGTTTGCAGCAAAGGGCATGGATTGGATGTATGCCAACTGCTCCACTACCGCTCAGCGCGGCGCTCTCGACTGGATGACTCCCTTCCACGATGCCATCAAGCCGGTAGTAGAGAAGCTCTACGCCAGCGTAAAATGCGGCAATGAGGCTCAGCGCAGCATCGACAGCAACTCGCAGCCCGACTACCGCGAAAAGCTTGAAGAGGAGCTGCGTCAGCTCCGCGAAAGCGAGATGTGGCAGACCGCCGTTACCGTCCGCGCCCTTCGCCCTGAAAACGCAAAATAATCATTGAATAATGAATAATTAATAATGAATAATGAATAATTAATGCCTCAGGTTTACCCGTATTTATTATCATTTATTCATTAAAATATTAGAACTTAATAATGGGCTGACGCCATCCTCGCGCCAGCCCATTATTCATTATTAATTATTCATTATTCATTATTAATTATTCATTATTCATTATTAATTATTCATTATTCATTAACCCATTGATCTTTTGATAGGGCACTATCACCTGGTAGGTGCCATCGCTGTATGGGCCGATCTCATACGGCTGGAAACAGAAGGCTACGCCATCGGGCAAAAGAGCCGGTTGCGGTATGGGTATCTCATCGACTCCCATCTGCTCAAGGGCCTTCTTCACATCCTCAATTGTCTTCACATCGTGAGCACTCACAAACTCGCTGTCATTGAGCAATTCGCCATAGAGCAGATCTCGCAACTCCTTGGAGCAATCGGCTTTGAAAAGATTGTCGCGATCCACGCCTTCTCCCTTCTTCAAGTCATATGTTGATAGATAAAGGCCGTACATCCCATGCGCTCCCCCAGTAAAGTAATAAGTGTAACCCAGATATGTGACATAATCTTCACATGCATAATAGACTGTAAAGCTGTCCCCGGCATAGAGCTCCACGGTGCTTGGAGCATCCAACTCGTTGAAGAATGCGGTAGCGTTGCGGCGACCAATCTCCGGAAATTCTACCACCTTGGTGTCCATGCTTATGGTGTCGCCCATCTCGCGAGCGAGCCATAACTCCAAATCATAATTGGCCGGATCGGGCACATCCACCGTCAAGCAATAGTTGGCCTTAACCGGATGCTCGATGTCATACCCTTTCTGAAACTGCTTGAAACCCTCATAGACCGGGCATACGCTGTCGACTGCCGCCTCAACGCTCTGCTTGTCGCGGAAATCAACAGTGGCCTTGCGGAAAAGCAGCGACATCTCATACATGGCGCCGCTATCGGGCGAAAGCTCCAGCTGGGCATTTTCAGCATAAATCCGGTCGTTGTCAAACAGCACCTGCTGGCCATACTCCGGATTGCGCAGCAGGCAATAGCTGTTGTCGCCGTCGGTATACAAGGTATCCACATAGTAATTGTCGCCTAAAGCCTTATGCATTAGGAATTTCGGAAGTTCAGGAAGATCATCTTCGCGCTGAGCGCGACTGTTGCATGATTCCATTTCCAATCCCAAAGTCACCGCTACAGCAAACAATGCGATGACGGGCAATATAACCGATGTGCGTAAACTCTTCTTCATGACTACTAATTTTTATTAAAAAACACAAAAGTCATGTTAAAGGTTTAAAATATAATCATTGAATAATTAATAATGAATAATGAATAATGAATAATAAACAATACTCAAGTTTCATATATGATTTTTGGATTTATTGAATCCCGAAGGGGATCTATGGAATCCCGTAGGGATTCTTTCGTATAGCTTAAAACCTTCACTCACCCACCAACCCCGATAGGGGTTGTTTCATGAATATAATGAAACAACCCCTATCGGGGTTGGTGGGTGATTTTTTCACGTATCTATTTGTAAGAACTCCTCCGGAGTTCCATGATAGAAGCGTATTATGATACAGCCCCTTATACATAATGTATTATTTACTTAATGTAATACTTATTATTAATTATTAATTATTAATTATTAATTATTCATTATTCAGATACCGCGTGGCCCAGGCTGCGGATTTTGGCAATCATGTCTTCGCGGCTGAGGCCGGCCATCGAACGCACGCGCTGACGCTTATTGTACACAGTCTGCGGCGAGCAGTGCAGCACAGCGGCGATCTTCACGCTGTCGGTGATTCCGAGTCTTACCAACGCATAAATGCGCAACTCGGTAGTAAGCTGACCATCAGGGCGCTTCGACATCTTCTCATCATCGGGAAGCAACGAGTTGAAATCCTCCACAAAGTCGGGATATATGCTTAGGAATAGCGTATCGAACTGCTCATAGAAATCCTTGAGTTCATTCTGCGACAACTCAGGCGACTCCACAATCTGTCGCAAGTCATCATACTGCTTGGCCTTGAGCTTGCGCGACATCATCTTGCGGAAATCGTCGATCTTATTAATATAAGTCGAGCAAATCGAGAAAATGGCTCCGATGCATCTTACCTTCATCAGATCGCTTTCTGCCAAGCGCTGATTGGTATCGCGCAACTCGTGGGAGATGGTTTCGAGGCTTTCGTTCTTGGATGCGAGTTGGGAGTAGGCGTCAGACAGCTCATTCACTTTCGACTTCAATTCATCATTCAGTGCTGCCAATCTCGCATTTGATACATGCAGATGGCCTCTCTGCCGGTATATGTAAGCGCAGGCTATGGCCAGAATCAGGATTAGCACTCCCATTATGATCATCAGCCATGTGCGCTGGCGATTCATCATCTCCACCTTCTGCTGATAGAGGCGGGAAATCTCTGTTTGCAGGGTGGCCACATGCAGCACTCTCACGCGATTCTTCAACAGCTCGGCAGCCCTGAGGGTCTGATCGATATAGTTATAGGCATGATCAAGGTCGTCCTCGTTCTGCACGATTGTGGCCAATTCCTCCAGTGAAGCAATGTCGCGATTGGCAGTGCGAGCGTCGGCCATTGCCGAAAGTATGAGATATTTCGCTCTAAGGTCCTGATTGTCCAGCACGCCGTAAAGCTGGGCCAGCACCCAAGCCAACCGAGCGTCGGCGCGGTTGTCGTAGCCGCGATTGGCCATTGTGGGCTCAATCACATCGATGGCTTCATTGATGTGGGAGTTGTTAGCCAAAGCCCGATAGCCCACATAATAATAGTAGTCGGGGTTGTCGGTGTGTGCCAGCCTCACCATGGCATCCAGGAGCTCCTTGACCGTAACCATCTGGGTCAGGGTATTTGTGGTGATGTTGCGATACTGGTCTTCGTGGGTCAGATGGTACACCTTCTGGTCATAGTAGGTGCAAGTGGACACATCGTCGAGCCACAGCGTATCGACAGCCTCTATTTCGCGTCGGCTCTGATCGAGCAAGCCCGTCGAGGCGAAGGTATAGGCATTGAGCAAGTGCACATTGTTTTGCAAGTCAGGCCTTTCCAGCTCCTTGGCCAACTCAGCGGCCAAGCCTCCATAAAAGATGGCCGAGTCGCTGTCATACACGCTGTATTCATCCAGCAAATTGCGGTAGAGCCAAAATTTCTCTTCTATCGACGAGGCTTTTGAGGCCTGTTGTTTGAGCTGATCAAGGCGCGCCTCCTTATGCTCCTCATATGAGGGGAGTTGCGACAGCTCATAATCGAGCTCTCGCAGCAGGGCCGCGTTGTCAGGCGAAAGGGCTTGAGCTATTATAAAAGTACAAATCAACAGAATGAAGATAGGGACTCTCATGGCGAGTACATCTATAAATAAGACATTATCTATAAATAAGACATTTCCAAGTGCAAAGATAAGGATTTTTTTGAAAACTTCCCCCACTTCTTGCCTTTAAAAACGAAAAAGGTAAACACAAAAACTAAAATTTTATAAAATTTACATTTTTTGTTAATAAAGATAGTTGATATTTGGGGAAAATTGACTAACTTAGCACGTTGAAGTGTTGAACATAAAAAGCACGTCCAATGTTAAATTATAGAACGAGCTTCAAAAGAGCTCCCTCTATGATTTTTCAACTATTAAAATATGTAGCTTTATGAAACAGGACAAGAATAACGCTGAATTTGACGAATATCGTCGCAAAATGCATGGCGAGGAGCAAGAGGACAATGGACGCCCCGTTGTGCCGGCTCCTAAGCGTCCGGTGGCCATTGCCTTTGGCATATTCATGATACTCGTATACGTGGGCGTGGGCGTACTGCTTATCATCAACCTCTTCCATTGGGACCACAATTGGGACTGGGCTCGCTGGGTGGTCGGTTTCCTGCTCATCATTTACGGAATCTTCCGTGGATACCGCATGTTTGCCGGAAGCGACTACTACAACAAGTAAAATACTTCGATATTCAGGGCTTTAGGCCGGCACATCCCATTGGGCTTACCAGCCTAAAGCTCCCTTACTTATAGCTAAAACATTGACCTAATGAGTAAGAAATACTTTGGCTTCGCCCTGGCAGCCATGTGCGTGATGCTTCTGGCAAGCTGCGGACGCTATGAGAAGAAGTCCAACACCACTACTGTTGGGTCTTCCACCTTGTTTTGTGACGATTCTTTCGAGAACATCATGGAGCAGGAAATCGACGTGTTTGAATACATCTATCCCGAGAACCATGTGCTGGCCCGCTATGGCACTGAGGCTGAGGCCATCGATTCGCTGATGACCCTCAACACCAAGACCATCGTCATACCCCGCGACCTCACTGCCGACGAGGTGGAGCGCATCAAGAAAAAGCGCCGCCATCCCCGCAGCGCCAAAATCGCTGTGGATGCCGTGGCCCTTATCGTCAATCCCGAGAATCCCGCTGAATTCCTCTCGATGAAGGAAATCCGCGAAATCCTCAAGGGTGAGACTACATCCTGGGAAGACATCAACCCCCACTATCCCGACAAGCCCATCGTGGTGCTCTTCGACAAGGAAGGCTCCTCAATGATGAAATACATGCGCGACTCGCTGCTCAATGGCGAGAGCCTGGGCCCCACTGCCCAGCGCACCGACTCGCTCTCAGGCGTGGTGCAAGCCGTGCTTAAGAACAAATACGCCATCGGCGTGGTGGGCGTGAGCTGCCTCAGCACCGACCTGCGCGAAACAGAATCCGTGCAGTCAATCGCCGACGAGATGCAGGATGATACCAGCGCCCTGAGCATGGACGACATCAATGCCCGCGTGGCTCAGGCCGGCATCAAGACCTTAGGCGTGATGCGCGACGATGACCGCACAGCCTATCGCCCGTTCCAGCAGAACATCTACGACGGCACCTATCCCCTGACTCGCTGCATCTACATGATCACCATCTCTCCGAGCGGAAGCCCTGCCGCTGGATTCTACTCTTTCGTAACCAGCTTCCCGGGACAAAAGCTCATCATGAAGACAGGCATCATGCCTGCCCGCATGAATATCAACATAATGGAAATAATGGATTAACACCCCTCTGTTAAACTTTCGACACGATAAACAATCAAATAAAAAAATAAAATTATCACAATAAACCATTAACTAACCCGCATGAACCTGAAGAAAATTCTTCCCGCCCTTCTCTTGGGCGCTGCACTGGCCGCCTCAGCCGATGGCTACAAGGACGGCATCGAGTACTACAAGGCTGGCCAATACGCCAATGCCAAGACAATCCTCGAGCGCAACATCAACGATGCTGCAACCGACAAAGCACTCGCATACTACTATCTTGGCCAGACTGCCCTCGCTCAGAAGGACAAGGCTGCCGCTAAGGGCTATTTCGACAAGGGCGTTGCTGCCAATGCCGACAACCCCTACAACTATGTAGGCCTGGGCGCAATCGACCTCCTCAATGGCGACACAAAGGCCGCTGAAAACCAATTCAGCACCGCTCAGAAGCTTGGCAAGAAAAACAATGAAATCACCGTGGACATCGCCCGCGCTTACTACAACGCTGATCCAGTGAAGTATGCTCAGCAGGTCGACAAGCTCCTGGCTAAGGCTCACAAGGATTCCAAGCACCAGGAACCCTCCATCTACATCCTCGAAGGCGACATGCTCTTCGACCAGAAGGATCTTGGCGGCGCCGCCGGCAAATACGAGCAGGCCATCACTTTTGACCAGGATAACCCCGAAGGCTATGTGAAGTATGCCAACGCTTACATCGGCGTGAACCCCATCTACTCGGTTAACAAGCTTGAGGAACTCAAGGCTAAGCAGCCCCAGTCGGCCCTCGCTCAGCGCGAACTCGCTGAAAAATACTACGAGACCAGCCAATGGACCAAGGCCGCTAACCAGTATGGCGAATATATCCAGAACCCCAACCACTTCCCCGAAGACAAGGCTCGCTATTCAGTGCTCCTCTATGCCAACAACGAGTACCAGAAGAGTCTCGACGTGGCCAACGAGCTGCTCGCTCAGGATCCCAGCAACTTCGTGATGAACCGCATCAAGATGCTTGACCTCGCTGGCCTGGAGCAGAACGAAGCTGCCGACGCTGCCGCTCAGTCTTTCTTCAAGCTCACCCCTAAGGGCGCTGAGAAGTTCACCCCCAACGACCACATCACCTACGCTGGCGTGCTCGAAGGCATGGGCCAGGATTCTCTGGCTGTGATCCAGTACGAGCAGGCTGTGGCTGTGGATCCCACCCGCGCTGACAATATCAAGACTCTTAGCTCTGCTTACAACAAGGTAGGCGACAGCCAGAAGGCTGCCGAGGCTTTCCAGCAGTACATGGAAGCTAAGGGCGACGAGACCGACCTCAACGATCAGCTCCAGGCTTCTGGTCGCTGGCTC
Organism: uncultured Bacteroides sp.; assembly: GCA_964440745.1. Classification (GTDB taxonomy): domain Bacteria; phylum Bacteroidota; class Bacteroidia; order Bacteroidales; family Muribaculaceae; genus CAG-873. Next base: position 12,240 of record CAYTXF010000061.1, read on the forward strand.
ATTGCTGCCTCAAAGGCTATGGACAACGACGCTGTGCGCATGGCCGACGCTGACAAGGGCATCGCTGCCATCACAGCTGTGATCAATGGGGTTTCGGATGTTAAGCCCGACTTCTACGATCGTCTCGCCACTCTCTACTATGTGAAGGCCAACGCCGCTACTCCCGAGGTAGTTGAGAATTATGAGAAGGTTATCGAGCTCCTCGATGCTGATCCCGAATCTAAGACTGACCCCAAGAAGCTCAACCTCTACAAGAAGGCTTACAGCTTCATCGGTCTCTACTATCGCGACACTGCCGGCGACAAGGAGAAAGCTCTCGAAAACTTTGACAAGGCTGACTACTACAACGGCCTCATCAACGGTGGCGCCCAATAAGCACCAACCCTGCCTTCGTCAACGAATCCCAAAGGCTCATTCTAAACAAGCCTTCGTCAACGAATCCCGGAGGTCCTTTATGAACATGCCTTCGTCAACGAATCCCGGAGGGATTCTTCCAAATAGGATTAAAATTTTTATTAATACATAAAATAGGCGCCTTTGGCGCCTATTTTTGTATTTTACACCCTCTTTTTTTGTAACTTTGCAGTTATGAAACTGTATCCCGAAACAATAGAAAGCAAAATAGGATTCGACACGATCCGCGCCGTAGTCTCCGAGAAATGCCTCTCCACCCTGGGCCGCGAGAAATGCCAGGAGATGGAGTGCATGAGCCAGTTCGACGATGCGAAGCGCGCCCTCGACCAGACCAACGAGATGTGCCAGATCCTGAGCTCTGACGAAGGCTTCCCTCTCAACAGCGTCCACGACCTCACGCCCCAACTCAAGACCATACGCGTGCCCGGCACCCACATCCCCGAGAGCGAGATGGCGCGGCTGCGCAATTCATTAGCCACTATCGCCGAAATCGCCCAATTCTTCGCCACGCATCGCACCGACGGCCGATCGCCCTACCCCGCGCTCGACGAGATAGCCCAGGGCATCTCAGCCCTCCCCGGCGTAAGAGCCGCCATCGACCGCGTGATCGACAAATTAGGCTATGTCAAGGATTCGGCCTCGCCCGAATTGGCTCGACTGCGCGGAGCCTTGGCTTCGATGCAAGGCACCATCAATGCCGCAATGCGCCGAGTAGTGGCAAAAGCCATCAAGGACGGCTATCTCGATGCCGACGCGTCGCCAAGCCTGCGCGACGGCCGACCCGTGATCCCGGTGGCTGCCATGAACAAGCGCCAGATTCCCGGCATCGTCCACGACGAGTCAGCCACCGGCAAGACATTCTTCATCGAGCCTGCCGAGGTGGTCGAAGCCAGCAATCGCCTAAGAGAGCTTCAGATCGAAGAGCGCCGCGAAGTGATGCGCATCCTGGTGGAACTGGCCGACCAGCTGCGCCCCCATGTGCCCGAAATGCTCGAGGCATATGACATCCTTGGCCAATTCGACTTCATCCACGCCAAGGCTCGCTACGCTCAAGAAATCGAGGCGCAGATGCCGCATCTCCACCGCGACATGCAGCTTGAGCTCTACCACGCTTGTCACCCGGTGCTCACTTCCACCCTCAAGCACCTCGACAAAGAGGTAGTGCCACTCGATGTGCGTCTCGAGCCTGAGAAAAGAATCCTCATCATCTCAGGTCCTAACGCTGGCGGCAAGTCGGTGACTCTTAAGACAGTGGCCATCGTACAATACATGGCTCAATGCGGCTTGTTGCCTCCGGTGTATGAGAATTCCCACATCAGCGTGGTCGACACCATGTTCATCGACATCGGCGACGACCAGTCGATCGAAAATGAACTCAGCACCTACAGCAGCCATTTGCGCAATATGAAGTGGCTGGTTGCCAACGGTTCGCCGCGCACTCTGGCCCTTATCGACGAGTTTGGCAGCGGCACCGAGCCTCAGATAGGCGCTGCCATCGCCCAGGCCCTGCTGTCGCAATTTGTGGAGAAAGGTCTCTGGGGAGTTATCACTACCCACTATCAGAACATCAAAAAATTTGCCGACGAGACTCCCGGCCTTATCAATGGATCCATGCTTTACGACCGCCAGCTCATGCGTCCGCTCTTCAAGCTGTCGATTGGTGCTCCCGGCTCATCATTTGCCGTAGAGATAGCGCGCAAGATTGGACTTCCCGAGGATATCATTCGCCATGCCGAGGAGATCGTGGGCAGCGATTACATCAACATCGATCGCTATCTCCTCGACATAGCGCGTGACAAGCGCTACTGGGAAACAAAGCGGCAGCAAGTGCGTCAAAAAGAGAAGAAAATCGATGCCCTGATAGAGAAATACCAGGAGGATGCTGACCAGCTGCGCTCAAAGCGCCGCGAAATCATCGACGAGGCACGCACTCAGGCCAAGGAGATTCTTGACAAGAGCAATGCTGCCGTGGAGCGCACCATCCATGAGATCAAGACCGCCAATGCCGAGCGCGAACGCACACTCGCTGCCCGGCGAGAACTCGAGGAATCGAAGCGCGAGCTTACCGCCGATGCTGAGGATAACCATCCCATGCTGCGCCAGCACAAGGGCAAAGGATCAAAGCGCAAAAGCCAGGACTCCAAATCCCAAAGCCCAAGTCCCAAAGCCCTCGAGATTGGTAGTCACGTGCAACTCGACGGCGCTGGCACCGTGGGCGAAGTGCTTGAGCTCAATGGCGCCAATGCCGTGGTGGCCTTCGGCCTGCTCAAAACCACAGTGAAGGCCTCGCGCCTTACGCCAACCTCCAAGAAGATCGACACAGGAGCCAAAAAGGCCGCGTCGTACATCTCTGCCGACACATCCAACGACAGCCGCGAGCGCCAGTTGCGCTTCAAGCCCGAAATCGATGTGCGCGGCATGCGCGTTGACGAGGCAGTGCAGGCCATCACCTATTTCATCGACGATGCTACCCAGTTCAACGCCCAGCGCGTGCGCATTCTCCACGGCACCGGCACCGGCGCCCTGCGCCAGTACATCCGCGACTACCTGTCGACGGTGCCAAGCGTGGCCCATTACGCCGACGAGGACGTCCGCTTCGGCGGCGCCGGCATCACCGTGGTGGAGCTGAAATAAGCCCCGTCCCATCATAGGAATTGAAACCGCCTCCGGCATCTTTGTCAAGAAAAAACTTGTGTTTTCCTTAACAAAGGTGTCGGATTGTTTGTTATAATTTCAAAAGATAAAAAACACGTTTTAATTCTTACTATTATGAAAGCTTTTGAAAGATTCTACGGACAGTCAAAGCTATGGTGGCTGGTCCTCATCATCGGAATTTTGATGGTGCTCGGCGGCTTTTGCTATTGGATATGGCCAGCTGAGGGGTATATGGTGGCTGCGATTTTGATGGGCTGGCTGCTCATTGCGGCTGGTCTGGTACAGCTTTGCGTATGTGCTGGCGATCCCGCCAACCGTCCCGGCGGTTGGGGCTGGTGGTTGGCCGGCGGTGTCATAGACATGTTCATCGGTTTTGTGCTGGTTAGAAACCTGTTCTTATCGATGGAAGTCTTCCCCTATTTCTTAGCGTTCTTCTTCATCTACTGGGGCATCGAGCAGTTTGTCTCGGCCAGCAGTGGCAGAAAGATCTGGTGGCTCGCCATCATCAATGGCATCCTGCTCTGCGTGATTGGCTTCCTCTTTGTTGAGGCTGGCATCAACTCAGTAGAGTACATGACCTCATTCCTCACCTCGATCGCCTTCATCTACTGGGGATTCGTGGTGTCGATGGCCGGCTATGAAATGAAGCCTTACGGACAGCGTTGACAGCGCCCTGAATCCGCAAACCATAAAAGCGAGGAGCGAGACTTGTCGCCCCTCGCTTTTCGCGTTTTTTCATTGCCAAATTTGGGTGATTTGTCGATTTTCTTTCCAAAATATTTGTAGGATTGACAGATTGTTTGTATCTTTGATTAAACTTTTGCCCCCCTATCTTATCTAATGATAAAGCAAAAGAATCATCAATTCAATAACAAATTAACATAGGAGGATTAACACCATGTACAGCAAGCACATAAGAAAGTCGCATCTGTTGGCTGCAGCCATGCTCATGGCGGTCCCCGCCATCGTCTCAGCCCAGAATTACTACGATGACGATATCTACTATGACGACTCAAAGGCCACCAAGAAGGTGACTCCCGCCAAGGCCACTCAGCGAAGCGCCAAGCCCGGCTATTCGCAGGTTGCCTCATATCCCGGCACTGTGGAATTCTATCCCGCCGCTGACACTTATCTCGTGTACACCGACAATAGTCGCGATGTCGACGAGTACAACCGTCACGGCGCCTTCCTGGTGAGTGACGATCTGATCACCGACAGCGTAGCCGCCGATGATATCGACTATTTTGAGAACACTCGCCGCATCGAGCGCTTCCACAACAGCGACATCGTGGCCGGTTCTGACGATCAGGATCTGCAGGCTTACTATTACAGCGAGCCCGCCACTGTCAACATCTATGTGGAGAATAATCCCTGGTACTACCCCTACTGGTCGTGGAGCTGGGCATTCGGAAGCCCGCGCTACTACTGGAACTGGTCACTCGGCTATTACGATCCCTGGTGGGGTCCGAGCTGGGGATGGGGCTGGGGATGGAACAGCCTCTGGTGGGATCTGGCCTGGGGTCCAAGTTGGGGCTGGGGCTGGGGTCCCGGTTGGGGCTATGGTCCCGGATGGGGTCCCGGTTGGGGCGGAGGTCCGGCCTGGGGATGCGCTTGGCGTCCGCAGACAGGCGCTGGCTCCTCGGGAGTGCATAGGCCCACATTCGCCGGCAATTCTGGCCGCGCTACAGCCTCGCACATTAGCGGCAACTCAGCGCGACCCGGCAACATGGGCTACGGCAGCGCATCTCGCCCTGGCAACTCCGGCATAGGCAGCGCAGCCTCGGTCACCTCGCGTCCCGGCTACTCGGGCATGGGTTCGAGCGCAATACCCAGCGGCATCGGCACAGCGCGTCCTACTCAGTCAGGCGCATCTAACTCTGGCATCAACACTGGCGCTCGCGGTCGTTCTGGCTCAAGCAGCGGCAACCTCGGCGGATACAGCAACTCGCGTTCGAGCGGATCATCGTCAGGCTGGAGTTCGGGCAGCTCGTCATCGGGCCGTTCGAGTGGCGGATACAGCGGCGGTTATAGCGGCGGCAGTCGTGGCGGCAGCGGAGGTGGCGGTGGCCACAGCAGCGGCGGTGGCGGCGGAGGCCGTGGCCGCAGATAAGCTCCCGGCATCAGCTCTCTCCCCTCTCAGTTCTGCATTATTTCTATTTAAAACAGAAACAATTACTCGACTATGAAAAAGTCATGTCTGATCTTAATGGCAGCTTTCCCGGCTTTGGCTTTTGCCCAAAGCGCGATCGATGCGCAGCAAGTCTCTCAATCTGATTTCAAAGGCACCGCCCGCTTTATGGCTATGGGCGGCGCTTTCACAGCCCTGGGCGGCGATCTGACCACTCTTAATCAGAATCCCGCCGGCATCGGCATATATCGCAGCAACGAAGTGGGTGTCTCCATGGACATCAATTTCCAGAATACCAAGACGGAGCCTTTCTACCGCGTGGCTGGCAACACCAACTCCCAGACCAAGGTCTATTGCCCCAACTTCGGCTATGTGGGGGCCACCGTGCTCAACGGCGCGCTTAAGACGTTCAACTGGGGCGTGTCGTACAACCGCGCCACAAGCTTTGACCGCGTATATCGCGGCGGCATGGCCAGCACCAGCACTTCGCTGTCGAATTACATCGCTGCCTTCACCACCCAGTCGGGCGTTGACTGGCAGGACATGAATTTTGGAAGCGGGAGCAATGCCTATGACCCCTATCTCGATTCAAGCATCGACTGGCTTAGCATCCTTGCCTACAATGCTTACATGATCCCCGTATCGAGCAATTCTTACTCGGGCCTCTTCCAAAACGGCACATCGGGCGATGCAATCTTCAATGTGCGTGAGACGGGGTATGTCGACGAGTATAACATGTCTTTCGGCGGCAACGTGGAGAATACCGTGTACTGGGGCCTGAGCATCGGCATCACGGATCTGCATTACACCCGCACTCTGTATTATAGCGAGAGCATGGACAATGCCTCCATTTCCAACTATGGCAATGGCATCACCAACGGCGCTGCCGGCTTCGACCTCTCCACTCGCAAGTACATCAACGGCACGGGCTGGAACCTCAAGGCAGGCGTAATCCTGAAGCCTATCAACGAGTTGCGCATCGGCTTAGCCGTGCACACTCCCACATGGTACAAGTTCGACCAAGGCTATGATGCCTCTGTCGACTATGCCTACACTCCATCAGCTACAGGATCAGAGACTTTCTCAGGCAATGAGTATACCGACGACGCCTATTTCCGCTGGCATTACAATTCGCCTTGGAAGATCATGGCTGGCATCGCTGGCGTGATAGGCGGCCGCGCCATCATCAGTCTGGATTACCAGTACGACGGCTACAACAACATGAGTATCAAGACTCCGGCCTACTATGGATATGATGAGAACTATGAGACCAACGATGCGCTCAACCAGGATATCAAGGATTATTTCAAGGGCGCAAGCACCATCCGCCTCGGATTTGAGTATCGCGTGACTCCTCAGCTAAGCCTGCGCTGCGGCTACAACTATCAGACCACCAATGTCAAGGATGTGGCCAAGAATGGCAATATCGAGGTGCTCACCTCGGGCACTGATGCCAGCTACACCTTCGACAAGGACATACAGAACATCTGCGTGGGTCTGGGCTACCGCTATCAGGCATGGTACATTGATGCTGCTTATGTCTACACCAATCGCCAGAGCACATACCACGCCTACACCAATTTCAACATCAGCAGTGCTGGCGTGCCGGGCTCGATCGCCCCATCGTGGAGCGTCAAGGACAACAACAGCTCCATCGTCCTCTCCACCGGCTTCAAATTTTAGCCGCTCTCCTATCGCCAACCCCCGGTCCCCGCCGGGGGTTTCATTATTTTATCAAAAAAATTTTGGTCAGTTCAGAAATAATGTATACTTTTGCATTACCAATTACAAACAGAACATTCGTATAATTTTTTCTAAAACCTATCAACCATGGCATATGTAATCACCGACAGCTGCGTTGCATGCGGCACATGTCTTCCCGAGTGCCCCACCGGCGCAATCTCTGAGGGCGATATCTACGTGATCGATCCCGACACCTGCATCGACTGCGGCACCTGCGCCAGCGTTTGCCCCAACGACGCTATCATCCCCGGCGAATAATCCTCTCGCCGACAAGCCTACCCATAAAGGCATTG
>CAYTXF010000062.1:0-19371 GCA_964440745.1 uncultured Bacteroides sp.
GCCCCGAGAAATCAGGGCCTAAAGAACTACGCCGCGGAGTTTGGGACGTTTACACATCTCCAAAGCCAATATCCATGGTTACAGGTTGTATCATGGTATCAATTTTGGCCGATACCATCAGTCTGACTCCATGATATTCTTTGTTGACTGTGATTTCAGAGGCCGTAAGACTCTCTGGGATGAAAATTACTCCATCTTCAGGAAATTCGCAAGAGAGGATTTCATTGAACACCGATTTGATGTTCTCAATATCTCGGCTTATATTGCTGCCCAGGAAATCTATGTCTACGGTAGGACGTGCATCAAATCGATCGTATGCATATAGCAAAGCTCCACCTTTCAAGAAGAATTTGTCGCAATACTTACTTCTTGAAAGCCTGTATAGAATCCCTTCTTGTATGTATCTGATGGCGATCAGTTGATAAATTTGGTTATCATTCTTATCTCGCTTGTTTTCAGCTGCGATATTCCAAAGCCTCATCTTTATGGAATGGCCGGCATTTTTTATTTCTTTTTTCATAATGCGAATTCTAAATAATTATGGAGAAGATTTGCGACCCGAAGCTTTTTGGCATATTCGGAGAGCTTGTTCAAATTTCTGTCTTTCCTTTCAAGATAGTTGTTTAGAATTTCTGAGCAAACATCCATTCCTATCTTATTTCTCTGTTTTAAGGCATCGCAGACCGATCGTTCCATATCGAATATACTTACTTCGTATCCATTAATGATCTTGCGTGTAACACCAAGTCCAAGCTGCTCTTGACTTTGATAAAACAATGTAATCGGAGGATAATCCGGAAGAGTGACTTTACGCTTCCTTTCGATGGCAATGTTTATAGTCAAGGGAATCTGCGTGGTAAGTCCGTAATGCGACCATGCGGACAGATTGCACAGAATACCTCCTGGAATTATCTTGTCAAGATCATACATTGAGTTGGCAAAGGATTCATTCAAAGCATATACTCCGCGCCTCACCCTTACGACTTTGCCCTCTCCAACAAGAGCCAAAAGCCGATGGTATTGTGAACTGGAGAGGTCTGATTTTTTCACGAAGCCTCCCTTTTCCCGTATGATTTCTTCTATGGTTTTAACTTGAGACATAACTTCAGCACAAAGTTACGGAAAATATCTGAATATTCCGTAACTTTAGGCTGTTATTATTAACAAAACATTATTTTTCTATACCTCCTCCAAAATAAAGAGGGTGTGTCATAATAGGCTTTCGTCAAGGAATCCCGGAGGGATTCTTTCGATTAGATAAAAGATTATCTCTTTTTAATAAAAAATTGGCACCTTCGGTGCCAATTTTTTATTATTTTAGGGGATTTCCCTATCTAATTGAAAGAATCCCTCCGGGATTCCTTGATTAATGAGCATTTTAACACACCCTCTTTATCCTAATTTTCTATTTTGTCAATTTAGGATGATTTTCTTGTATTTGGGCACGAGGAGCTTGATGGCGCACCAGGCTAAGAGGTAAGAGAAAGCACAGATGGTGAAGACTATCATGTAGCCTGCGGGCTTGCCTGTGAAGCCGACAAAGCTAAAAGCCTCGCCTGCCGCAGCTGCGTAGTCAAACAGCACGCCTGAGCCCTGATTGATCACATACGAGCTGATGCCGCCTGCCATTGTGCCAATGCCTACGATTGAAGCAACCGTTGATGTCGGGAACATGTCGCCAATCGTGGAATAGAGATTGGCGCTCCATGCCTGATGGGCTGCGCCTGCCAGACCGATGATGATTGCCGGCCACCAAGCCGAATACATGCCCAGAGGCTGTGCGAAGAGAGCCAAAATAGGCACAAATGCAAACATCAGCATGGCGCGCATGCGGCCCGCATAGGGATTCATCCCTCGCTTCTCAACAAACAGCTTAGGCAGATAGCCGCCTCCGATCGACAGCATCGTCACTATGAAATAGAGGGTAAATATCAGAGCCTGCCCCATCGGGGTGTAAGAGGCATATCCAAACTGATCTGAAAAATAAGCGGGAGCCCAGAACAGGAAGAACCACCACACGCCGTCGGTCAGAGCCTTTCCAGCGATGAAAGCCCAAGTCTGGCGGAAGCCAAAGCAGCGCCAGAAGGAGATGGTGCGAGTCTCTGACTGGTCAATTTCCTGCTGAGTCTCATTCTTGTCATCCTGCTGGATGTATTCCAACTCAGCCTTATTGACAAACCGAGAATTCTGCGGCGGAGTGAACATGAAATTCCAAAATCCCATCCACACAAAGCCCAAGGCGCCAATGATGATAAAGGCCATTTCCCAGCCCCATATCTTGGCTAACAGAGGGATGCACAGCGGAGCGGCAAGCGCGCCGACCGAGGCTCCCGAGTTGAACACGGCTGTGGCAAAGGCGCGGTCCATCTTGGGAAAATACAGAGCAGTCACCTTAATGGCAGCCGGGAAGTTGCCCGACTCGCCCAATGCCAACAGGGCGCGGCAACCCAAGAACAGCCATACGCTCACCGAAGCCACTGCCAAGGCCAAAGCCGATCCGCTCTCTATAGCGTAGAGAGCCTCTACTGACTGCAGACCCTCGATCTTCATGGCAGCCCAGCCGCAACCAGCATGCAGACAAGCGGCCAGCGACCATATGAAAATGGCCCAAATATAGCCCTTCTTGGCTCCCATCCAGTCGATGAATTTGCCAGCAAACAAACTGATGACAGCATAGAACAGCGAGAAGAAGCCTGTGATAGTGCCATAATCGGCATCAGTCCAGTGGAACTCAGGAGCAATGAAATCCTTCCAGGTCAACGACAGCACCTGGCGGTCAAGATAATTGATCGTAGTGGCAAAGAAGAGCAATGAGCATATCACCCATCTCCAATTGGTTTTCTTTGCGGATATAGCAATCGCGGTTGTATCTGGCATGATATTAGATCCTCACATTAAACTAATTATATAGAAGATAATTACATAGCCAGCACATTGAATCCGCCATCTACCACAGCCACGGTGCCAGTGACAAACTTCGAAGCATCTGACATGAGATAATGGATAGTGCCGCAAAGCTCTTCGGGAGAACCCATGCGGCCGAAGGGAGTCTGACGGATCACATCGCGTCCGCGCTCGGTATAGCTGCCGTCGGGATTAGTAAGCAAAGTGCGGTTCTGCTCGGTCAGGAAGAAACCCGGAGCAATGGCGTTGACGCGAATGCCCTCGCCAAATTTTCTGGCACACTCGGTGGCCATGTAGGCTGTGAAATTGGAGATGCCTGCCTTTGCAGCAGCATAGCCGCATACGCGAGTCAGCGGACGGAAAGCCGCCATCGACGAAAAGTTGATGATCGAACCTCGGCCCTGAGCCACCATCGGCTTCAGGAACACCTGGGTGGGTATCACAGTGCCTACGAGATTAAGATTCAGCACCTTCTCAAACTGGGCAGGATCCAAGTTAAAGAAAGTCTTGTCGGGCGCGATTGTGGCCCCAGGCATGTTGCCGCCAGCTGCATTCAGCAAGGTGTCGATGCGGCCGTACTTAGCCACGATGGCATCGCAGTTCTCTTGGACCTTCTTCTGGTCCATCACATCAGTCTTGAGAAATTCGATGCTTCCAGCAGGATTCTCCTTGTTGATTTCCTCCACAATCTCAGCGCCGACTGCTTCCTTGCGGCCCAAGATGATTACATTGGCCCCATTCTTGGCCAAATATTTTGCTATTGCGCGACCCAGCACACCGGTACCGCCGGTAATCACGGTCACATTGCCTTGTATGTTAAATAGTTCGTTCATTTCTTTTCTGAGTTAATTGTTGCCATAATTCCGCTTACCATTCCCAGCGCCAGCATGCGGCCATGGAATGAATATCCAGCATTGTATCCCATCTTTTCGTCGCCAAGCATCAGGGGAGCATGATCCACGCGCATGGGCACATCGGGACGTTCCGTCTCAAAGGTGCGCACAATGTCAATCAAGCGCGGATCCAGGTGCGACGACTCCTTGAAATCGCCATTTGGCATCACCTGACAGATGCGAGCATGCACAAAATGAGTATTCCTGGCATATTTCTTGGCCAGAGCTGGCACATCATTGTGAGCGCCTCCGCTCAGAGAGCCAGCGCAGAAAGTGAGGCCGTTGTGGGGGTTGGGCACAGCATCGAGGAAAGCCTGGATGTCGGCATCGCAAGTGACGATGCGCGGCAAGCCTAAGATAGCCAATGGAGGATCGTCGGGATGCACGCACATGTTGATGTCGTATTCATCGCACACGGGCATGATGGCATTCAGGAAATAAGCCATGTTCTTGCGCAGTTGGTCAGCGTCGATGCCTTTGTAAAGATCGAGCAGGTTGCGGAATTTCTCTACAGGATTAAGGTCATTCTCGGATATGTTGCCATTCACGAATCCCTGAGTCTTCACGATGATATTCTCCACCAGTCGATCCTCGGCCTCCTTGTCCATGCGGGGAGCCACCTCTTCGCGCATGCGGCGGAGAGTTTCCTTGTCATAGTCCTTTTTTGCCCCCGGACGCTTGAGAATGTTGATGTCAAAATAGGCGAATTCTGCTCGGTTGAAGTAAAGATTCGAGGTGCCGTCGGGATTCGGGTATTCCAAGTCAGTGCGAGCCCAGTCAAGCACCGGCATGAAGTTGTAGCAGATGGTTTTCACACCTACTTTGCCCAAATTGGCCAGGCTGATCTTGTATTTTTCGATCAGCTCATCGCGATCTTCGCCGCCGTACTTGATCGATTCGCTTACCGGAAGGCTCTCCACCACCGACCAGCGCAAGCCATGGTCCTCAATGTAGTCCTTCATGCGATTGATTTCTTCAAGAGTCCACACCTCCCCGTTAGGGATATGGTGAAGAGCGGTCACTATGCCTGTCACGCCTATCTGGCGCAGCATGTCGAGCGTAATCTTATCGTTGGGTCCGAACCAACGCCATGTTTTTTCCATATATAGCAATAATTATTTCTTTACAAGCAAAAACTTTAAGGCAAGAATTCATGATTTAAGATCGCCATCTTTTCTTATTCACGCAAAATTACTAAACTTTTATAAAAAAACCGCGATTCTTTATCACAAATTCCAATTACTTTTCACTTAAAACGGACAAATGGCAAAATTAAGTGGTCAAATGCAAATATCACAATTTGCAGTCTTCCAAAAATTCCGCCTCCACGATGCCAAGTTGGTATTTCTTGGATTGCTTGGTGTCCATTTCATTGGCAGGGCCTCCGGCCAACTCTTTCATGGAAAAAGCGTCCTTCTCGGTGGCAGCGCCGATTTGGCGGATGGTGATTTTATCTGACACCACAGGGTTTTCAGGCATGATATGTATGTAGCCCAGTCCCTTGTCGGTATATCCTTTCCATATCATCTCGTCGCCAGCGTATACCTCGACGGGATATGAGCGCTTGCGCCATCCCGACATCTTCAGGGTGATGTCGCTCACCTTAGCCGGGCGCTCGAGATTGAATGTGATCCAGGAATTGGCCAGCACGCCATCGCTCATCCATGCCGAATTCTCATTGTCGTCGATCGTGTTGTTGGCATCTTCCTGAGCTGAACCAGCCTCTACTGAGGTCACATCTACGCCCACCTTGCGCACCTTATATGAATCTCCAGCCGGGGTAGCGCCTCGGTCAAGGCGACCCTTCAATGTCTGAGCTGGGATGTAATCGCTAAGGCCAGCCTCAATCTTTACAGCCATAGTGGTCATCTCCACTTTAGCCTCGGGGAGCCCCTCGGCCTTGGCGCTTACCTTGATTTTGCCTGGAGTGGTGGTGCTGCGCACAAGCACACGGTTCACGCCGCACTCTACCGGCAGCGACATGCTCTTGATGTAATTGTCAGGGCCCTGGGCAATGCCGCCAAGCCATTCCACCGGACCATCGACTGAGAAATCAATCATGCGATTGTCGAGCGGGCATCGATTGCCGTCCTTGTCCACCACTTCTACCTGTATAAGAGCCATATCAGCACCATCAGCATGGAATCCCTCGGGATTCTCTATTTTAGTCAGCAACAATTTTTTGGGCTCGCCTACTGTCTTAATAGAATACTTGCTCACCTCTTTACCCTGTCCGTCGTAGCTTACAGCCACGAGTTCGCCGGGTTGATACGCCACATCCTCAAATGTGAAGAGATAATTGTAATCGCGCTTGCCATGACCCAATGATTGGCCATTGAGGAAAAGCTCAACATCCTCTCCGCTTGATACCACATACACAGGCTTTACTGTGTTGTCAGGATAATTCCAATGCCCGATTATATAGGATGCATAGCCTTCGTTGTCGACCCAAGCATCATCCCACATTACCTGATGAGCATAGAATGCATCCTTGGCTATGCGCATGGGGTCAGTCACGCCTGAGCGGCGATAGTTCTCTGCTCCGCGATAGTGAGTGTTTGTATCAGAGAAGATGATCTTTGTGCCACCGCTGCTCGACCGCTTGCCGCTTCCGGGGCGCTCCAGCCAATAATCATACCAACGGCGCACCATCTCTACTGCCAACTGATCCTGGTTGTGATTGTACTCTGCAGCGCTGGCGTCCTTATAGAGGGGGCCATCGCCTTCCTTATGGAAGGGATAGGAGTAGTCGTCCCAATATTTTCTGAGGCCTTCGTCACGGCAATATTCCATCGACCACATCGGATGCTTGGCCGAGCGATTGATATAGAGCATTTCTCCGCCATATTCTGCCTCATCGACATCAAGCATCTCGCGGCAACCAGCTGCACGGCCACCATGAGGGTCATACTTGTCGCGAATAGCCTTCATGGCCATCATATGCTCCGGACTTACACGGAAATTGCCGGATTCGTAGAAGAGGATCGACGGATTATTGCGATTGTAGATGATAGCGTCGCGCATCACCTCTTCGCGCTGCTCCCACATGCGGCCCTCGCGATCCTTTTCGGAGTCGCCAGCCGGCATAGCTTGAATCAAGCCTACGCGGTCGCATGATTCCACATCCTGCTTCCAGGGAGCCACATGCATCCAGCGCACCAGGTTGCCTCCCGATTCCACCATCAGCCCATTAGAATAATCGCTAAGCCAGGCAGGCACCGACAGGCCTACGGCAGGCCATTCGTTGGATGTGCGCTGAGCGTAGCCATGCATCATGATCACGCGGTCATTGAGCCAAATCTTGCCGTCGCCGAATTGAGTCTTGCGGAAGCCAGTGCGAGTGGTCACCTTGTCGATGCTCTTGCCAGAGTCATCAATCAGCTCGGTATCCACATCATAGAGGTATCCGTAGCCCCAGCTCCAAAAATTAAGATTGCTCAGTTTCTCCGAGGCGCTAACCATTGCGGTGGCTCCAGGCTCCACAGTCACTTTGTCACCGGTAAATGACTTCACCTTCTTGCCATAAGCATCGGTCACTGTCACGCGATATGATAGGGTCACAGGCTCCGAGGTCTCATTCTTCACTTCCGACTCGGCAGTGATAGTGGCCTTGCGCCCAGGAATATCGAAATCCGTGGCATAGATATACACGCCTGTCGTGCCGAGATTGCTGTAAAGCGGTAAGGTCTGGTACACAGGCTCGGTCACATGCAGATACACATTCTTAGGTATGCCTCCATAGTTGGCATTGAAATTCTTATCGTTCCACTGATATTTGGATCTTGTGGCGCGTTCGCGGTAAGCCCAGTCATTGTCAAGGCGCACAGCTATCACATTGTCGCCCTCCTGCATGTAGGGGGTCAGGTCAAAGCCTACAGCCATCACGCCATTCTCGTGGAGCCCCAGTTTATGGCCATTGAGATAGAATTCTCCGCCCTGGCGCACTCCCTCGAATTCCACAAACACTTTCTTGCCCTGGATCTCAGGCACAGAGAAATGCTTGCGATACCAGCTGATGGTATCAGTAAGTTTCTCGATTGACAAGCGGAATGCTTCGTCTTCGTTGAAAGCATGCGGCAGGGTCACTTTCTGCCAAGAGGAATCGTCAAGACCTACGCTTTCTCCACTGGGCACATCTCCCACTGCGATCAGCCAATCGCTATTGAAATTGTATTTGCTCCGGTTTTCAGCTGATGAAGCAAGAGCCACGGCCACGGCTAAGGCCGCTGTAACAATGATTGATTTGTATTTCATGATGTTAATTGTTTTATCGGTAAGCTTCGTTTTGTTGATACAGTCCGGGGCGAGCTTTCATCTGGGTATCGGGGATGGGATACAGATATGTGCCCTCGGTGATATTGCTGAGATATTTCTTATAGCTGGGATGTATGGCATTGCCATTCTCATCATATATGTAATTGTAGAATTTCTCAGTGACTCGCTCCAGATACTCGTTGTGGCGCACGATATCGTGCCAGCGGATGCCTTCGAAAGCCAGTTCTCTGCGACGCTCTTCATCCACAGCCACAGCAAAGCCATCGGCAGTAAGCTGATCACCCGACAATTCGTCCAATCCTCCGCGCACGCGAATGCGATTTACCAAATCAACGCCTTCGGCCACAGGGCCTACAATTTCGGCATACATCAGCATCACATCCTCTAATCTGATGAGCGGGAAATTGATCGGGAAATAAGTGCGGTCCACTATTTGACCATCAATATCTGTGTAACCCAGCTCTGCGCGCTTTATCTTATGTTCAAAGAATTTGGTGAAATATTTGCGTGAGGAATCCACTGTGTAAGGATATCTGATGTCGTCGGGATAGGCTTCGTAGATATTTGCAAGCGCGTCGGCGCATGTGATGCGATTGCCCGACATGGAAATTCCTATGTAATCAGTGCCCACATTTGGCACTGAGAGAAATACCAATGGATTTCCATAATTTTTCTCAGCCACATACTGAATCTCAAAAATGTGGTATTTGTTGTCATTGTCGCTAATCCAGATGTGGGGCCAGCGCTCGCGCGATGAATCCCAATATTTCCCTGTCGACTCAGCATAATCAATCACCTCCTTGAGCAGCACAGCTGCCTTGTCCTTCTTCTCAGTATCATAGAGAGGGAAGCCTGACATGGTGAGATACACGCGGCCCAGCAGAGCCTTGGCTGCCGGAAGAGTGGCACGGCCATCGGCAGCTGTGGATCCCGATGAGCTGTATGCCTGCTCTCCCATCGTGGAGATGGCATATTCCAAGTCGGGAATTATGGCAGTCTCGTAAACCTCGTAATCTTCGCTCTGCGCCAGGTTCATGGCCTCCTCGGTGGTGAGCGACTTCAGGCTTATGGGCACGCGGCCGAAATAGCGCACCAAGTCAAAGTAGGCCAAAGCGCGCAGGAAGCGAGCCTCGCCCTTGAAGCTCTCCTTTACGGCCTCGTCGTCAAATTCCACGCCCTCGATCTTCTCCAAGAAAAGGTTGGCGCGGGCTATGATCTCGTAGAGGTCGCACCAGGCTGAATTGAGGGTGCTTATAGTGTAAATGTTGGGGTTAAACACGCTTATGTCGACATAGTCGCGCTGCTTGTCGTCGGCAGGCTCGGTCCATACATCGTCGCATCTTCCTTCGCACATCAACACTGTGTATTGGGAAAGAGGCAGCAGGCCATTGTATATTCCGGTAAGAGCCTGCTCGCACTGAGCCGCCGACTGGTAGAATTCGCTTACAGGACGGCTGTTAGGGGTGTCTACATCCAGATAGTCGTTGCACGATGTAAGCGACACTGTCCCCAACATGAGGGTTAATATGGCATGTATTGTTTTCATTGTCAGTTAAAAGTTAGCGTTAACACCTAAGGTAAAAGTTCTGGCTTGCGGATAGGCATTGTTGCCTTTGTTCTCGGGCGAATAACCGCCATCGTAAGAATCCCAGCGCCATACATTCTCCACAGAGAAATAGAAGCGAGCGCTCTTTACATATCTCGACCCCTTGGGGATGGGCAGGCGATAACCTAAGGTTATGTTCTTGATGCGCAGATAATCGCTCTTGTAGAGCCATCGAGTGTCTCGCAACTCGCCCGTGGTGGAATCTATGGCCGGGGTCTTGCCGTCGCCGGGCTCATCCTCGCTCTTCCAGCAATTTTGCCACCAAGAGAAGAGATTCTGCGAATAGCCCATTCCGGGATTGTCGACATATCGGCCAGGCGATTCGCTGTAAAGCCAGCCCCCGCATTGGGCTGTGAGCACCACCGACAGGTCGAAATTGCGGTAATTGAATCTATTGGTAAGGCCAAACACGAAATCGGGATTGGGCTTGCCTACAAGGGTGCGGTCATTGTCGTCGATCACACCATCGTCGTTGACATCGCGGTAGCGCACATCGCCCAGCTGAGTGCCTTTGCGCACCGGATAGCGCTCCAGGTCTTCCTGAGTCTGGTACACGCCCACCGCATCATACATGTAAAAGCTGCGCAGGGGCTGCCCCACCATCAGGCATTGAGTGTCGCTCAAGAATACAGTTTCATTGTCGCCAAGATCTTTGATCTCATTCTTGTTGTAGCTAAGATTGAACGATGTGGACCATTTGAGAGGCTTAACCAGATTGATCGATGAGATTTCGAGCTCGAAACCTTCGTTGAACACCTCGCCGATATTGTCCCAAATCTTGCTGAAGCCGATCACGCCGGGCACTGTCACCTGATAGAGCAAGTCCTTAGTGTTCTTGCGATAATAGTCGGCCGACAATGATATTCTATTGTTAAGGATGCCTACGTCGACGCCCCAGTTCCAACTGTACACCTTTTCCCAGGTGAGATCGGGGATGTCCAAAGATGTGGGTGCATAGCCATTGATAAGATTATTGCCGAATGAATAGTTAGCGCTTGACATAAGGCCCAGCGAGGCTCCGTCGCTGATAGAATTGTTGCCGTTGGCGCCCCAGCTCGCGCGCACCTTGAGATTAGTCAGAATTTCATTCTGTGGCCAGAATTGCTCCTGGGTGATGCGCCAACCCAGGGATACAGCCGGGAACCAGCCCCAGCGCCTGTCGCGGCCAAATTTCGAAGAACCATCAGTACGCAAGCTCACCGATGCCATGTATCGGCCATCATATTCGTAATTCACGCGCGAAAAATACGATGCCATTCTCACTGGATAGCCCGTAGAGGCATAGGCAGTGGTCAGATCCACATCGCTCATGTTGAAATCGCCTACCATATTATCTGGAAAATGGGTAGCTGATAAGCGAGTGGTGTAAGAGCGGTATGATTCGATCGAAGCACCCAGCATGGCTGCAAGCCGATGATCGCCCCAACTGCGATCGTAGTTGGCTACTGCCTGGAATAAATATTTATGACTGCGGCTTTCCGCGCGATTGCCTGTGGCATAATATCCCTCGCCGGTGGTCCAGCGATTAGAAATGCTGCTGGGCACGAACGAGCGTGTCTGGCCGCTGCGGAAATTGTATGATCCGGTGAGCTCGATCTTAAGCCCTTCGATAATCATGGCACGCAGGAAGGCCGATGAGTTCAAGCGGAAATCTTCCACAGTGTTTTCGGTCTGCTCGAGCGTGGCAATGGGGCTCACCCTCGATCCAGCCCAGCGATAGTTGCCGTAAGGCTCGGCGCCGGTATAGAGGCCAGCCTCTGCTTCGACCACAGGCACCATGCTGATGATGCTCAGCGCTGAGGCCGAAGCGCCCTTGTTGGTCGACGTAGAGGGGGCAAGATTGAGACCAAATGTAAAGCGGTCCCAGAATTTAGTCTCCACTTGGGCGCGAGCGGTAAGGCGCTCATAGGAAGTGTTGCGGGCGATGCCCTCTTGCTTGGTATAGCCAAGGCTGATGCGATATGTGGTCTTTTCGCTCGATCCGGCCACTGACAGATTGTAATTCTGCTTGGGAGCCGTGCGGAAAGCGGCGTCCTGCCAGTCGACCAGCATCAGTCCGCCGTAGTTGGGCATTGACCAGCGAGGGTCGTTGACCATGTTAGTTTTGATGGATCCTCCGGTGTAAGCCAGGCGTATGGCATAATCATCATCGGCTGTGGCGCCCAGGTAGCCGTACTGGTCTACATAATTGCGATTGTTATAATCGGTGCGCCATGCAATCCATTCCTCGGGAGTCATCACATCGAGTTTCTTTTCCATATGCTGAAGAGCAAAAGAGGCCTGGAAGCTGACGGATACTTTCTCATCGGCTGGAGCGTCCTTGGTCTTGATCAGAAGCACGCCGTTGGCGCCGCGCGAACCATAGATGGCCGACGAGCTGGCATCTTTGAGCACATCCACCGATGCTATGTCGGCAGGGTTTAGATCGCTGATGTCGTCGACCGGGATTCCGTCGACTACATAGAGGGGAGCGTCAGAGGCGTTGATTGAGGCTGCGCCTCGGATATGCACTTCCAGCTCTCCGCCTGGCGCGCCGCTCGCGTTGGTGATCTCCACGCCGGCAAGCTGGCCCTGGAGAGTGCCCAGCGCGTTTTCATTGTCGCGGTCTTCAAGTTTATCGGCCTTCACCGAAGAGATGGCGCCTGTGAGGTCGCCTTTCTTTGATGTGCCGTAGCCCACCACCACTACCTCGTCGAGTCCGATATTGGCCGGTTCCAGACGTATGGTGAGCGGAGAGCCTGCCGGAAAATCGGTTACTGCCACCAGTTTGTTGAGGTATCCGATATAAGAGATCTGGATTTCCGTTGCAGTTTCGGGCAAGGTTAAGGAGAAGTCGCCGTTGAGCCCCGTCATCACTCCGATTTGCTTATCGGGGATTGAGACAGAGGCTCCGATCACCGGCTCGTCCAGCTCATCGATGACAATGCCTGTGACGACTCGATTCTGCGCACACAATCCTATGACTCCAAGTGCCATCATGATCAGACCTATGATTGCTATCTTGATATGATGAGCTTCTATCTTTAGATTATGCTTTTGTAACAGTCGGCTTACTGGATTCATGTGTATTGATCTTATTTATTATCGTTAAGTTTATTCATTAATTTGGGGGATGTAAAAAGATGGTATAGATTTTACGTTACAAAATTAGTGCGTAAAGCCCTCTAATCATTGTAGGATTGTTCAAAGACATTGAATTTTTGTACAACTGTCCTGAATTTATTTTTTTACAAAAGAGTAGTACATTTTTCCAAGGCCTCATACCTAAATGTATATTATATTTGCAATGTGAAACCTAATACCCTAAAAATGAAAAGAATTTCTTCAATATTCTTGGCAGCCGGTGCGATTTGCATGAACGCATCAGCCACCGATTTTTATATTTCGCCCGATGGCCTCGATTCCAATGCCGGCACCATCGACTCGCCATTCGCTTCTCTTGTGCCAGTGCAGAAAGTGGTTGCTCCCGGCGATAATGTGTATTTCAGAGGAGGCACCTACAGCCCTACTGTAGAGTCTTCCATGGGCGAGATGATTTCGATTTATTCATGCTGCTACATTCTCGACAAAAGCGGCGCTGAGGGCAAGCCCATTACCTACCAGGCCTATCCGGGCGAGCAGCCAGTGTTTGACATGTCGGGATACAAGCCCGAGGACAAGCGAGTGTCGGTATTCTACGTAAGCGGTTCATGGCTCCATATCAAGGGCCTTGAGGTAATCGGCACCCAGGTAATGATCTCCGACGGCTCCAACACCCAAAGCGAATGTTTCAGCAATCGCGGAGGCAGCCACAACATCTATCAAGATCTGAAGATGCACGATGGCATGGCCATCGGATGGTATCTGGTGAAGGGCTCTGACAACCTGGTGCTAAATTGCGATGCTTGGTGCAACTACGACGAGCTCAATGGAGGCGGAAATGTCGACGGCTTCGGCTGCCACCCCTCAGCTGGCGACACCGGCAATGTGCTGCGCGGATGCCGCTCGTGGTGGAACAGCGACGACGGCTTTGACCTGATCAATTCAAGCGAAGCTGTATGGATCGACAATTGCTGGGCTTTCTACAATGGCTATCGCCCCAACACATTCAAGAGCGCAGCCGACGGCAATGGCATCAAAGCCGGAGGCTACGGCATGAGCGACACCCCTAAAGTGCCAGAGACTATCCCTACCCACCAAGTTACCAATTGTCTGGCCTATCGCAACAAATCAGCTGGTCTCTACGCCAATCACCATCTTGGAGGCATCATCTGGATCAACAACACCGGCATACAGAATCGCTGGAATTTCAACATGGTAAATCGCAAAAGCGCCGAGGAGGCTGTTGACATCGACGGCTATGGCCACTTCCTGGCCAACAACGTCTCCTATAATCCCACCAGCCGAGATTATTACTATATCGACGAAACTCTGTGCACACTGATCAACAATTCCTTCCTGCCCAATGCGCTCACTCTCGCAGATGAGGACTTCGTGTCGCTGGATCCCGACGAACTGCTTTGGGACCGCAATGCCGACGGCTCGTTGCCTACCATCGGCTTCATGCGCCCTGCTGACAATTCTCTGTTGACATCTTCTAAAATGGGATTCACCTTCACTGCCCCTACCATGCAGGAGATCTTGGATCTTGAAGCCATAGCCACTCAGTGGATTTTGGCCCCCATGATTGTAGTCGAGGACGATGTGGCAAGAGTTGAAGGCCCCGGATCAGAGAATCTCAACCTTTTCTATGCCAATGGCACCAAACTGCGCGTCAGCAAGGGGAAAGCCGACTTCTCAGCCATCGAAGGCGACAAGATATTGCTCAAAGCCTGCTTGTCGACAGGTGTTGTAATCACTAAAATTGTAAAGAGATAACCCTAATTTCTGCCAATATGAAACCATTATTTTCAATTATATTCGCTTCCTGCATAATGGCTTTTGCAGCCTGCTCTGACAGCGACAAAGTAGAAATTCCCGACAGCGCCACAGTGGAAGTATCTTGGGATGGCCTTACCATCAACCAAGAAGAATCTCCAGAATGGTGCCTCGCACGCTCCAACAAATGGATCGCGCTCTCAAATTATGATGAGAAGACTCAGTATTATCTCAGTTGGGACGGCGGCTACACCTCGGGCGCCAAGGAAAATGCAGTGCTCCAAGTCTCACTCAATGGAGGCGCTCCCGAGGAATACCTGCTGTCCTCAATGAATGTCGCCAACGATGGCGTGAATTGCGTGATCACCTTCAGCAATTCAAATGGTGCCACCGGCAAGTTTGAATTCCCCTTGGAGACGCTATGATTCCCCGCCGAAAAAATTTGATTTCTTCATAACACCCTTTTCTGTGAATTGGTTGACCCCCGGCTCGATCCTGCGAAAGATCAAGCCGGGGGTTCCTTTACATCTTATGTCGTCTGCTCTTATTCGGGGCGCTGGGTGTTTTCTTTTTGGTAGACGCTGGGAGCTTTGCCGAATTGTGCCTTGAAGCACTTGTTGAAATAGGCCGGATCCGAAATGCCCACACTGAATGCTATTTCCGTGATGGTCATGTCGGTGGTCAGCAACAGCTCGGCAGCCTTTTTCATGCGTATCACTCTCAGATACTCCTTAGGAGCATAGCCAGTGACACCCTTTACTTTTTTGAAGAAAATAGTGCGACCCAGAGCCATTTCGGCAGCGAAATCGTCGACAGTGAATTCGGAATTGTCAAGCTGTCGCTGAGCTACCTCGGCCAACTTGTCGGCAAATTCCTTATCTTTGTCGCCCATCGGCAATTGCGGACGAGCCAGCGTGGGAGTCGCCGAGAATCTTGCGAAAAGGTTTTCTCGCTGCTCAATCAGCTTGGCCACTCTGGTCTTCAGATATTTAAGATTGAATGGCTTTGTCACATATGCGTCGGCTCCACTTGTTATGCCCTCGATCTGGCAGTCGTCGTTGCTCAGGGCTGTAAGCTGTATGATAGGTATGTGGCTGGTGGCAAAGTCCTCTTTGAGCAAACGAGTCACCTCAAATCCTGACATGTCGGGCATCATGACATCACAGATGATGAGATTCACATCATTGTTGCGAGCTGCCTCAAGTCCTGATCGGCCGTCGCTGGCAGTTAGAATCTCAAAATATTTTGAGAATTCTCCACTGAGGAAAGTGCGTATGTCGGCATCGTCGTCGATGATAAGCAGCTTTTTCTTCTTCTCATCCTCAGCAGTCTTGGTTTCAGATGGGTTTTCATCTTTGGTTTCGATGAAAATGGCTTCGAATGATGGGCGTCCGATGCCCTCCTGTGGCTTTGTCTCCGAGGCTGGAGTGTCGGTGGGGAGTTCTACAGTGAAAATAGAACCTCCGCCTGGATTGTCCGAGTGATAAATGCTACCCTTGGAAAGTTGCACCAAGCCAAATGTAAGATGCAGCCCCACCCCGATGCTGTTGCGCGACATGGCGCTTTGCATGAATCGCGAGAACAATTGCTCTCTCTTTTCAGGAGCAATGCCCACTCCATTGTCAATCACTTGGAAGCGAAGCATGTGCCGCTCAGGTTCTACGGATACCGAGCACATCACTTTGCCACCCTCGCGAGTGTACTTCAGAGCATTGGATATGAGGTTGTTGACAATCTTATCAAGAGCATTGCGGTCAACATTCATCTCAAACGTTTTCCTATTCGTGGAGAATTCATATGTGAGATGTTTCGACACGGCCTCATCCTTGAAATTCTCATATCCCTCTCTTATGAAGGCTATCACATCGGTGGGCTCGGGATAGAGCACGAACTTGTTCTTCTCTACTTTGCGGAAAGTGAGGAGCTCATCGATCAGGCGCGACATGCGGCGCGAATTCTTATCCAGAGTAGAGAGCGGAGCATTAAGGCCCTGCAAATGCATGCTTGGATACTCTTCCTTGATTGCCATGAGCTTTTCATGCAATTTCTCAAGCGACACCTGTATCAGGGTCAGAGGTGTGCGGAATTCATGAGAGATGTTGGTGAAGAATTCCAATTTGTAGTCGGTGAGCTGCTCTTCGACCTTCACCTTGTTGTGCAACTGATCTATATGCTTTAGCACCTTAAAGATCATATAGCCTCCGAAAAGTATCAGGATCAGGTACACAATATCAGCCCACCATGTGCTCCACCAAGGCCGCTGGATATTGATTTCGCATTCGAATCTCTTATTCCACTCGGTTGAGCCAAACGAGGCCTCCACTATCAGACGATACTTACCAGGTCTGAGATTCTTTATCTGCATGGTATTGTCAGCAGTCACCTGACCCCAAGCCTTGTCAACAGGCTCAAGTTTGTAGCGGAACTTCGTTATCTTTGGCACTTCGAAATCAAAAGTGGAAAATTCAAAGGTCAGGTTGTTCTCATCATGAGCCAAATTTATGGATAGGATGCCGTCTTTTTCTTTAATGTTTTTGCTGTTAGGAACAAATGCGTGTCTTTCGCCATTGACAGTGAAAGTGGTCACCTCAATTCCCAGAAATGTCTCTCGCGGCTTGATTTTGTCCAAATCCACAATATATGCGCCGTTGTTGGAACCTAACAGCAACCGATTGTCATCGAGCATCACTGCGCTATTTGTGCTATGCACATTGGAAATCGGATTAGTCTGGAACACAAAGGATTCCACTTTCAGAGTAGAGGTGTCAATGCGCGAGACGCCATGCTGAGTAGTGGCCCAGATGAATTGATCACCGTCCTTTACAAAAGCTGACACATTATTGTTGGTCATGCCTGCGTCAAAGCCCAGATGAGTGGCTCTGGGATGAGCCTGATCAGCGCTGAAATCCAGTATGGTGATGCCGTTGCCAGCCTCGCCAAGCCATATTCTACCTTGCGAGTCTTCTTCGATGCAATGGATCTCATTGGAGGTCAGAGCGCCATTGGCCATGTTGAATACTGTGCCATTATCCTTGCCGGTCAGCAAGTCATCAGGATCAAAGCGAATCACTCCGGCATTGGTAGCCACCCATACATTGCCCTGTCGGTCTTCAAAAATCGCTCTGACGCGACGCTCAGCATAGTTGCCATTGAGATAATTATGGCGAATCATCGACCCGTCGCGGTCTCTGGTAAACACGTCAAGGCCAGCGCCAAAGGTGCCTACCCACAGGCGCCCTTTGCTGTCAATGTGTACGGCAAACAATTCGTTGGAACTTGTTTTCAAGGAATCGCATTTCTGACCATTGATATAGAGACCTCGTTCGCGGGTGGCTTCTATGCGATTGCCATCCTGATCGATTGCAAAGTCATACACGATGGCGTCTCTTTTCTCTGCATCACACTGGTTCAGATCTGCCGAGTATGTGTAAAGATTTCCCTCGCGTGTGGAAATTACCACTCTTCCGTCGGGCAGTTTCTTTATCATCCTCACATACACAGTCTCATCATCGATATTGGGAAATCGTAGGAAATCTGCCTTTAGGTTATTGGTTTTAAGCATTACAGCTCCTGACTGGCCAGTGGCAATCCACACATTGTTTTGATTGTCAACCATCGCGTAAAGTAGATTGTCAGAGGGCAATATCTTATACAAGCTATCCTTGGCCGTGATTTGCTGCAAGTCGTGAGTGCTGAAATCGTAAATATAGAGGCCATTGTCCGCGGTAGTGATCCAAGCACGCATCTGATTATCGCGCGCGATTGAATAGCGCTCGGTCCCGATTAGCCGCATAGTGGATTCAGGAATCAAGTGGAGTGGTGTCAGAGTGCCGGTCTCTGCATCCACATAATAGAGATAGCCGGTCTCATTATGGAGCCAAGTCTCTTTTGTATTGTCAATAATCACCTTGGCTGATCTCACCTGCTTGTCTTTTTCCTCATCTTCCACCTTGAATGTGGCCAAGTCAACAGTCTTGGTTGTCCCTGGCGATGTCACATGCCATTTGTTTTCAGCCAAATAAGCTCCGGGCAACTGTCGTCGCTGACACACACCTTCTATTTTCCCTATTTGCGACAATGTGCCCTGATGGTCAATCCGCACAATATCTCCATTGTCAGCTACCATCAGCGTTGCATTCTCAGTCGGCTGCAGCCATTGATATGCGCGTGTAACGTCAACCTCGGCAAGCCTTCCATTATCGTAAGCATAAAGGCCCTTGGCTGTACTTATTAGTTCACGCCCAAGCGGATCAGTAGAAATGCGCAAAATATTGTCAGATGGCAGCCCATGATTGGTATCCAGTTCCTCTACCTCAAAGCCTCCTCCTTCAAGATAATTGACGCGCAGTGCGCCATGCTCTCCATAAAGCCATAAAGCTTTGCCGGGGAGCTGAGTTATGTATCGATAGCCTTTGGAATTCTTTGGGAGAAAGTCAACAAATTTTTCTGTCTTAAGATCAAAGCAGCCCACCACATCATTGTTGCACAAAACCCACATGTAACCATAAGGATCTTCGACAAGATTTCTGACTTGTATTTCCTCAAGAGGCCAATTGCCCTGGGCTGGCGAATACTGCACGATATCGTATCCGTCGTATCTCGACAGCCCATAAAATGTGGCAAACCACACATAACCTCGACTATCCTGATAGATCTGTCGCACCGAATTGTCAGTCAATCCATTGGAGGTGGTAAACACATCATTGCGGAGATCGATGGCCTGCACATCGATTCCACAAAAAAGCAATAAAAGAAAAAGTGCCGAACACTTAAAAAGTCTATATGCGTAGATTTTCAGATTTAAGGAGGTCATATTGTGATTACTGCGAATGTTAT
>CAYTXF010000063.1:0-19367 GCA_964440745.1 uncultured Bacteroides sp.
AAGGCAAACATCGAGTGCGCGCATCGCATCACCACTGTGGATGAGGCTGTAATTTTTGGCGCTCCCTCAAAAATCTGAGGATATGCGCGATACATGCGCTGCGCTATGTCGTGATGCTGGCGCTGGCCGAGCGGAGTGAGTTCGCCACCTCTGCCGCGCGCCTCTTCCCATACAGTGTCAAGGCGCAATTTTACATCCACGCCAAGAGGTGTCAGTGCATTGGCTGCTTCCGCCTTATTGAGAAGGTCGACTATCCATTTGTAATCATTGTCAGAGATTAGGTATCTGGATCCGTGTCTTGCGAAATGGCTCGCATAGAAAGGCTCATAGCCCTCAGGAGCCGGAGTATTGTGACTTTCAGTCACCGGATAGGCATAATACACGCCACCGGCCTTATTAAGATCCTGATAGATTTCTTCTCTTGTAGTCTGGCCCACAGCCAGCATTGGCAACACAGCGACAAGCGCAATACTCAGCCTGATTTTACCTTTAGTATTCATAAGCATAGATTTAAAGCCTGTTTAATCTTATTATTATAACGTTAACCTTTCCAAATTGGTATGCATTCCTTTGTTAAAATCCAACAATCAAAGGCTTCCCAAAATTGTTTCGATTGTTTCGATTGTTTGAATTAAAGTGTCAAACAATCGAAACAATCGAAACAATTCATGGCGGCCGACTGATATGCAGTTCACGGAACTGCACTCCCCAAACCCAGCCTGACAACAGGCTTGCAAGGATTTTTGTTGTGCCAATTATCGTAAATTTCGTCAATTCGTAAATTTCTTCAAAACACATAAAATTCGTCTTGATCCATTAAAATAAACTTCCTTCAAATTTGGATGTTTCTAAGAAAAGGATTAAATTTGCGATGGATAAAATAACATATAAGTAATATTATGGAAGCAAGACATTTAAATAAGGCACAAATAGAAGTTCTGGATGCATTGGCCTCATTACAAACTGATGAAGAGGTACACGCTCTTAAATTAGCTATATCCCAATTCTTCGCAAAAAGAGCCCAAGATGCATTAGAAGATTTATGGCAAAAAGGGGTATGGAATCAAGAATTGCTTGATTCATTCGAAAATGCTCATTACCGTACCCCCTATCCTCCATCAAAATGAAAAGAATAGTTTTAGACACAAATTGTTTAATTCAGATTGTCTCCCCACATAGTAAATATTTTATAGTGTGGGGAGACTTTATGAATGAAAAAATACAATTTTGTGTTTCAACTGAAATTTTGGATGAATATCACGAAATATTATCACGTTTATCATCATCTTATATCGCTAATAGCATTCTTAAAGCCATTACTAACAATCCCAACACTATTTTTGTAAATCCTACATTTCGGTTTAACATCATTACCATAGATGTAGATGATAATAAATTTGTAGATTGTGCAATCATTGGGCAAGCAGATTATATTGTCAGCAATGACAAACATTTTGATGAAGTAAGAAAATGTGATTTTCCGAAAGTCGATGTCATTTCACTTAATGAATTTATTTCCAATCTTAATAAATAGGTCTCGAAACACCCTCCAACTCCGTTAGAGGGTGAAGCGCATTTTGTAAGCTAATTGTAAGAATCCCTGGCGGGATTCCCTCAATCCTCAAAGCAATAAAAGGCTCCCAAAATTGTTTCGATTGTTTTGATTGCTTTGAATTAAAGTGTCAAACAATCGAAACAATCGAAATAATTCATGGCGGCCGACTGATATGCAGTTCGCGGAACTGCACTCCCCAAACCCAGCCTGACAACAAAAACACATAAAATTTGTCTAAAGACAAATTAGATAGAATTTGATGAAATTGGGTAAGTGATATGTGAGATAAAAATAGTAAATTTGCAGTCAGAAAGAGACGGAATTTATAAAGATGCGAAAATTATACACACTGCTTACAATTTGCCTGATAGCCTCGCTGTGGAGCTGGGCTCAGGATGAGATAACTATCGATGCCGTAGAAGTCTTCCCAAATATCGCCACTAACAGCATTCGGGTAAATGTGACACTCAACAATGAAAACCAGCAGACTGCTCGCACAAGAGTGGCGCTATCACTCGGTTCCGGAAAACCCGATATACATTTCTGTGACCTGCAGCCCGGTCAGCAAGAGGCAGAATTCATCTACAAGATGCCTGCCGACACCAAGCTTTGGACCGAATTCCAACCCGAATATTACAGCCTCAATGTGGTAGTGTCTACACCCAAGATGCCCAAGCGCATACGCACCACCACCTTCGCCATGCGCGAAATCAGCCACGATGGCCATCACATACTGCTAAATGGAAAGCCCATACTGCTGCGCAGCACCCTGATGAGCCGCCATTTTCCGCCAAATGACGTGCCTCCCACTACCGAAGAAGCCTGGGCTAAGGTATTTCATACCGCTAAGAATTGGGGCCTCAATTGCATTGTGTTCCACGACTGGTGTCCGCCCGAGGTGGCATTCAAGGTAGCCAACCGCATGGGCATATTGCTGCTGCCTCAGACCATAGGCCTCACCAGCATCTACGGACGCAATATCTATCCCGACCTGGAAGAACTTCCCGCTCAGTCAAGAGCCTGGATGCTTTCGAGCGGAGCAACCGCTGTGGAAAACTTCAAGCGGGAGGTTGAGCATCTCATGCTCACCGACAGCGTCAGCGGATACCAACTGATCGGCCTTCAAGACTGTCCCGTTGAGGGCAAGCATTATGTAGGCCTTCTTGATGAGATGTGGGACAGCAAAGGCATCATTTCTGCCGCCCAATGGCGCCAATGGTGCGCTCCGGTCACCATTTTGGCTGACTACGATAAGAATGTCTACAACAATGGCGAAAACTTTTACGCCACAATAAAAGTGTCAAATTACAGCCAGGACACCCTGCGCAACAAGCAGGTGAAATGGGAGATCATAGACATTAACACCACCTCAGTCTTAGCCTCGGGGCAAATGCG
This sequence comes from uncultured Bacteroides sp., assembly GCA_964440745.1. Lineage (GTDB taxonomy): Bacteria > Bacteroidota > Bacteroidia > Bacteroidales > Muribaculaceae > CAG-873. The sequence goes on from CAYTXF010000063.1 coordinate 2,951, forward strand.
CCATCGAGATTTGCCCATAGGAGAACTTACCACAGTGGGAGAGGTTCGCGCCCAACTCCTTTCGATTGTGCAGCCAGTTGAGGCCGAAATGAAGGTATGGATCGATGGTACCGAAATCATCAACACCTGGCCTCTGTGGGTGTTTCCATATTTCACGCAGGAAGGCCTCGACAAGGAAGCGCAAGGCATAATGCTCACTCGCAGCTTGGATCAGGCCATAGCGTCGCTCTCCGAGGGAAAGAAAGTGCTGTTTGCTCCTTATTCTGATGAATTGGGTGCTCACGGAGTGGCGCCAGAGTCGGTATTAGGCCTCATTTGTAATCCAGATCATCCGAGTCTTAAGGATTTCCCCACCCGTTTTTATGGCGACTGGCAATGGGAACCACTGTTTCGCAACAGCCTTGCCCTTGATGTGAGCAATATTCCTGAGATTCATCCCTTGGTATGGCTTATCGACAATTACACAACCAATCGCCGACTCGCACCCCTGTTTGAGGTAAAATGCGGAGAAGGCAAATTGATAGTGAGCACATTCACCCTATGGGAAGAAACGCTCCTCGATTACTCGCATCCCGAGCGAGCCCAATTGCTCCTCTCTCTATTGAAATACATGAAATCCGCTAATTTTAATCCCGAAGGCTCCATCTCCCCCGACCAGCTCCGCTCCCTCATCAACGAATAATTCACCACGGAGACACGGAGAATAATCACCTTTTAATTATTCTCCGTGTCTCCGTGGTGAATTTATCACCTTTTAATTATTCTCCGTGTCTCCGTGGTGAATTTTTCACCGGGTTAGCCCACAACGATGTTGATAATCTTTTTGGGCACGAAAATCACTTTGCGGATTTGCTTGCCCTCGATCCATTTTGCGGCAGCGGGATTCTCCAAGGCAGCCTTCTGGGCTTCCTCCTGGGTGGCATCCACCGGCAACATAATATTGAAGCGGGCCTTGCCATTGAATGACACAGCATAGTTGACTTCGTCCTCCTTGAGATACTCTTCATTATGCTTGGGCCAAGGTGCATCGCACACTGTGGTGTCATGCCCGATGGCATGCCAAAGTTCCTCGCATACATGGGGAGTGAAGGGCACAAGCAGTATGAGCAATTGCTCAAGCACCTGGCGGCTATGGCATTTTTGAGCCGACAGTTCGTTGACGCAGATCATGAAAGCAGCAATCGAGGTATTAAAACTGAAACTCTCGATATCGCTTGTTACCTTCTTGATAAGTTTGTGGATGCTCTTGAGATTCTCCTTGGTGGGCTCAGCATCATCTACGATCAGAGTGTCGCCATTATAGAAAAGTGCCCACAGCTTCTTGATGAAGCGATTCACACCCTCGATGCCATTGGTGTCCCAAGGCTTGCTTTGCTCAAGCGGCCCCAGGAACATCTCATACAGACGGAGAGTATCTGCTCCGTAGCGATCCACTATATCGTCAGGATTCACCACATTGAACATCGACTTTGACATCTTCTCCACAGCCCAGCCGCAGATGTATTTGCCATCCTCGAGTATGAACTCAGCATCCTGGTACTCAGGACGCCATGCACGGAAGCGGTCCAGATCAAGTTCATCATTGCTCACAATGTTGACATCCACATGGATGGGAGTCACCTCATACTGATCCTTAAGGCCAGCCGACACGAAAGTATTGGTGCCTTGGATGCGGTAAACAAAGTTGCTGCGGCCCTGGATCATACCTTGGTTGACAAGTTTCTTGAAAGGCTCGTCCTCGCATACCAATCCCAGGTCATAGAGGAATTTATTCCAGAATCGGCTGTAGATCAAGTGGCCAGTGGCATGCTCTGTGCCGCCGATGTACAGATCTACATTGCGCCAGTATTCGTCGGCCTCCTTTGAAACCAAAGCCTCATTATTGCGAGGATCCATATAGCGGAGATAATAGGCCGATGAGCCAGCAAATCCTGGCATTGTGTTCAGTTCGAGCGGATAGCCCTCTTCGCTTACCCAATTCTTTGCGCGTCCCAGAGGCGGTTCGCCAGTTTCGGTAGGCAGATATTTGTCAACCTCCGGCAGCAAGAGAGGCAGTTTGTCTTCAGAGAGCAGGGTGGGAATGCCATCCTTGTAATACACTGGGAAGGGCTCGCCCCAATAGCGCTGACGGCTGAAAATGGCGTCGCGCAGGCGATAATTGACCTTTACCTTGCCAATGCCCAATTCTTTGATTCTCTCCTTTGTCTTGGCAATGGCTTCCTTTACCTGGAGGCCGTTGAGATCAAGGATGTCGCTGCACGAGTTGATCACCGTGCCTTCCTTGGCATCGTAACTTTCTTCCGACACATCAGCACCCTCGATCAGCGGAATGATGGGCAGATCGAAATGCTTGGCGAATGCGTAGTCGCGACTATCATGGGCAGGCACAGCCATGATTGCGCCTGTGCCGTAGCCAGCCAGCACATAGTCGCTCACCCATACCGGAATCTTGGTGCCATTGAGAGGGTTGATAGCAAATGCGCCGGTGAAGACGCCTGTCACTTTCTTGTCGATCATGCGCTCGCGTTCAGTTTTGCGCTTGATGGCAGCAATGTACTCGTCGACGGCTGCTTTCTGCTCAGGTGTAGTGATTTGAGCCACATACTGGCTTTCCGGGGCAAGCACCATAAATGTCACGCCAAAGATGGTGTCGGCGCGAGTGGTGAAAATCTCGAGTTCCACATCGCTCTCCTTGCCATCGGCATCGCATATCTTGAAACGCATCTCGGCACCTTCGCTGCGTCCGATCCAGTTGCGCTGGGTCTCCTTAAGACTGTCGGTCCAGTCGATCTTCTCAAGACCGTCGAGCAGACGCTGAGCATAAGCCGACACGCGCAGGCACCATTGGTACATGAGCTTTTGCTCCACTGGGTAGCCACCGCGTATGGAAAGGCCTTCGCTCACCTCATCATTGGCAAGCACTGTGCCCAATTGCGGACACCAATTGACCATGGTGTTGCCGAGATAGGCTATGCGGTAATTCATCAACACATCGCTCTTCTCCTTTTCGCTCATGGCTTTCCACTGCTCAGCAGTGAAGTCGAATTCCTTAGAGCATGCCACATTGAGATCGGCGGCTCCCTTCTCCTCGAAATGCTTTATCAGGTCAGCGATGGGTTCAGCCTTGTTGGTGTCGTAGCTGTAGTATGAATTGAACATGCGCATGAATGCCCACTGGGTCCATTTGTAATACTCAGGGTCGCATGTGCGTATTTCGCGGTTCCAGTCGTAGCAGAAGCCTATTTTGTCGAGCTGGCTGCGATAGCGGTTGATGTTGTCAGTAGTGGTCTTTTCAGGATGCTGGCCCGTCTGGATGGCGTATTGCTCGGCGGGAAGGCCGTAGGCGTCGTATCCCATGGGATGGAGCACATTGTAGCCGCACAGGCGCTTGTAGCGCGAATAGATGTCGCTGGCAATGTAGCCCAGTGGATGGCCCACATGCAAGCCTGCTCCCGAGGGGTAGGGGAACATGTCGAGCACATAGAATTTAGGTTTTTTGGGGTCAATTTCTACCTGATAGGTGCGCTGGTCTTTCCAATATTGCTGCCAGCGGTTCTCGATGTCTTTGTGGTTGTAAGCCATTAGTATTTAGTCTTTGGTCTTTAGTCTTTAGTCTTCAGTTGGATGGCCTCTTATTAGCTGAGGGCGAGCATGCGCTCTATTGGCTTGCGGGCCTTTTCAGCGATGGCGGGGTCTACGCTGATCTCAGGCGCTTCGTTCTTGAGGCAATTGTAAAGTTTCTCCAGGGTGTTGAGCTTCATGTAGCTGCAATTGTTGCAGGCGCATGTGCCATCTTCGGGAGGAGCCGGTATGAATGTCTTTCCGGGACAGCTCTTTTGCATCTGGTGCAGGATGCCGCTCTCAGTGGCCACAATGAATGTGGTGGCGGGGCTTTCTTGGGCGTATTTGAGCAGGGCGGCAGTGGATCCTACCTTGTCGGCGATAATATGCAGATGCTGCTTGCATTCGGGGTGCACCAGCAACTTGGCATCGGGATATTCTTTTTTGAGATCGAGTATTTTTTCAAGAGAGAACTGCTCATGCACATGGCATGCACCCTCCCAGAGCTTCATATTGCGGCCGGTGACATTGTTGATGTAAGTGCCTAAGTTGTGGTCGGGCCCAAATATTATTTTTTCATCCTTGGGGAAGGTTTCCACTATTTTCTGGGCATTGGATGATGTCACCAGCACATCGGTAAGGGCTTTCACGCCAGCCGAGGTGTTGACATAGCTTATCACCGTATGGTCAGGATTGTCCTTGATGAATTTTTCAAACTTGTCGGCAGGGCAACTTTCAGCCAGTGAGCATCCCGCATCTGGATCAGGGCAAAGCACTTTCTTGTCGGGGCAAAGTATTTTGGCGGTTTCTCCCATGAAATGCACGCCGCACAGCACGATGATCTTATTGTCGAGTTTGGCAGCAATCTGGGCCAGGGCCAGGGAGTCGCCTATATAGTCGGCCAAGTCCTGAATTTCTCCTTGCTGATAATAGTGGGCCAGGATCACGGCGCCTTTTTCTTTTTTCAGTCGGTTGATTTCACTCTTCAAGAAATCAGGCTGCATTGTCGGGGCTGAGTTTTCAGCTTTCATTTTTATAGTTAAAAAAATTTTTTAATAAAAATCTCTAATAACAACTATAATAGGTGTTGATAGCGGTGATAACTTTTTAGTCAAATTCTTGGAAATTTGAGTTGCTGAACTTTGCCAACGCAATTAACATAGTTATCAACAGCCCTAATAGCTGATATAAAATGAGATATGTAAGTTATCAACATAGCGTTGATAACTGCAAAGTTAGTAATTTTTTGCCATATTGAGTGCATAAAAGTGTTGAAAACTGCATTGGCAACTAAAAAGCAAGTAAAAAATAAAAAATTTTGACATTTCCCGGGAGTGGGCATATGCCAAAATAAAGGTGAATTCCAAATTTATTTGCTTAATACTTGCTGAGAAGTTGCCAACAGTTATCTACGCATTATCTACAATACTTCATCATGCTCTTTTGGATGAAGGGGCTAATCAAAGATTGGTTTGACACCATTGCTTGAATACTACATCTGAGAAAATATACCCCTGGGGAGTGGCTTCAATTAACTCACGTTCCATAAGGGATTTTTGAATGCGGTCGATATTGGATTTGCTGCCCATAGGATATAGTTCTTGCACTTTCTTTTCTCCAAATCCTTGAAATATGCCAGCGGCCATGGCTCGGAGAAAATTAATTTGGTAGGATGTAAGATTGATTGTTTGTTGTACAAACAAAGAAGAACATTGATCCATCAGCAGTTGGTATCCCTTCTCTATAGTTTCGAATGTAGCCTCTTTATCAGTGATAGACAATACATTCCATGCCAATTGCTGCACATAAGATGAATAATTATTCACCTTGTCACAAAGGAGGGCTGAAACCTCTTCGGATATTTCCTTACCTGCGATTCTGAAGCGGTCAATGATAAATGGAATCCATTTTTCAGTAGAGATTGGTTTTAACATCATGATTTCCCCAAATTGGTAAAAAGGCATTTTTACACTTTGGAAAAATTCGGTCATCATGTGTTTCTTGCTGCCGAAAAGGCAGTAAGAAACGTTGTGTTGTTGTTGCCAAGCTGTGCGAAGTCGTTTTTGAATATTCAATGAATCGGTATATTCACCAATCTGTTGAAATTCATCAATGCATACAATAATATGACAGCCTTGATCCTTAGCAATGGTTTCAGGGAGTTGTAGAATTTCTTCTGGAGAGTAATTTTCGGGAGTAATGCCTAATGAGAGAGAAAAATCCATATCTGGAGCAGAAGCAAAGGCTATTTTTGGAGTAAGGCGTATAAGAAATTTTTTTACATTTTCTATTACCCGACTTACTTGGGAAGAAGTGCCCTTTAGAATTGAGCTTGCGAATTTATTGTAAAAATCATATTCGCTGCGGCAATCATAAATATCCATGAATACTACTTTGATATCCGGGCGTGAGATAGACTTCTCAACTTTCCGTACTAATGAGGTTTTCCCTAAACGGCGAGGAGAAATCAGCACAGTGTTAATTCCAGCCTCAAAGTTCATCTTTAAACGCTTGTATTCCTCTTCGCGATCAGTAAAGTTTTCACCCTCTACCCATTTGCCATATACAAAGTAATTTTCCATAATCAATAAATTTTCGCAAAAGTAATAAAAAAATACGAGGTTCACAAACTTGTGGACCACAAACTTGTGAACCTTATAGTTTGAGACGAGAGAGACGAAGGAACGAGAGATACGAGAAGGGATTATTTTATGATGGGGATGTGGTAGGATTTAAGCTCGGCGGTGAGTTCGGCTTCTCGGCCGTTGCAGTAGAGGTCGCAAATTTTATGGAAGCGAGGCGAGTGATTCATTTCGGTAAGATGCGCCAATTCATGACAAATCACATACTCGCGAAGATGCAGGGGGTAGAAAACCAGGGCGTAGGAAAGTGCGATGGTGCCTTTGCTGTTGCAATGGCCAAGAGTGCGATGGTGCCTTTGCTGTTGCAATGGCCAAGAGTGCGATGGCCGTTGCTAATGGTCCAGGCCAGGGGTGTCTTCCCTATTCGGTCGGCCACTCTGCGGGCATGGGGGATCAAGGTGTCAGGAGCAATGCGCTGGGCTATGCGGCACAGGAATTTGCTGATTTGTGCCATTGTGTTGGCCGACTCCATATCCCAATTGTTGCCTATCAGGATCAACCCCTCGGGCGGATTGAACCGCATTATCATCTTGTCGGGGATGTGCGACTGCTGGCTGATTTCCACGCTGAATTCAGGAAATTCTAATTTCTGACCTATGTAATACAAAGCTTTAGGTTTGGAATTTTCAAGTCTTTGGCGGAACTGGTCCAGTGTCTTTTCCACAAATTCATAAGAAGTGCCTGGGGGAAGGGTCACTTGCAGCTTGGCGCCTTTCCAGCGCGCATGTATGCTCTGAGCATTTGGCTTGATGATCACATGCACAATGCCCAGATTGTCGAATTGGTAATCTCCCGATACATTTATATATCCCTTCATGGCCTAATTTTCTGATCATCTATTCATTCCAGCGCAGTTTTTGCCTTAGAGTGCTGGCGAAGTCATGACCCGGACGAGTCACAATCTTAAGGCAAAAAGATGCCCGGCTGAGGGTAACTTCCGAGTCAATGGGCATGCTGTAACCCCGCCCATCCAGAGTAAGGCGCCAACTGTGAGCACGCCCGCTGACCTTGATGCGCAGAGTGGAGTCGTAGCTCACTACCAGGGGCCGCATGCCCAGGCTGTGGGCGGCAATTGGACTAAGCACCCAGGCAGGCACGTCGGGCTGCAGGATGGGACCGCCTACCGACAGGTTATAGGCTGTGCTTCCGGTGGGGGTGGCAACAATCAGGCCGTCGGCTTTGTAGTCGGCCAGATGCTTGCCATTAAGTTCCGTATGAGCCACAATCACTGAGGCTGTCTCCTCTTTGGTAAGAGCGGCTTCGTTGAGAGCATAAGGCCATCCGGCAATCTCCATGCCGCTGGCATGGATCAGGGCGCGATCGCTGGTGGCATAGCGGCCCTCGAGCAATTCTGAGGCCACGGCCGGCAATTCGCTTATGCTTGCGCCGGCCAAAAAGCCGAGATGGCCGGTGTTGATGCCCAATATGGGTATTTCCTTGTCACCAATCCACATGGCAGTGCGCAGAAATGTGCCGTCGCCACCGATGCTCAGGGCTAAGTCAGCGTTGAAATCGGCAGAGGACACCACTTTTTTCACGCAAGCAAGATGCAGAGGTATGATATGCACAAGCAAGTCATAGAGTTTGCGATGCATCACCACATCGACATTCTCCCGATGCAGAATGTCAAGAAACTCAGCCAACTGCTGGGCGTATGGGACCTGCTGGCGACTGCCGTAGATTGCGATTTTCATTGAGGATGATTTTTCTCTCTATTTACACTTCCAGATAGCGCAGCACCTCGTTGGCGCGCTCGCGCATGCTTTGATTTTCTTCTTCGGCTGAGGATTTGGCTTCGATCACTTCGTAGCCGTATCGGGTGAGAGAGCGGGCTATAGCCTCGACGTTGCGATGATTCACACGCAGGGCTACGATCAGTTCAGAAAATTCTGAGGGGAGGGCTGTGACATTGAGATTGAGCAATTGGGCATTGCAATCCTCCACCGCGTGAGAAATGCGCGATGCGCTGTAATCGCTGCGCCGGCATCCTATCAAAAGGTGACTTTCGTCAGGCGCAGGGGGAAAAAGCTGCCCAATTTCATACATTGCATTATCTTTTAATGTTAAATCTTTCGTCATTTAATAAATTCTGAGTAATTTTGCGAGTACAAAATTAATCAATTATATTCAATTTTCATAATTTAGAACGTTATAAACATTTAAAAAGTTCCATATACCCCAAAATAGAGATGACTCATCTTAGCGTAAATATCAATAAGGTGGCCACTTTGCGTAATGCGCGAGGCGAAAACGTGCCCAACGTGCAGCAGGTGGCCGAGGATTGCGAGACGTATGGTGCCGAGGGAATTACCGTGCATCCGCGTCCCGACGAACGTCACATTCGTCACGACGATGTGTTCATGCTGCGTCCGCTGGTACGCACTGAATTCAACATTGAGGGATACCCCAGCAATGATTTCATCGACTTGGTGCTGCGCGTGCGCCCCGAGCAGGTGACATTGGTGCCTGACTCCCCCGACGATCTCACATCTCATGCCGGATGGGATGTGGCCAACAATATGGAATTCCTCACCAATGTGGTGGAGAAATTCAAGGATGCCGGAATCCGCACATCGATCTTTGTGGATCCTGACCCAGAGCAGATCAAATTGGCCGCTCGCACCGGAGCAGACCGCGTGGAGCTTTATACAAAGCCCTATGCCGACGAGTATCCCCAGAATCCGGAAAAGGCAGTGGCTCCCTACGTTGAGGCCAGCCAGGCGGCTCACAATTGCGGCTTGGGCGTAAATGCCGGCCATGACTTGAATCTGGACAATCTGGCTTATCTCAAGCAAAAGCTGCCCTATCTCAACGAGGTGTCAATCGGCCATGCCCTCATAAGCGATGCCCTCTATCTGGGCCTCAAAGAGACCATCAAGCGCTACAAGGATTGCCTTAAATGACAACCAACCGCTACAAGAATTGCCCTAAATGACAACCAACAATAGGCATTCTTACTGAAGACTAAAGACTAAAGACCAAAGACCAAAGACTAAAGACCAAAAATACCAAAAACATGGAAATATCCATATGGCAATTATGCGTCGATGGCGGCTGGATCATGATCGTGCTGGCAGTATTGGCCGTGATAAGCCTATACATACTGATAGAGCGCGCGATTGTGATATACAAAGCCTCGAAACTCGACGACACCTTCATGAAGCGCATACGCGACTATATCCATGAAGGCGAGGTGGAGAGCGCGGTGCGCCTCTGCAAAAACACTCCCTCGCCTTATGCCAGACTCATACTCAAGGGCATCAATCGCATAGGGCGCCCCATGAGCGATGTGATGATGGCTATAGAAAACACGGGCAATCTTGAGATCGCTTCTCTCAGCCGAGGACTGGCCTGGCTGGCCACTACCGCCGCTGGAGCTCCGATGCTGGGATTCTTGGGCACTGTGATCGGCATGGTGCAGGCTTTCTATTCGATCGCAAGCGCCGGAAACTCGGCCTCGATAGGTGATTTCGCCGGAGGCATCTACACAGCCCTGGTGACTACCGTGGCAGGCCTTATCGTGGGCATTGCCGCTCTTTTCGCCTACAATTACCTGGTGGCGCGCATCAATAAGGTGATGAATCTGATGGAAGCCAAAACCATGGAATTCATGGACCTCCTTAACGAACCGGCAAGATAGTGGTTAAGATATGCTGAAACGACAAAACAACATACAGGCTGCCTTTTCCATGGCATCAATGACCGATGTCATATTCTTGCTGCTTGTGTTCTTCATGGCCACATCCACATTCGTGTTTCCCACGGCTATGGAGATAAATCTGCCGCAGGGCACCGAGCAGACCTCGCTGAAGCCTTCAACGCGAGTATACATCGACTCCATTGGCACCGTGGCGGCTGCTTACGATGATGGCGACCTCCAGATGATGGAGGATTTGGACCAACTTGCCATGTTCTTGCAAACCTCCTTGGCTCAAGACACCACGCAGAGCGCAGTGGCCATATATGCCGATCAGGCAGTAAAGTATGGAAAAATTGTGGAGGTTTTAAACGTTGGGGCCCAAAATGACATCAAAATGGTACTGGCCACAAAGACACAAAAGTAGTCTTTAGTCTTTAGTCTTTGGTCTATGGAAAGATTAGACTAATAAATATAACATATAGAATCATTTACATAGAAATATTAACATAGAATTATTCACCTTGTGGAGCAAGAAAAAGGCATAGAAAAGAAAGCTCGCGTATGGGCCGTGCTTGGCACAGCGGCAATAGCCGCCGTGGTATTGCTATTGATGATGGTGACGCATCTATCGCTATCGCCAGTGGCCATGGCCAAGGCTGACAATGACAGGGGCATAGTGCTCGACCAGGAGGAGTTCATCGAGGTGATGAACATGCCTTCGGCTCCCGACATGAGCGGAGATGAGCCAAGCCGCGCTACAGCCGACGAGCAGTTGGAATCTCAGCCTACGCCCGTTGCCGGTACTGATGTAGAAGATCAAGGCTCTGCCGGAGAAGCTCCCAAGGCAGTTACGTCGAAGCAGGACTCGCCCATGAAAGTCCAAGAAAAGAAAGAAAAGAAAACCGAGGGTCCTGCAGTGGATAAGAAAAAACAGGAGGAAGAGGCAATCAAGCGCAAAGCTGACAATGAGGTTGCCAATGCATTTAGCAAGAGCCAGGGGAAGCACAACAACAGCAGCGGCACTACCGATGCCGGGAATAATGGCGTGGCCGACGGCAATTCGCCCCAAGGCACTCTGCGAGGCACCGGCACGGGCACTGTAGGCGGAGGCTGGGGAATGCCCAATTATTCCCCAGTAATGAGCACTGTGACCGGGAGCGTGAAACTGATAGTGACCATTGACCGCAATGGCAATGTCACGAATGTGCAATTCGACGGCGGCGATGCTCCAGCCGCCACCAATACCTCAGTGCGCAATGCATGCGCTGCCGAGGTGCGCCGCCACAAGTTCACGCGCAGCCAGCCCGAGACTGCTCCGGAGACCTCAAAGGCCTACATCACATATACATTCAGATAAGTCGCGCATAGGGGGCGTGCCAAATGCACATTATGATTCATTGAGGGCGCGCAGATAGAGCGGAGCCTCGGGACCTATATTGAAAATGAGGTCGAGTATTGATAGGTTGGGTCGAAAGCCCAATTGGGCGCTGCGCACTTGATAGTAGGGAGGGAAATTTTGCGGGGAAAAATTATTGCGACGATAATCATCGATTATGGCGGGATCAATGTCTTCGGCAGAATATAGAATATCAGTTTCCAATCCCAAGATCGCACGTATGATTTTGTCGAGCTCCATATCCATCTGGGTAATGGGGATGTTGATGTCGCGCAGGTAAGGGAGAAAACGGTCAATGTAGAATTCAAAAAAAGGAGTGCGGCCATAGGCCGACTCAAGCGACACGCGATGATCGGCCCACCATCCGGCCTGCGACGACACTGTGATCTGGTTCCATCTCAAAGGTCGCTTCTCACCGGGGTCTTCGTTTTTGGGCCGGCTTACTGGCACGGTAAGAGTCAGTTCGCCACGTGTGTCTACGATTTGGCAGCGGTGCACGCTTTTGAAGCGCTTGTCGTAGCGCAGGTCTAAATCAATTACGGCTCGTGCATATTGCGCCAGAGTGGCGTAATATTGTACTGAGCCGTAATATTGGGGCGCAAAGCGCCCTATGCGGTCATTGACCTTGATTAGCATTAGTGAGTGCGAAGATATTGGATGAGATCGTTGATTTCGCTGGCTGTCATGTGGCGTCGCTGCACCAGTTCCTTGGCGAAACGCTGAGCGAACATGGTCATCTGCGCTTTGCTGTAGAGCCCTTCGAGGTATTGCAGGGTGTTGTTGAAGAGATTGTCTATTTCATCCTTTTCGAGGCTGCATGATTCGCGGCCCTCGTCGGCTACGAGGTCATAGACTTCGCGGCGGCAATCTTCGCTAAGATAGCGGTGATGCTGAGCCATGTTGCGGCATACGATGTTGCCAAGCACTAAGGCCAAGAGTGTCTTGTATTGGCCAACCATTTCGTTCCAGGCAAGTTTTGCCGAATAACGCGGGTTGCCGTTGAAATAGAAGTCAGGGGTGAAAGTGATCGAATAGCCTTCGCCATTGTCAAGATTCACTTCCTGAAGCATTTCGCTCTGATCCCATACGTTGAGCGAAATCACCATGCCTGTGAGGCCGTAGCTCTTGTCATTATCGTCGGTGTATGTAAACATAGTTATAAGGTTTTATTTATCTGGGTTTGAGGTCGTGAACATGCGGTTCCAACGGATGCCTCCATTAAAAATCGAACGATCCTTGTCAAAAGATATAACAACGAAGAGGGGTGTTCCGACTACGTGATCTTCGGGAACAAAGCCCCAAAAACGCGAGTCGAGCGAATTGTCGCGGTTATCGCCCATCATGAAATAATAGTCCATCTTGAAGGTGTATTCCTTGGCAGGCTGGCCATCGATGTAAGCCACGCCATCCTTGAAATAGGCGTCGTGGTGGCCTTCGTAGTTGCGGATGCAACGCGAATAGAGATCCCAATTGTCCTGATCGAGAGTCACGGTCATGCCCTTGGCGGGAATCACCACGCCATTGTCGCCACCCCAGTTGCTTGTGCTCCAATCGCGGCCGAGTCCCTGAGGATACATTTCGCCATTGCCGGTGACAAAGAAATCGTTGGCCTTAATGATGCCGGAGATCAGGCCGTCGCGCTTCATGTCCTCGATCATTTGCGAGGTGAGCGTGGCGGAATACAGCTGATGGCTGGGGTCGAATCCCACATAGCGGATGAAGTTGGCCACATTTCCGCGCTCCTTGGATTCGAGCACCAGGTCTTCAGGCGAAATGCCATAATTGTGGGCCATTTCGGTGGTGATGGTGCGAGGCGATGTGAAGAAGTAGCGGAATTGCACATGCTGCGGGAAAGGCTGAGCCACGCCGTCGAGGTAAATGGTGTCGTTGACAATGCGCAGGTTCTGGCCAGCGATGCCCACAGCGCGCTTCACATAGTTGGTGCGACGATCCACGGGGCGGTATCTCACCTCGCCAAAAGTGGCGGGGTCGCTGTTGATGCGCTCCCAGCCGTAGGCGCGCACCAGATCGTAATAGTTGGCTGTCTCTTCATATTTGGTGGCCACGGTGTCGCCAGCAGGGAAGTTGAACACTACAATGTCGCCCACTTCCACCGAGCGCAATCCCTTAAGGCGATGGTAGTCGTTCTGAGGCCAATCGAGGTAACTGTCGCAGTTAAGGATGGGGAGTTTGTTGTGCACCAGCGGCACATGCACAGGCGTGATGGGCACGCGCGGACCGTAGGTGACCTTGTTCACCACCAGATAGTCGCCGGTAAGCAGTGTCTTTTCGAGCGATGACGAGGGGATCATGTAGTTCTGTCCTAAGAATCCGAAAATGAAATACACCAGAATCAGGGCGTAGACGATGGCATCGACCCAACTCATCACTCCGCGCACAGCCTTGCTCTTTGACTTCTTCCACCAGGTGAAGGGGATGTAGCCTGTGATGTAGATGTCGAAAAGCAGAATCAGGCCCAGGGTCCACCACCAATTGCCCAGCCAGGCCACCCAGGCCAGGTATATCAGGGCTACGATGCCAAAGCGTACCCAGCGGGTGCGCTTTATTTCCGCAATGCGACGGTTGAAATCTGCTTTATAGTCTTTGGGTTTCTTTTCTTTTCCTTGTTTCATTATCCTACGCCATTATTTTTGTTCGACTGGCAGGGTGCGATGGATCGACTGATCCAGCGAGATCAGGGTTTCGGTGCCAGTGACGCCGGGGATGTTCTGTATGCGGTCATTGAGCAGACGCATCAGATGCTCGTTGTCGCGAGCATACAGCTTTATAAGCATTGAATACTGGCCGGTGGTAAAATGACATTCGATGATTTCAGGAATTTTTTCCAACTCGGGCACCACATTGCGGTACATGGCGCCGCGCTCAAGATTAACTCCGATGTAGGTGCAGGTCATGTAGCCCAGTTCTTTCGGGTTGACAAGATAGCCTGAACCGGTGATGACGCCCAGGTCAATCATGCGCTGAATGCGCTGGTGCACAGCAGCGCGCGACACACCGCACTCTACGGCTACGTCTTTGCTGGGTATGCGGGCATTTTTGATTACTATATCGAGAATCTTGCGATCGAGTTTGTCAATTTTTTCCATTTTTTACGGGTATCAGAAAACATTTCTACAAAATTACGTATTTTTCCTTGACAAATTATGCAAGTAAGCCAAAAATTAATCAATTTAACAAATTTTTATAACAAAATGTCACCTTCACCCCATGCCATAGATTGAATTTTTTGAGTTCAGAGACCGGAGCGTTGGAGCGTGGCTTAGGAGCACGCTTGGATTTTCCATTTGGAGATTGTGTGGGTATCCGAGGAAAAAACCACTCCGATTTTAAACATCTGACGGCCATCAGGTTCAAAAGGAATGGCGTATCCCTTTTTGTCAATTTGCTTTAAAGCTTGTGACGGGGTGCCATCCAGTTTGAATTCCATAACATAAATTAGCTTAGGAGTTTTAGCTACCATGTCAATTCTCCCTCCTGCAATATTGATTTCACTGCATGTGTCAATTCCTAATAAGATAAACACTTGGTAAATCATCAGATGATAAAATCTTTCAACGGGATTTCCTTCATCCTTGATCAACAACTGATATGGCGCTGTGGCAATCATGGATTTTAGTTCGGTGAGCCAACCGTCGAGATCACCATTAAGGATTTTATCCTTAATTTTCTGCAAACGCATAGGGATGTTCTTGCTAATGCCCATGTAGAGGGGCATCAGTTGCTCCATTAAGGCGCAACGCACTTCGCCGTTAGGCACTGTAAGTTGATAGAGACCTTTGTTTGAGTCAGAAATAGTAAGGTAACCAGTTTGATAGAGTAATGGCACTGGGGCTTTTCTGTCGAAAATGCTTGCCAGAGTTTCTTCATTGTACCATTCCTCGACCAAATCGTCAAGGACGAAATCCGATTCGGCCAAAAAGTCGATAAATACCCGGGATGTGCCGGTCAACATCCAATAATTGCCTAATTCCTTTAGGTCCAAAGCCTTGAGCAGACTATAGGGATTAAATACTAAATTTTCAGCGCTTGAAAAGCGATAGCCATCGTATTTCTGTTTGAGTTCCTCTAAAATGTCATCTACCGAAGTCCCCTGACTTTCTGCCAAAGCCACTACCCCTTCTTCTAACCATGTATGCAGCTCTTCCATAGTAATGCCGCATATCGTAGAGAATGCTGCCTCCATCGAGATGTCAGTAAGATTGTTTAATCCAGAAAAGATGGTTAAATGTTGGAAACGAGATACGCCTGTAAGCATCACGAATCGCAAATACTTATCGCTTGCCTTTAGTTGAGTGAAGAAATTGCGTAGCACCTTGCGGTTCTTTTCCAACTTCTTTTCATCTCGAATCACATCGAGGATGCCTTTGTCGTATTCGTCAATGAGAACCACTACTTGTTTGCTTGTTTTCTCATACACTCTACGTATCAAGCGTTTGAATCGCCTTTCTACACTGGATTGCGTCTTTTCTTCCTCAGGTGTTGGAAGAATTCCGAACTGTTCTTCGTACTCGATGATGCTTTCCAACAGGTCAGCCTTAAGGGCGCGGTCAGTATCAGCCTCTATCGTGCTGAGATCGAAATGAAGCACTGGAAAAGAATTCCATTCTTTCTCAAGACTTTCGATAGCAAGCCCGTGGAACAGATCTTTTTCTCCTCTAAAGAAATAATCCAATGTAGAAAGCAACAGACTTTTCCCAAAGCGGCGCGGCCGGGAAAGGAAATAGTATTTCTTATCATGGGCCATCTTGTACACAAAAGCCGTCTTATCTACATACACATTCCCATTTCTCCTGATTTCGGAGAAATCCTGCAGCCCCAATGGATATTTTAATTCTGCCATTTTCATGAAAACGTAAAGGATACAATGTTTGGCAAAATTAGTGAAATATTTCCACTTTTACAAGATTTAAAATTTTACCCGACCCGAAAAGATTAAGAGGGGTGTGTCATAATAGGCTTTTGTCAAGGAATCCCTCCGGGATTCCCTTGTTAAGAGGCATTTTGACACAGCCTCACCGAATCCAGCGGTGGAGCGCAGGATGGCTGAGCGTGTTAGAAGACAAAAAACCAGCCACAGGTGGTGGGACTGAGGCTTTACGTTAGGGGATTTCACAAAAACATCACCATTGGCACGGGTAAATATGTTAAGTCGCCTTC
>CAYTXF010000064.1:0-19230 GCA_964440745.1 uncultured Bacteroides sp.
ATAACCGCAAAATTATAAATAATCCCTCACATCTCCAAAAAAATCTGCATTTCTCAATGCTAAATATGGTGGCACTGGTCTCTTTGACCTTTCTTACTGCCCAACAGGATTGAGTTTGAGAGCCTTGAGGAAGGTTTGTGGCGAATAATTGAGGATAAGACGATCGGGGAAATTGGTTTCGGCCAGCAGGGGCCAGAGGTTGCCATAGTCAGCTATGGAGAATGATATGTGGGCGTCAGAGCTCAGGATTACTGGCATGTCGAGTTGCATGGCCAGACGCAGTATTTCGAGGGTATTGTTGCGGGCATTCTCCTTATGGCGTATGGGTTTTAGGCTGGAATTGTTGATTTCGAGGATGGTGCCTGCCTCTTTGGCTGCATGCACAATAGGTGCCATAAGCATGTCAGCGGTGCCGTCGGTAGGATGGCTTATCATCTGCACCCAAGGATTGCGAATGGCGGCAATCATACCTGCTGTGTTTTTGTCGCGCGTGCCATGCTCGTAGCATTGGCTATGTATGCCGGCGATGCGGAGATCCATGTGCTTGTAGTAATTAGGGTCGAGGTCAAGGGTGCCCTTAGTGTCAAGGATGTTCAGTTCGGCTCCAAGCAACAGCTTCACGCCATAGATTTCACGAGGCACCACATGCAGATTGCGGAAATAAATAGGCTTGCACGTGCCTGGTATGTTGGGCCCATGCTCTGTAATGCCAAGATATTCGAGCCCCAAGTCAGCGGCTGTCCTGACCATTTCTTGCAATGAACTGAATGCATGGCCGCTGGCCACGGTATGGGTGTGCACATCAAGCAATATCTTCTCCATATAAAAGTCCGTTTATTTTCGCAAATTTACTCCTTTTTTTCTGAAACTTCACAAAACTTAAAATGGCTAAAGTCCAAAACTGTATTTTTAAGAAGGACGAAAATCCACAAATAAAGTTATAACAATTTCTTTAGATCCTCGATGTCTGGAAGAGCTTTTCGAAGTTTCTCAGGCATTTCCTGATGTGTTTTATAGGTGGCAACACCCATTGGTTTGTCATACTGTCGTATAAGGTACTGTGCTCTCGTACGATCTACATCTTTACAAAGGACAATTCCAATGCTGGGGTTCTCATGTGGTTTCTTCACAAAATCATCCAAAAGAGCAAGGTAATCACGTAATTGACCCATATATGAAGATTTTAGTCGGCCTGTTTTTAACTCCACGGCAACCATACATGCCAATTCCCGATTAAAGAATAACAAATCTATATAATGAGATTCTCCAAAGGCATCGATTCTATACTGATTTCCTATAAAGGTGAAATCATGACCAAAAGTCATTATGAAATTCTTGATGTTGTGTACTATGGCGTTTTCTATTACTCTCTCATCAATGTCTTCAATGTCGCGTTCACCTAATTCTTCGGTGTTGATGAAATCTAGAAAATACGAATCCTTGAATTGTAAGACAGCTTTACGTGCCAGGTTATCATTTCCAATTCTTTCAATAAAGTTATTGGGTAGAGTATCACCTTTATTAAATTCCTTATCACTAATAATTTTCTCCAATCGTTGAACTGACATATGTTCTTCAACACATCTTCGCATATAGTAAAAGCGTTCTTCATTGCTACAACATTTGCGTACAATTGTTGTGTGGTGTGTGAAAGGTGTTCTCAAATAATCGTCCATAGGGAAATTAATAGGTGTCTCTATTTTTATCAAATTTAGTATATTCTCCACAGAATCAACACCTTGTAATTCGTCGGTTGCAACCGACGAATTTAAATGCTTCAATTCGTCGGTTGCAACCGACGAATTGGTATCAATAAAAGACCATGCTTCATAGAACAGGCGCATCTCCTTTAATTGAGTCTCGCCATAACCCCTCAATCCAGGCATTATTTTTCGCAACCTTTCACTGATAGTTCTTAAAGCTCCAGAACCCCAAATACCTTTGCGTGTATTGAGGGATACGTATTTACCAATGGCAAAATTAGTGAGAAGATGAACTCTGTTGATGCCTTTGGCTGCTTCATATTGGCCATGCAGAATCGCATTTTTGATTAGTTCCGCAGCATGGTTGTATTTTGCCGTTATGTCAGTTTTATTTTCCATGGTGCGAAGTTACGAATTTATTTTGAAATTTCAATAACGTTCAAGTCCTTAACAACTTGTGTTTAATTCTGTTTGCGGTAGGTGAGGATGGCGACAAGAGCGAAGACAAAGGCAAAGCCGCTGAGGGTGATGAACCAGATCCATTGGTCGGCAATGCCTGCGCCGCGCAGGTAGGTGGCACGCATGATGTCGACATAATATCGCGGCGGGATGCCGTAGGTGACAGTTTGGGCCCAAGTCGGCATCGATGCCACTGGGGTCATCAGGCCGCTCATCAGGATGAAAACCATCACAAAGAAGAACATCACAAACATTACCTGCTGCATGTTGTTGCTGAAATTCGCAATAACCACCGCCATGCTCGACATCACAATGATGAAAAGCCCAGTGGCCAGATACAAGGTGAGCAGCCCGCCTTGCGGGGAAAGCCCATATACCAGCCATGCCACAATCACCGCTATGGTAAGCACTACCAGACCGATTATCCAATACGGCACGATTTTCCCAAGCGTGAACGTAAGCTGGCTGATGGGCGTAACATTGATTTGCTCAATGGTGCCGGTCTCTTTTTCACCCACGATGTTGAGGGCTGGAAGGAAGCCGCAAAGCATCACGATCAGCATGATCATCAGGGCCGGAATCATGAAATGCTTGTAATTGAGAGTGGGATTGAACAGATTTAGGGTAGATATGCTAATCGCGGGTTCTGCCGTGGCTGCCGCGCCCTCCTTCATGATGTCGGCCAGGATGATTTGCTGCAAATACCGCGCGCCCATGGTGCCCTTGGTGGCATTCACCGAGTTGGCCGATAGGTTGAGGGTCATTGGCTCGCCGGTTGACAGCGAATCGTAAAAGCCCCAGGGAATCTCCAGGATCACATCCGCTTTTCCCTGCTCCACCATCGCAATGGCTTGCGCAAAATTATCCGATTCGGCGTAAAGACTCAGATATTCGCTGGCCGATATGTCGCTGGCAATGCGGCGCGACACCTCGCTGTGGTCGCGGTCAATCACCACCACGCCCACATTCTTCACCTCGAGATTTGCCACCAACGGAAGCACCAGCATCACCATCAGGGGAAACATGATGCAAAGTTTGGGCAAGAAGGCATTGCGGAAGAATTGACGGAACTCTTTTCGAAGCACTACAAGAAGAACACGCATGGCTACAGGCGATTTTTAAAGTTACGCATTGCGATGGCCATCAGCAAGACAGTCATCAGAGAAAGAATGATGAGATCGTCAAGCACAAGGCTCAGCTCCAATCCCTCGACCATAAGCTTGCGCATGGCATCGATGTACCATCGGGCAGGCACTATGTAGCTGATCTGCTTAAGGATTATGGGCAGATTGTCGGTGGGGAAAATCATGCCCGAAAGCATCACTACCGGCATGATCATCACCATGCCGCAAATGAGCATGGCCATGATTTGGCTCTTGGCGAATGTCGACACCAACAGGCCAAAAGCCAACGAAAGCACTATGTAAATCAGTGAGAAAAGGATGATTGGCCATATCCCCGCGGTCATGGGCACCTCCAAGAGATAGCGCCCGATGATCAAGATCAGAGCCAAGTCGATGCAAGAAAGCGCAAAGAATGGCACCATCTTGCTGATTACGATCTGCACAGGCCGCACTGGCGACACCAACAGCAATTCCATGGTGCCTGTCTCTTTTTCCCTTACGATTGACACCGCTGTCATCAGAGCGCACACCAAAAGGAAGAGCATGCCCATGATGCCAGGAGCAAAATTATAAGAGGACTTCAGCAACGGATTATAAAGATAATGCACATCGACAGGCAGCGAAGCGGTGCTATTGCCTGAGATTATCGATTGCAGATAGGCCGTCGACGACTGGGCTATGTTGGGATTGGAGGCGTCGGAGATAATCTGCAAGTCCTGTCCGTTGCGAAACACCACCACAGCGTCGGCCTCGCCCTTTTGCAAGGTGGCGTAGGCCTGAGAGTTGTCGATGCTGCCCTTTACAGTGACGTAGGGGTTGGCATTAAGGCGCTCGATGGCTTGACGCACATCTTCGTCGTAGCGCTCATAGGCGATGGCCACATTGATGTTGTTGACCTCGGTGGAAATCGCGAAGCCAAACAGCAGCATTTGCACAATGGGAATTGCCAGCACCACGAAGAGCATGCGCTTGTCGCGCAGCACATGGAGAGTTTCCTTGTAAATGAAAGGTCCTAATTTCATGGCTGCCCTCCTTCCCTGGCTAAAATTCGGAATACTTCGTCCATGCTTTGGACGTGGAATTGGCGCTTAAGATTCTCGGGAGTGTCAAGAGCCTTAATCTCTCCTGCCACCATGATGCTGATGCGATTGCAGTACTCGGCCTCATCCATATAGTGAGTGGTCACGAATATAGTGACACCCTTGGCCGCTGTCTCATATATCAGTTCCCAGAATTGGCGCCTCACGATGGGGTCAACGCCGCCTGTGGGTTCGTCGAGAAACACTATTTCGGGGTTGTGAAGCAAGGCCACGGTGAATGCCAGTTTCTGTTTCCAGCCTAAAGGAATGTCGCCAACAAGATCATTGCGACGCTCGTAGAAATTGAGATCCTTGAGAAGCTGCGCTCCTCGCTCGTCGATCTGCTTGGAGGTCATGCCGTAGAGACCGCCGAAAAATTGCATGTTGTCCCATACGCTCAGATCATCGTAAAGAGAGAATCTCTGGCTCATGTAGCCGATGTGGCGCTTGATTTCCTCGGCTTGGCATGTGATGTCGTATCCGGCCACAGTGCCCGATCCCGAGGTGGGATAACTGAGGCCGCAGAGCATGCGTATGGCTGTGGTCTTTCCGGCACCGTTGGCACCCAAGAATCCGAAAATTTCACCCTTTTCCACGGAAAAGGTGATGTGGTTGACAGCGGTAAAGTTGCCAAATTTCTTTGTAAGATCCTTTACATTGATGGATTTTTCGAGTTCGGGGCGCACATGCTGGGAGAAGTCAAACTGCATGTCTTTGCCTCCCATAAGGTAAATGAACACATCTTCGATCGAAGGCATGCGATATCTCTCTATCAAGGCTGCAGGGGTGTCGATTTCCATAATCTTCCCGGCATTGATCAGGGCGATGCGCTCGCAGCGCATGGCTTCATCCATGTAGGGAGTGGACACAAGGATTGTGATGCCCTGCTGCTTGAGGCCAGCAAGCAAGTCCCAGAATTCTTGGCGGCTCACAGCATCGACTCCTGTGGTGGGCTCGTCGAGGAAAAGCACCTTTGGCCTGTGGATCAGAGCGCAGCACAGGGCCAGCTTTTGCTTCATGCCGCCTGAGAGTTTCCCCGCTTGTCGGTTCTTGAATGGCGCGATCTGCTCATAAATGGGTGCAATCAGCTGATATCCCTCTTTGCGCGGCACGCCGAAAATGGAGGCGAAAAAATTGATGTTTTCCTCCACCGTGAGATCCTGATAGAGAGAAAAATGCCCCGGCATGTAGCCCACATGCTGGCGTATCTGGCGATAATCCTTCACCACATCCCAGCCTTCCACCTGAGCAGTGCCGCTGTCAGGGCACAGCAGGGTGCACAGGATGCGGAAAAGCGTGCTTTTCCCGGCTCCATCAGGCCCGATAAGCCCGAAGAGTTCGCCTTCGCCGACATTGAAGGTGATGTCGCTCAGGGCCTTGACCGAGCCATAGGTTTTGCTGATATTTTCAATCGTTATCGGAGCCGACATATACGTTACCTGTAAGGCCTATTTTGAGCAAGCCGTCGTTGGGCACTGAAATTTTCACGGCATACACCAGATTGGCGCGAGAGTCCTTGGTCTGGATGGTCTTAGGCGTAAATTCGCTCTGTGTGGCGATGAATGTGATGGTGCCGGGGTATTCTTTTTCGTTGCCACCGCCATAGTCGGCCATCACTTTCACTTTCTGGCCCAGCCTAAGCGATGAGAGTTGGTGGCTGGTGAAGTAAGCGCGGAGATACATGTGGTCCATGTCAGCCACCTTGAAGAGCGGCTTGCCGAACGAAGCCACTTCCCCTGCCTCGGCTATCTTCGCCAGCACGGTGCCGGAGATGGGCGAGGAGATTATGCATTTTTCGATTTGGTCAGCGATGGCATCCTGGCGCACCTCCAGGGCATTGGCCTGTTCGTTGAGATTGGCAGTGTTATTGTTCATGGTTGACACCAGGGCCTGAAGTTGCCCCTGCAGCGAAGAAAGCTTGGTGTTGAGGTTGTCGAGTTGCTGCTGGGTAGCGGCTCCTTGTTGGAGCAGGCGCTGTATGCGGTCGCGGTCGGTAGTGGTGCCGGCGATTTCTTGCAAAAGCGAGGCTTTTTGCGCGCTCAGGTCGGGACGCGATTTGAGCAAAGCCTCGCGCTGGCTGGCCAGTTCTTTGAGTTGCAGGGAGAGTTGCAGAGTGTCGATCAGGCCTACAGGTCGGTTGGCTGTGACGCTGTCGCCCTGCTCGATGTTGAGGGATAAGATTTTGCCGGTGCCCTCGGCTGATACGGTCACCTCGGTTGCCTCAAAGGTGCCCTGGGCATCGTAATCGGTTTTGGATCCGCACGAAGCCAGCATCAGGCTCCCAATTGTGCTGGCTGACAATATAATGGCATGTATAGGCAGAAGTTTCATAGTTGATGCTTAATTATTGATTATTCAACGTGTAATGGAGTTGATACAAGGCTTGCAAGTATTCTATGTGATGCGAATTGGCAGCGATCACAGCATTCTTCTCATCGGTAATTCTCAGCAGCAAGTCGGTAGGCTCTACGATGCCTTCGCGCAGACGAGCCTCAGAAGCCTGGCGCACCTTGGCTCGAAGTTCTACGATCTTGGCATCGGACTCTGAGATGGTCTTGAGGCGATTGATTTCGTTGCGCTGCTGCGTTGACTGTATGTCGATATTGCGCTGAAACACATCGCGAGCCACATCCAATCGGTCTTTCGAGGCCTGCAGGCTTGCGAGCTTGTTCTTCTTTGTGTAAAGGCTGCTGATGTTCCAGGAGGCTGACAGGCCGATCATAGCATTGAACGTCGGCTTGTGATTCATCATGGATTCCATGAAGTTCATGCCCGGATATCCAAAGTATCCTTGGGCGAACGCGCCAATTTGCGGCATCACGGATGCCTTCACTTCTTTTTCGCGGGCCGAAAGGGTAGCGCTACGGGCCGTGAGCAGCAATTGCTCGGGGCGCAGGCGCGAGTCATTGGACGCGGGCAAAGCCATGTCGGACGGGGTGTCGAGTTCCTCCTTGGCGCGATCGCCAATATAAAGGCCCAGCACTGTGCGATATGCACTGGCTGAGGCTTGCACTGAGGTCAGTTGCTGGGAGGTAGAGAGCAACTCGGCCTCAATGGCGTCGGCATCGCTTGCCATTGCCGCTCCATTGCTCACCAAAGCATTTACGCGGTCGAGATTGGCTTTCAGCAAGGTCAGGGTAGCCTGGAGTGCTTGATCCTGCTGTTCAAGTAGCAGCAGTCCGAAATATATGTCCACAATCGTGCCCCTCACCTTGTACATCTCCACATCATTGTTAAGGAGATTTTCCTCAGCCTCTTTTCGAGCCACTTCTTGCTGGGCTTTGATGCGGCCGCCGTCCCAAATCGTCTGGCTGACATCGAGCGACACTTTATATTGGAATTTGTCGGCACCCTTCAGGTTGAGGCCGCCTTGCTCGAGCATATCCCTAAGCAAGTCGGGATACGATGACACTGCTGTCTGCCAAGTGCCTTGGGCGCCAAGCCCTAATTGAGGCAGCCACGCCTTAGCGGCATTTTCGACCGTGTATTGGCTGGTGAGTTCGATCAGATTGTAATCGCGCATCAGCGGATAGCGATCTTGTGCGAGCTGCTGGGCCTCATCCAAGGTAAGGCTCCACGAGGCCAGAGCGGAGAGGGTCATCAGTAATGAGATTAATCGTCGCATGGCATGAGGCGTTTTTTTATTACCATAAGATTTTCTTGCTTTCTCCGGGCCAGATAGTCGTCGCGATCGAGCATGTAAACCTTGCATAGCACATCTGCGCATGCTATCGAGGCCACATTCAGAGCCAAGGCGTCCATAAAAAGCATGGCGGCGTCGACCGAGCAAATAAGGCCTTGCTCAGCTGCCTGATCCAACTCGCATTGCAGCCCTATCACAAGGGGCACGAATATGTTGTGCAACCGTCCGAACCATCCTTCCAAAAGTTGCGGATTATTGCGCATCTCAGCCAGGATAAAGCCAGGCAGGTGGGGATTGTCGATCAGTATGTCGAAATGCCGGCTTATGGCCTGATGGATTCTCTCTGTTACTGGCAACGATGAATCCAGCGTGAACAGGGATATGAATTGCGAGGTGAGCAACTCGATTTTTTCTTGCAGAATCCTGTCGAACAGGCTCTCTTTCGTGCGAAAATAGTAATGAAGCATGGCATGAGTGACGCCGGCGCGCTGGGCTATCGCCGCTGTGCGCGCTCCTCCATAGCCTTTAAGCATGAATTCCTCCTCGGCCGCCTTCAGTATCGCCTGCTCGGTGGGTGTTATGTGTACTGTCATAATGATTGGTCAGAATGTTTGTCAAAATAGTTTAACAAAATTGTCAGCAAAGATACAAAAAAAATTTCACCAACAAAAATGTTGGTGAAATTTTTGGTGTTTTGGTGATTTGGTGATTTGGTGGGTTGGTGTTTTGGTGATTTGGTGATTTGGTGATTTGGTGGGTTAGAAGGCGGTAGCGTTCTGCGAGCAGACCTTGCGGTAGAAACCGATTTGGGCTGTGTACATGTAAGGCTGGATCCACATCATCAGGATGCCGAAAGTAATGAGGCTCAGAAGAATCCAACCGATGTAGCGGAAGCAGAGGCAGAAATAGCTCCATTTCTGGCCCTTCATGAGATTCCAACTGGCTTTCATAGCGTCAACGCCACTCATTTCGGGGCGATCGATCATGATGAGATATGTCATTGAGAAGCCGCATGCCAGAATGATGCCGGGCACAAACAGCAAGAGGCAGCCAATGCCTACGCTAAGAGAGATGAGCAAACCAGCGATGAGTGACTGAGCGAAATGCTTGGTGAAACCTTCGAAAAGCAGATTGAGGTCCTGCTGCTTGTAATCCACTTGACGATTGAGATAGAGGAAATAGCCATATGATAGGGGACCGGCTACCAGCAGAACAAGCACATAGGTTGCGCTCAATGCACCTTCGATCAAAGCCATGATAAAGGTCACCAGAGCGGCCATTCCCCAACCACCCTTTAATTGGGCCTAGGCCCATTGCATAAGTTGTCGATTTGTCATAATTTTTGTGGATTATAGTTAATTTTTTGCAAAGATAGTTATTTATTCCTATATGATGGACATTTTTGATAAGAAAAAATGTAAATTTGCATTCTAAACCAAGAAGAACTCGCGATTGGCTGGAGTCAATCGTGCAAGGATTGCTACTATTACTTAACTACTTATATTCTATGCAAGCTAAAAATCTGTTGTTTATCCTCGGTGGGCTGGCAGCCTCATACGCTTATGCCGCCGATGGTGATCTAAAGCCCGAAATCTTCCAGCTTTACCAAGGCGAGGATTTGCTTACGATCAATGCCCTCTCCAACAATGGCCAATGGGCACTTACCCAGACAGCCGGAGACCAGGACACTGACAATCCCCTGCCCGCTGGCGGGTCGCTGATCGACATGTCCACATTGCAGCTTACCACAATCACCACCGAGAGCGGTTGGGCATCGATAACCGATGTCACCGACGGAGGCACCGTTGTGGGCAGCGAAGGAGGAGTGCCCGCATTCTGGACACCCACCACCGGCGAGTGGACTTATTTGCCCATTACTCACCAAGGTTGCGACACAGGCAATCTCTTGGGAGTCACCCCTGATGGAAAATACGCCTGCGGATATGTGGGCTCAAGCGAGGACATGTATCTTGCCGAGCCTGTGCTCTATGATCTGACCACTCTTACCGAGATTCCACTGAGCAACCTGCCAACTCGCGGCATGAGCGGCGTGGAATACCGCCAATGCGCAGCTTATAACCTTTCGCCTGATGGCAAATACCTGCTGTGCGATTATGCCACCAGTTATCTTAAGGACGAAGCCGGTTATCCATTGTTTGCTTTCGTATATGATGTCGATGCCCAGGACTGGGAGCCCGTAGGTTTTGAACTGGACAAGGCCTCCTGGACTTGGACTCCCCGCTACGAGGGCATTCTCCATATCTGGAATCAGTACTTGTCGCCTGATGGCCGCTATGTGACCGGCACATTCTACATGTCGCCCGGTGGAAGCGAAGTGGAGGGTGGCACCGAGTACAAGACTCCGTTCGTGTACGACCGCGTGGCCGATGAGCTTACCGTCTATGATGATGAGAACGATCATGACTTCGGTGGCGACCAGGTGACCCCCGAGGGCACAGCCATTGCCCATGCCGCATCCGATAATCCTTATCCTACCGCTTATGCTCGCTATGGCAAGTATTTCATCAGCTTCAACGAGATCCTGAGCCAGGTCTACGGCATGGATCTGGCACTGTACAATGGCGATGGAGTCAGCGGAAGTTGCCAGGCTATGAGCGAGGATGGCCGCACTCTGGTGATGGTAAGTTATGACAACTGCTATGTGCTCAAGATGGCTGAAAGTTTTGCCGACGCTGCATCGCGCGTGGATCTTATGGCCAACTACAGCCTCAGCATCCCCAGCGGCACAATGATGACCAATCTTACCGACATCGATGTGATCTTTGACCGCTCGATTGTGATGAAGGGCGATCCCGCAACCATACAGGTCTTCGACGAGGACAACAATGCGTGGGCCACTGCCCTGAGTTCGACCGCTGTGGCCAATGACAACGACAAGAAACTGCACATCAGCTTCCGCCACAAGCAAATGGAGGCAGACAAGACCTACAAGGTGGTGATTCCGGCCGGCTTCCTCAACCTTAAGGACGACGCCACTATCGCCAACCACGAAATCACATTCACGTACAAGGGCCGTGCCGATGTGCCTGTGACCCCGCTGACCATTACCCCTGCCAACAATACAGGAATTGCTGAGTTGAGCAGTTCGCAGATGATCGAACTTACTTTTGCTTCAAGCATTAAGGTCGATGACAATTTCAGTGCCGCTCTTTATGTGTCAGGCCAAGAAAGCCCGATTGCCAACATGGCAGCGGCATACGATGGAAAGAAGGCTTATTTCTATCCAGCCACTACCCAGTATCTCTACGAAGGGTCTGACTACCAGGTAGTGATTGCCGCAGGGTCGATCACCGACCTCTCAGGCGCTGGCGGCAACGAAGAGATCATCCTGAATTACACCGGTGCCTATGTGCGCACTGTGTCAAGCGATGACAAATACATCTTCTTTGAGGATTTCAGCCACCTTACCAATACATGGGCTTCCAACTTCATGTACTGGATGACCACCTGGAATGAGCCCACCGCTCAGATGCAGAACTGGGGCTTTACCATCAATACCCCCTGGACAAATGTGATGGACGATGACGGCCTGGATCAGGCAATCGCCACCCACTCGATGTTTGAGCCTGCCGGCACTGCCGATACTTGGATGATGACCCCGTGGCTCTACATCCCCGACGAAAAATGCATCCTCAGCTTCGATGCCCAGAGCTATCTCAATAATAAGGAGGATGTGCTGAGAGTGTACATCTACGCTACCGACAAGGTTTACAACAACATCACAGCCGACATGGTCGATGAACTTGCCGCTGACATTCGCGAAAATGGCGACCTGATCATCGAGACAGTGCTCTCGCCCGGCGAGAATGAAGAGGTGTTGGCTGGCGACTGGCAGCATTTCGTGTATGACCTGAAGGATTATGCTCAGCAAAACATCTATGTGCTCTTCAACAACAATAATACTGACCAGAGCGCAATCTTCATCGACAATGTGATGGTAATGCGCAACTTCGCATTCCTCACCTCGCTCACCACTCCGGAGAGCGTGGTTGATCAGGAATCAGTGGTCGTAAAGGGCGTGCTCACCGTGGAAAGCGAAATCGACACTTTCCAAAGCGCTACCCTGATCCTGCTTGACGGCGACGGAGTGGAAGTGGATCGCATCGAAGAGGAAGGACTCTCACTCTCTAAGGGCGACCGCTATCCGTTTGAGTTTGCAAAAGAACTTCCGCTGGAATATGGCGTAATCAACAAGTACACCCTGGATCTGAGCCTTGACCAGGAGCAAAGCATCCTCGAATTGAGTGTCAAGAATCTGGCCTTCGAGCCCGAGCGCATCATGGTGCTTGAGGAAATCTCCGGTTCGACTTGCAGCAACTGTCCGCTTGGCTTCTTGGCTGCCGAATACATCAGCACCCTGTATCCCAACAACTTCTATCCCATCATCCTGCGTGCCTACGGTGGCGACCGCCACAGCACCGGCTTGTGGGCTGATATCATGACTTATTGCGACAATGTGCTGCAGACATCTTCGGCCCCAATGGGCAAGATCGATCGCGGCGAACTGAGTTCGCCCATGATGACCAACGAAAGTACATACGTATACACTGGCGAAGGCCTTACCGATTCCACCGGCGCTCCCATCATGCTTTGGGCTGATTACGCTGTCGAGGAAATGAACACTCCGGCCGAGGGCGACATCAATTTCTCAGTTGCCTACAACGAGGAGACCGGTCTGCTGACCGTGCCTTGCACAGTGCGCTATGCCCTTACCTCAAATGGCAAGAATATTGGTCTCTTCGCTGTGGTGGTTGAGGATGGAGTGCAAGTGTTCCAAAGCAACGGATTTGCCCAGATAGAAGATGCCAACTTAGGCGAGTGGGGCAAGGGTGGCACATATGGCCGATCCAATGTGATCTTCAACATCAATCACCTTGCCCGCCAGCCATTCACCACTGCTGCAAGCGGCATTTACATGGAGAACAATGATTTCACTGCTGGCGAAGAATATTCGCAGACCCTCACCTACACCCTGGCCGAGGGAGTCATCACCGACCCGAACAATTGCCAGGTAATCGTGATGATGATTGATGGCATCACCGGAAAGGTAATCAATGCCAACAGTTGCGCATTCAACAGCAGTACCGGATCAATCGGAAGCATCGAGTCGGACATCCAGTCTGCCATCAGCGTGGTGGCTGACAATGGCGCTATCAACGTGGCCTCCAATCTTGATGCTGAGGTGACGGTGTTCGGCACATCGGGCGTGACTCTGGCCAAGGGCCATGCTGCCGCTGGCGACATGCTGCGTCTCAATGTATGCGGATATCGCGGAGTGGCCATCGTGGCAGTTGCTACCGAGGCTGGCGTGACTGTGCGCAAACTGATTATCAGATAATATTCAAATCAATTATTTAATAAGATGAGAAAAGTTATTTCAAACATCGCTATGGCCCTGGCATGCACATGCCTGGGCTATGGCTATGCCAATGCCGAAACTGTGGATCTCGGGGAAATCGAACTCGGCACACCCTACTACATCCAGGCGTTTTCATCGGTGACGGGCACAATCACGGCTCCGTCGACCGGCATCCTCTATCAGTACGGAGGCGACTCTTTTGTATATACTGCCGAGGATGGCACCCAGGTTACTCCTCAGACTGCTGGCCAATGCGAAGAAGGCCAATTATGGGCCATCAATGTGGAAGAGGGCGTGGTTTATACCCTTTACAATTCTTTTTTGATGAATCCCGGCAACAACGGATACATTATCTGGAACATGCAGGGCGCCCAGGCTTTCTCTCTTAAGAGCATTGATCCCGAGGAAGGCTCAAGTTTCAACGACCATGTGAATGGCACAGGCGATATCCTGGTGACAATGAGCGAGCCTTGGAGTTATACTCGCGCTTACATCGAGTGCAATGGCGTGACCTCTGACTACTCATATTCCACATCCTCTCTATCCACCCAAGGCATACGCATTGGCGATTGGATGGCAGCATTCTATGCCGACGGCACTTTCGCTTCCGACGACATCACCCCCTTTGTGCTCCATATCCAGGGCATCTCCAATGCTGGTGGCGATCTCTACAATGGCGACGGCATCCTTGACATCAACTACAATGCTTCGCCCAAGTCGATTGACATCGTTGAGACCAACGTTGCCACCGGCAATGACTTCCTTTCATATTATGAGCCGGGCGACCCCAATGGCGTGTTCTATTTCACATTCTCTGGCGATCTGAGCACCACCATCGCCCCTGAACTGTCAATTGGAGCCGGCAACGTGGAAGAAGAGGGCAATTACTATTTCGAGCGTCTTTACGGCGTGGTCGATGGCAACACAGTGTCATTTGATCTTACAGGCGTGAATCGCGCAGCAGCAATTGCTCGCTGCAATGTGACCGAGGGCGCAATGGTGTCGGTCAAACTCTCGAATGTTTTCGACTCTAATGGAGTGGTTGCCGAGGGCGCTGGCGCAGGATCAGTAGGATCATATTCCTACACTCTTTATTATAAGATCGTGAAAGAGCAGGTGCTTGATGTTGACTTCAATCCCGCAAGCGGTTCGTTCCTGACAAATACCTCGACCATCAATCTATGGATCAACAACGCAAGCTGCATCATCGGCTACGATGGCATTCTCTTCCAATATGCCAATGACAGCGAACTCATCGCAGCCGCTGACCTGGAAAATATCGCAACAAGCGACAACGAATTGGAATTCAACATTCCAGTGCCTGAGCGCGCCAAGACTGAGCCGGTGACCGTGTCGCTCTCGGGCATCGTAAGCAACGACGGCTATGCCAAGACTGTGAAGGCCACCTACAATCAGCTTGTAGTGCTGTGGTCGACTCCATTTGCTGAGGACAAGGATTGCTCGGTGCTGCCCGCAGGCGAGCAGATTCGCGTGCGCACCAACCTCAAGGCCGCTGATTATCCTGAGATC
Organism: uncultured Bacteroides sp.; assembly: GCA_964440745.1. Taxonomy (GTDB): domain Bacteria; phylum Bacteroidota; class Bacteroidia; order Bacteroidales; family Muribaculaceae; genus CAG-873. Next base: position 14,919 of record CAYTXF010000064.1, read on the forward strand.
GACGCTCTGTCGCTGACCATTACCAATCTTGCCAACAATGAGCAGGTTTACTCAGCCGAGATGAATCGCGAGGAAGGCCAGGATGCATATTTCGTATGCGCAGGCCCTGCCGAGGATATTTATTTCAATCAGGACTGCCAGTATGAGGCTGCTTTTGCCAGCGATGACGCCGCTCTGGGCACATATGCATTCACCTTCTACGGAGCTACCGTGAACTCAATCGCAGGCATTGTGGCTGAGGGCGCCAACGGCTACGATGTATATCGCCTCAATGGCATAGTGGTAGTGTTAGGCGCCGACAAGGAGGCTCTCAGTAGCCTGGCTCCCGGCATCTATGTAATCAATGGCACTAAGGTGCTCCTGAGATAATCAGGCGTCCCGCCCATCATAACAAAAATGCATGGTCTCTTCCGGGGCCATGCATTTTGTTTATGAGGGGGCGCGTAACGTGTTTTACATATCTTTAACATCTTTTTAAAACGTTGATAATCAATGTGATGTAAGTTGAGGTAAAAATTGTGACAAATTTCGATTTGTTAATACGAAAAATAAAGAGTAACTTCGCGTCATGATTTAAGAAATCAATCTTTAGCAACCTGAAACCAACCAGTGAGAACACTCCTTAGGCTCAGGGGCCTCAGGTACTCTCCTACAATCTTCTATCCCCGAATCTACCATTAAAAGCCATGTCTGCCGTTGGCATGACGCACACGAGGCACGCCATGGCCTAAGGGAGTGGAGAATTTTCTCCCCCTTAGGCGAAGCTGCCTGAAAACGATGAAAAATTCATTAAATTCTTATCAAATTTCTTCTCAAAAAAATAAATTTGTGAAAAAAATCACATTTTTTTCACAAATATTTGGTGGGTTGTAAAATTTCTTGTATTTTTGGGGAATAATCTCAAATCGCACCTCTAATTACCTTAAAAGTTTATATCTTAACAACCAAATACCATTATAATGAGTTATCTTAAATTTGATAAGAACCTACTCATCAATCTCGAGCAAAGCCTGCCGAAAGAGATGCTGCGCACCAATTTCGCAGGCGCCTACCACTGCACCACACTGGTAGGGTGCAATACCCGCAAACAGCATGGCTTGCTTGTGATCCCCATCCCCGAGATGGGCAACAAGCCCCATGTGCTGCTGTCGAGCCTTGATGAAACGGTAATCCAACACGGTGCTCCCTTCAATCTGGGCATCCATCGTTACCAAGGAGGCGTTTACAGCCCCAATGGTCATAAGTACATCCGTGAGTTCGATTGTGAGAATGTGCCGCGCATGACCTACCGCGTAGGTGGTGTGATCCTCACTAAGGAGAAAATCTTCATCTCACAAGAAAATCGCCTATTGATTCGCTACACCCTTGTAGACGCGCACTCAGCCACAACCCTGCAGTTCCGCCCGTTCCTCGCTTTCCGCGAAAGCAACTCGCTGTGCATCGCCAACGATGCCATCAATCGCGAGATTATACCGGTGGAGAATGGCATCGGCACATGCCTCTACAATGGCTATCCCACCCTCTACATGCAATTCTCGCGCAAAGTGGAGTGGGTCGACAATCCCAACTGGTACAAAAACATCGAATACATCAAGGATATGGAGCGTGGAGTGCCTTACACCGAGGATCTCTGGGTGCCTGGCTATTTCCAAATTCCAATCAAGAAGGGCGAGAGCATCATATTCTCGGCCGGCGTTGAGCCTGTGTCGCCCCGCTCGCTCACCAAGATGTATGAAAAGGAAATCATCTCGCGCACTCCGCGCTCGAGTTTCTTCAACTGTCTCAAGAACGCTGCCAAGCAATTCTACCTCACCGATAAGGACGGCCACTTCATCATCAGCGGCTATCCTTGGGGCATAATCTTGGCACGCAACACCATGATGGCTCTTCCGGGCCTCACCCTGGCTATCGACCATCGCAAAGACTTTGAGGAAATCATGGGCACAGCCAGCGAGGCTCTGCGCAATTTCATGGAGAAAGGCGAGCTATCGCCCCGCATCCACGGCATCGACTTGCCTGACATCCCGCTCTGGTGCGTATGGGCTCTGCAACAATATGCCAAGAATGTCGGCGATGAGGAAGCACGCAAGCGCTACATGGCCCTGATTGCTGAAATCCTCAATTACGTGCTCGACGGCGGACATCCCAATCTGCGTGTCGACGAGGAGAACGGCCTGCTCACCACCCTCGGCACCACCAGCCCGGTATCGTGGATGAATTCTCAGCTCAATGGCAAGCCCGTGATTCCGCGCACAGGCTATCTGGTAGAGTTCAACGCTCTCTGGTACAATGCCCTCAAGTTCGCCGCTGCCCTGGCCGCTCCGCTGCCTGAGCAGGAAGAGAACGCTAAGCGCTGGGAAGAGGCCGCTGAAAAGATGAAGCAGCCTTTCGTCGACGTGTTCCTCAATGACTATGGCTATCTCTACGATTATGTAAGCAACGGCTATGCCGATCCGCAAGTGCGTCCCAACATGGCAGTGGCCATTGGCCTTGACTATTCGCCGCTGGATCGCCGTCAGCGCAAAGGCGTGCTCGATATCGTCACTCGCGAGCTCCTTACTCCTAAGGGCCTCCGCACACTCTCGCCCAAGAGCTATGGCTATCGCCCGTTCTATCTGGGAAGCCCCGAAGAGCGCGAATTGGCCCTCCACCAGGGTCCGGCTCGTCCTTGGCTGTTCGGATTCTATGCCGACGCCTATGTGCGCGTGTTCGGCATGAGCGGCATCAGTTACATCGACCGCATGCTCATCGGCTTTGAGGAAGAGATGACGCAAGGCTGCATCGGATCGCTGAGCCAGCTCTACGACGCCAACCCGCCCTACACCGGCCGCGGAGCCGTGTCTCACGCCACCAATGTGGCCGAGGTGCTGCGCGCCCTGCGCATGGTGAAGCGCCTCACCAAGGATCAAGAGAAAAAAGAAGAAGAAAAAGCTACAATCTAACACCACGATACCGCAATGAAAGCATTAATGTTCGGGTGGGAATTCCCCCCTCATATCCTCGGCGGACTGGGCACAGCGAGCTACGGCCTTACCAAAGGCATGTGGGAATGCGGGGATATGGATATCACATTCGTTATACCCAAGCCCTGGGGCGATGAAGACCGCTCTTTCGCTCATATCATTGGCGCCAGCCAAGTGCCTGTGTGCTGGCGCGACGTAAGCTACGACTATGTAGAAAGCCGCATCGGAAAGGTGATGGATCCTGAGCTCTACTTCCGTCTGCGCGACCATATCTATGCCGATTTCAACTATATGCGCACCAACGACCTGGGCTGCATCGAATTCTCAGGCCGCTATCCCGACAACCTGCTCGAAGAAATCAACAACTATTCGATCATGGCAGGCGTGGTGGCTCGCACTATTGATTTTGACATCATTCACAGCCACGACTGGCTCACCTATCCCGCCGGCATCCATGCCAAGCAGGTGAGCGGCAAGCCCCTGGTGATCCATGTGCATGCTACTGATTACGACCGCAGCCGCGGCAATGTGAATCCTACCGTGTTCTCAATCGAGCGCGACGGCATGCTCAATGCTGACCATATCATCACCGTGAGCAATCTCACCCGCCAGACAGTAATCGAAAAATATGGCATCGATCCCGCCAAGGTGACCACTGTGCACAACGCTGTGGTGCCTCTGAGCGACGAACTCCTCAACGTAGAGGTGAGAAAGCCCAAAGAGAAGATTGTCACCTTCCTGGGCCGAATCACCATGCAGAAAGGTCCCGAGTATTTCGTAGAGGCTGCTGCAAAGGTGTTGAAAAACAATCACAATGTGCGTTTCGTGATGGCCGGCAGCGGCGACATGATGGACAAGATGATCAATCTTGCCGCAGAGCGCGGAATCAGCGACCGCTTCCACTTCCCCGGATTCCAGAAGGGCAAGCAGGTGTATGAGATGCTCAAGGCAAGCGATGTCTACATCATGCCTTCGGTATCTGAGCCGTTCGGCATCTCTCCCCTGGAGGCAATGCAGATGGGCGTGCCCAGCATTATCTCCAAGCAGAGCGGATGCGCCGAGATCCTCAACAATGTGATTAAGACTGACTACTGGGACATCGATGCCATGGCCGACGCCATCAATTCGATTTGCTCATACCCCGCCATGTACGAAACTCTGCGCGAGGATGGTCTGGCCGAAGTGGCACAGATCACATGGGACAAGGCCGGTCAGAAAGTCATCAACATCTACAATAAGGTATTAGGAAAGGCCTAATAATAATTAATAATTGATAATTAATAATTGATAATAAAATGAAAGCTATCTGCTTCAATTTCGAAATACACCAGCCGATGCGTCTAAAACGC
>CAYTXF010000065.1:0-18736 GCA_964440745.1 uncultured Bacteroides sp.
GCGGCAGCCAAGAGTACTTCATTGATCGCACAATATTCTATTCTGCCCGCGCGATAGATGATGCGGCGAAGAAAGGAGATTGGGATTTCAACCTCCCAAAGGTTTACACGATAGCCTTGTTGAATTTCGAGTCCAAGGAATTCCAGGCCGAAACGGCCTATATGCACACTGTTCGCCTTTGTGAACTGCCTACAGGCCGCATATTCAGTCAGAAACTAACTTACATCTTCATTGAGCTCCCAAAGTTCAATAAAACCATTGACGAGCTCGAGACTCTGACAGAAAAGTGGATGTATGTGATCAAGAATCTCTATCTCTTCGACAAATATCCTGAGAAGCTCAAGGAAACCATCTTCCACCGATTCTTCGAGGAGGCTCGCATTAGCGCCTTCACTGACGAGGAGAAGTTCGCCTATGAAGAGAGCCTTAAAGAGATGCGTGATTACAACAACACGTTAGCCACTGCTAAAAAAGAGGGCAAAATGGAGAGAAATCTTGAGGTGGCAGCAAACCTCAAAGCTATGGGCCTGAATGCTGACCAAATAGCAAAAGCTACTGGCCTTTCCCCAGAAGAAATAGCTATCCTCTAAAGTTAATTCGAATTTAGCTCCCCAAACTAATGCTTTTTACCATGAAGAAAACCTTATTCTTGGCTTTCTTGCTTTCTGTGATGTCTTCCTTAGCTAACTCTGATGAGGTGTTTTGCACAAAGGTCTTTAGTGAGGGTGAGGACGGTTCGAAATATTATCGCATACCTGCGATAGCCGTCACTAATGATGGCGCGATTGTGGCATTAGCTGACAAGCGAGGAGATAGCAATATGGATCTTCCTAATGTCATAAGCATAGTGTGCAAGCGTTCCGAGGATAACGGTCGCACATGGAGCGAGGCCATAACTATAGCGCGTGGCATCTCTTCAACAGAAACTTACGGAGATGCGGCAATGGCATATGTTGCTGATAGCAATACTCTGTTGGCGGTTTTCACAGGCGATCGGGGCTTTTGGCAGGGCACCAATGAAAGTCCTTGCGGATTGTACTATAGCAAAAGCGAGGACGGCGGAGTGGCCTGGACATCGCCAGTATCATTTCAAGACCAGGTATACCAAGATGATTGGCAAGGCGCGTTTGTGGCATCAGGCAGCATGTTGGTGCTAAAGAATGGAGAAAACAGAGGGAGGATAATGGCTGTTTGCAATGTGAACACCAAGGCTGAAAATTACAGCACATTGAACGTGAAAGAGTATGTGATATACACAGATGACTTAGGCAAGACATGGCAAGTGGCAAATCCAAACAACGCTCCAATGGCGGACCAAGGAAACGAATCTAAGCTTGTGGAATTGGAAGATGGATCTCTGCTGATGAGCATTCGCTATCCGGGTTGCAGAAAATTTTCTCGTTCTTATGATGGTGGAGCCACTTGGACTTATCCTATAACTGCCGGAGGCTTGGTTTCAGCTGATTGCAATGGAGCCATTATTTCTACAAAAATGGCAGATGGCTCTTCAATCCTGCTTCATTCCTATCCAGCCAATTCCACTGCAAGGCGCGATGTTTCGGTGGCTGTATCTTTTGACGATGGTTGCACCTGGCCCATAGTTAAATGCCTTTTGCCCGATTTGTCAGCCTATTCAGATCTGTGCATGCTAAAAGACGGCACTGTCGGCCTCTTTGTAGAAGACGGGCGCTACCACAGCGTCAGCGGAAATTATGAATTGTCATTCATGAATTTCCCTCTGACCCTCCTCTTTGAACAGGAAGACTGACATTTTGCTTTTTGCTTTGAAATTGATCGTCTCAAGATTGGAATTTTTCAGGAAGATGACTAAAGGAAGATATAGATTGAATTTGTATGGTGTGTCCTGCATCTTCAAACATTTCATCATGAGAGTTGGTGACGATAATAAGATTGTCACATCCCAACCAGGCATATCATGGGGGGTGGTCAGGCTGGGTTTGGGGAGAGCAGTTCCGCGAACTGCTGGTAATGGTCTTGCATCAGGGCTGGCATGCAGTTCGCGGAACTGCACTCCCCAAACTTTGGCATCAGGGTTGATATGGGATAGGAGGCGGGTCATGCGGGTGGTCAGGCTGGGTTTAGGGAGAGCAGTTCCGTGAACTGCTGGTAATAGTCTTGCATCAGGGCAGGCATGCAGTTCACGGAACTGCACTCCCCAAACCCACCATCGCATCAGGGTCGGTATTCAGGCATATCATGGGGTGGTCAGGCTGGGTTTAGGGAGTGCAGTTCCGCGAACTGCTGGTAATAGTCTTGCATCAGGGCAGGCATGCAGTTCGCGGAACTGCACTCCCCAAACTTTGGCATCAGGGTTGAAATTGGATAGGAGGCGGGTCATGTGGGTGGTCAGGCTGGGTTTAGGGAGAGCAGTTCCGTGAACTGCTGGTAATAGTCTTGCATCAGGGTTGATATGCAGTTCGCGGAACTGCATAGAGGTCGGTCGTCAGCTTGTTGATGGTTACAGCATGGAGTAATCATTGGCGGGGAGCGCTGCACTATTATGACAAACCCGGTTTTTTATTGCCTTGGGATTGCCTTTTTTTCGGGAAAAATGCGTAACTTAGCGGAAAATTTAGATACTCTTAAATCTTAGTGCTTTAGATCAATGACTAAAATTTCAGGTTGCATTCTTGCATGTGCGCTGATGGCTTGCACAGCCCTGGCGACAAAGGGTGAAAAATTGGTGATTCTGCATACCAATGACACGCATTCGCAAATAGATCCTTTCGTTGATGATGATTTGGGCGGGGTGGCTCGCCGCAAAGTGGTGATCGACAGCGTAAGGCATGAGAATCCCAATACATTGCTGATCGACTTGGGCGATGTGGTGCAAGGCTCGCTGTTTTTCAATATCTACAAGGGCGAGCTTGAGGAAAAGCTCATGAATGACCTCGCCTACGACATACGCATCCTCGGAAATCATGAATTCGACAATGGGCTGCAAGCCTTGGCTGACAACTTGAACACTGCTCAAGCTCAATTGGTGACAAGCAACTACAACATGCGCGGCACTCCCCTTGAGGGTCTCTTCTCTCCTTATGCCATAAGAGAAATCGATGGCAAGCGCATAGGATTCATGGGCATCAATCTGAGGCCCTCGGGCATGATTGCGCCTTACTGCTATGAAGGCATGGGATACTATGACAAGGACGAAGCAGCAAAAGGCATGGCTTGGTATCTGAAAAACATTGAGAACTGCGATTATGTGGTGGCGCTCAGCCATATCGGATATAATGATGATGTGAAGATTGCCCGCGCTTCTACCGACATTGATCTGATTATAGGCGGCCATAGCCACACTTTGGTGAATCCTAAAGATCCAGAGTCGGAGCCCTGGCTTATTGAAAATGCTCAGGGACGCATGATACCTGTGACGCAGACAGCCAAAGGAGCACGATATGTGGGCCAAATCACGATTGACCTCGACAGCCTGGGCAAACTTCCGGAATATGACCTGATACGCGTGGACAGCCGACTCGATTCGCGCATTGATGGCAGCGTAGAGCAAATCATAGCTCCCTATCGCGCAAGCGTGGACAGCATCAACCAGCGACAAGTGACATTCGCCAAGCATGATATAGATCAAGGCGGCGATGAAATGCTCAATTTCATGGCAGATCTGGCCATGTATCGCGGTCGGCAGATGGCTGAGCAGGTTGACCTCGCGCTAATCAACAAGGGAGGCATTCGTCGTGGACTGGCAAAGGGACCGATTACTGAGGGCGACCTGATCACATTGATGCCTTTCTTTAACCGCTATGAGGTGATTGAAGTGCCAGGCGACAGCCTATTGGCCACATTCGACATCATTGCGCGCCAGGGAGGTCAAGCCGTGAGCGCCAATGTGGATGCCGTCTACGACGAGGCACAGGGAAAATGCGTAAGCCTCAAAGTTGACGGCAAGGACATTGATCCGGCCAAGACTTACCGCTTGGCCACTATCGACTATCTGGCACAAGGCGGCGACTACATGCATCCTCTGATTTGCGGCCAGGTTATAGCTCGCAGTCCGACAATCGTGTATGAGGATCTGATCGAATATTTCCGCAATGGACCTGCCAAGGGCAAAGCCTTCACAGCCAGTGACAAACCGCGCATGCGCCCGAAAGAGAACTAACCAACTATTCATTATGTCATATTAATCATCAGGGGAAATGAATTATTTCATCTTATCAATCCTTATTTCTTTCCTGGCTTCGGTGGTGCAGCCGCGTCCAAGCCAGCTCAATGTCATGGCCAACGACCTCGAAAGCAAGGAGTGGGTCGACTCGGTCTACAACGCTCTTAGCGAGCGCGAGAGGGTGGCGCAATTGTTTGTGCCCATGGTAGCACCTGACCAAGGCGAGGCCAGCAAAAATGCTCTTAAAAAATTAGTGGAGAAAAACCAGGTGGGTGGCATCCTCTTTTCTGGTGGCAATCTCCAGGCATATGCCGAAATGACCAATTATGCGCAGAGTCTGGCCAAGGTGCCGCTGCTGATGACTCTCGATGGAGAATGGGGCTTGTCGATGCGCATCCCTGAAGCTCCGCGCTTCCCCCACAATATGGGCCTTGGCGCCATTCAGGATGAAGACCTACTATACGATTACGGCAAGGAAGTGGCACGCGAGTGCCGCGCCATGGGCATCCATGTGAATTTCGCGCCTGTGCTTGATGTGAATTGCAATCCTGCCAATCCGGTGATTGGCTACAGGAGTTTTGGCGAAGATCCCAAGCGTGTGGCAAAGCTCGGCGTAAAGTATTCGCTGGGATTGGAAGATGGAGGAGTGATGGCTGTGGCCAAGCATTTTCCTGGCCATGGCGACACAAATGCCGACTCACACAAGACGCTGCCAGTGGTAAATCATGATCGCAAGACTCTCGACAAGATAGACCTTAAGCCTTTCAAGGATTTCATAAAGGCGCAGTGCACCGGAGTGATGGTAGGCCATATCTCACTGCCGGCATTGGATGCCTCGGGCACTCCGGCATCGATGTCAAATGCCATAACCACGGGCGTGCTTAAGGATGAACTTGGATTCCAGGGCATCGTATTTACCGACGGGCTTGGCATGCAGGGCGCCCAAGTAGAGGGGAACAATTGCGTAGCTGCTTTGAAAGCTGGAGCTGATGCTCTGTTAGGCTCGCGCAAGCCAGAGAATGACATCGATGTGGTGCTTGCAGCAGTAAAGGATGGACAAATACCCGAGAGCGCAATCGAAGAGAGATGCAAGAAGATGCTTGCCTACAAGCATGCTTTGGGAGTGAATAATACTCAGCCTATTGATTTGGAGACAGCAGAGCAAACTGTCAACTCCATTGAGTCAAAAGAGATGATGCAGCGGTTGGCTGATGCCTCAGTCACTGTGGTGCATAACCAGGGTGATGTGCTGCCGATTGGCAATCTTGGAAATAATAAGATAGCTCTCGTAAATATCGGTGAAGACAATGGCACAGAATTTGAAAAGATGCTGCGCCGCTATGCCAATGCCGATGTGTATAACGCAAAGAACCTTACTGGCAACCAAGTAAATGATCTTAAAGGCTATAACACTGTGATAGCCGCTGTGTACAATGACAGCCTGTCGTCGCGAGGCGCTCTGGCAAAGCTTAAGGATATGGAAGGCCTGGTGCCTGTATTCATGGTGAATCCCTACAAGATGGCCAAATTCAAGCCATATTTGGGCAATGAACAGGCTCTCATGATAGTCTATGACAATACTCCCGAGACCCAGCGCGCTGCTGCCAAGGGCCTGATGGGCGGAATCGATGTGAATGGAAAGTTGCCGGTGCATCTCGAGGGCTTGGCCGAAATGGGAGCTGGCGTTAAACTTGCAAAATCAAGACTTGGCTATGGATTTCTCGAATGGGTGGGCCTGAGTGCTAACCTGGAGCAGCAGGTAGACTCCGTGGTGAATGCAGCCCTGAAAGATGGCGCATTTCCCGGCTGCCAGGTGCTGATCGCACGCCATGGCGACATAGTGCTCAACAAGAGCTATGGCCGCACTACAAAGGGAGGAGAAAAGGTCACTGAAGAAACCCTTTATGACCTGGCGTCGGTGTCGAAGACTGTTGGCACTCTGCCCGGAGTAATGAAAGCTTACGACTTAGGCCTTTTTGATCTTGATAAGCCCGTATCGGAGATAATACCTGGCATGAATGCCGAGAGCAAGGCCGATGTCACGCCCCGCATGCTGCTTTACCACGAAACCGGCATTCAGCCTACACTCAATCTCTACGACATCATGATCGATACGCTCAGCTACAAGGGCAAGTTGACCTCTTCCCGGCGCGACCGACTGCATCCCATAAAGATTTACGACAATCTCTATGGTCAAAAGGGAGTAAGGCTGCGCACCGATATTACTTCTCCGACACAAACCGAACGCTTCCCTTGGAAGATTGCCGAGGGTATCTATGTAGGCAAGGAGACCTATGACACCATCATGCAACGCATTTATACTTCGAAACCTCTCAAAACCAGAGACTATGCCTACTCATGCCTCAATTTCAGCCTCTTGGCCGACATGGAACAGCGCCTCACTGGCCAATGGCACGACCGCTGGGTCACTGACAGCGTGTGGGCGCCGATCGGAGCATACCACATGACTTATCGCCCTAAGGATAAGAAGAATCCCGGCTCTATCGCCTCGACTGAGAACGATGTGTATCTGCGCAAGCAGCACATCAATGGCTATGTGCATGACGAATTGTGCGCGTTTTCCGGGGGCATCCAAGGTAATGCCGGAGTGTTTGGCACTGCTACAGATGTGGCGAAATTGTGCCAAATGTGGCTTAATGTTGGTGAATATGGCGATAAAAGAATACTAAAAGAGGAGACATCACGTTTGTTCACTACCAATAAAAGTCCTAATTCGCGTCGTGGCCTTGGTTTTGACAAGCCCGATGTCGAAAATCTGGATAATACCCCCACATGTGATGAGGCAGGAGCTGCAGTATATGGCCATTCCGGTTTTACAGGCACTTGCTTCTGGGTCGATCCAGAGAAGGACTTCATTTTTGTGTTCTTAAGCAATCGAGTAGATCCTACTCGAAACAATGCGGCATTCAGCCGCAGCAGCATAAGGTCGCAACTGATGAGCCTAATATACCAAGCTATTAAAAATTGAAACGACTCTTAATCTACCTTATAACTCTATTGCCGATGGTGGCGGCTGCTCAGATGCAGACCGACACCATCGCATCTCGACCTAAGTTCACCACTGATTATAGTGAAGTCAATTGGCCGCGCATGGCTACATCATTGGGCATCAGATTGGCTCTGCGCGTAGCTACTGTGGATGTGCTGAAAGACAATGTGCGAGAATGGCGCCCCAATTACCATGATCGCCATTCTTTTCCTTCGCGCCATGCCGTATGGGCTTATGGCATTGGAGAGCGCCTCGCATATATGTTTGGCAGCTACAGCCCGTGGTGGGCTTTTGCGGGCCAGACAGTGGCCAACGGCGTCGGTTTTCAGCGAGTGATGGACAAGCAGCATTGGCCGGGCGACGTATTGGCCGGTGCCGGGCTCGGAGTAGGGCTTGACATGATAGCCTGGGGTGTCACCAATGCCATCTTTGGGCAAGAAAACGGCTTCCCGAATTGGAAGTATACGGTAAACAATAATGTGACCATGCTCGCAGTGTCGACCGGAACAAATTTTCCGACGCGCTCAGGATGGGGCGACTATTTCCTGGGCACAGGATTATACACTGATTATCGTCTGCAGCTACCTACAAGCGATGATGCAGGAGTGGCCGTGGAGGCTACACTCACCACAGCGCCGCTCAAGCGCGATGGCCGGTGCGCTCAGATGCTCAATGCCATTGGCGTGATGGGAGGCGGATACTGGCATCTATGTTTTGATAATAGTCCATGGGCTGTTGGGGCCGTGGCCTTGGCTGGATATCAGGGCTTCCTGTCGCCGCGCCATATAGATGTGGGCAATCATTCCTTTGTTATAAAGGGAGCACTCAACGGTTCAGTAACCCTTACTGACCACTTGGCGATGGGCGTGGAGGCCGGCTACAATCTCACAAGTCTCAAAATAGAGCATACGCGTCACACCTTATCCTCAATCACGGCCACTTTTTTCTCAGTGGTGAGATTCTAAGGAAATTCATTGCTACTTTTGGGAATTTTTTGTAATTTTGCGGTAGTATTGTTAAAAGATAAGGAAATGTATTTTGACTTGGTACTGCCGCTGGCAGCTTACATACTTTTTGGCATTGCACTTCTCTGCTTGATTTATATCATTTTTGCCTGCTGCAGGCCTCTTTACCGACTGCGCAAATTCCGCTCTCAGTGCAACCAATCGCAACAAGAGGCTCCAGATTTGGAAAAATTGCCGATGGCATCGATCGTGATTTTCGCGCGCAATGAAGCCGAAGAACTGAGGGCAAACCTCCCAGCCATATTGCAGCAAAATTATTCGCCCGGATTTGAAGTAATCATAGTCAATGAGGGAGCCAGCGAAGAGACCAGCATGGCTGTGGGCATGCTCAAGCGCCAATACGGAGGCAAAATCTATCTGACATTCACGCCTGATGGCGCCCGCAATCTGAGCCGAAAGAAATTGGGCCTTACCCTGGGAGTGAAGGCAGCCCGAGGCCAGGTAGTGGTCATTTCTGACGCAAATGTCAAGATACAATCCGAAAATTGGCTTCTCGACATGATGAAGCCTTTCGCCAATCCTGCCACTGAGGTGGTGATAGGCTGGGGCAAGCCTCAGTTCCCGGAAAATGGATTTGTAAGCCGTCTTCACATCAGCCATGATCTGATGGCGGATGACGCGGCTTGGCTATTGTCGGCTATCGACAAAAAGCCTTACCGTGGCTGCGGCTTCAATTTGGCATATCGCCGCGAATTGTTTTTCAATAACAAGGGCTTCTCGCGATCGCTCAACTTGCGCGATGGCGACGATGACATCTTTGTGAATGAAATCACAAATGGCACCAATACCGAAGTGGTGCTCACTGATGACGCGATGATTAGCCGTGAAGTGGGGGCATTCAAAAAGAATGTGCGTGAGTATCGCCTTTCGCATCTCTTCACGGGCAAAAAGTTGCCTAAGAAATGGCGGCGTCTTTTCGCTTGGAGTGAAATATCAATGTGGCTTCTCGCTGGCTGCAGCATTGCCGGTGCAGCCATTTCCGGAATCTATAATGCAGTAGGGTGGATTGCTGCGATCATCCTGATTGTGGCCATGCTTTGGCTTGTAGGCTATGCTTGGACCAAAACTCAAAAAGAGATGCAAATGCCGTGTTCGGCATTCGCATCGCCATTCATATCGCTTTGGCGTCCGGTGCGCAGATTCAAATTGAACCTGCGTTCGCGCCTCTCACATCAGATGCATTACACATGGCAGAAACCTTCGGCTTAAGCATAACTGTGTAAGCCTCCTAAAAAGAAATTTACCCCAAAATAGGTCATCAGCACCGAGGCGAACGCCAGTAGCAAGTAGATGTGCACTACGCGCGGTTTTCGGAATGGCTTCAGGGCTATCCAATGCAGCGGCACTGCGTAGATGCACATCGTGATGAGAGCCCAGGTCTCTTTGGGATCCCATCCCCAATAGCGGCCCCATGTGCTGTTGGCCCATATGGCTCCCAAAAAGATGCCAGCAGCCAGCAAAAACACTCCCGGATACAGCAATATCTTAGCTACGACAGCAAAGCGGGCTGAGGCGTCGCCCCTGCTGCATAAGCCCATCAGGGATATGATGGCAATCATGCCAAAGAGAGCGTAGGAGAGCATCACCACCATGACATGCACGCTCAGCAGCGGCGAGGCTAAAACGGGCAACAAGTTGTTAATCACATTGCTGTCAGAGCCAATGCTCGATACCAGCAATGCAAAAGCAGCTACCAAGATGCCTGCTCCTCTTAGCACTGGAAATTTCTTGGCGCACAGCCAAGCCAACAACAAAGACACCCAAGCCAGAAATTGCATGGTCTCTGGGCCATTGCTCAGCGGCCAGTGACCGGCTATGACGGCTCTTAGCACAAGCATGGCAGTGGTCCACGCTAAGCCTATGACTAAGGCTATGATGCCGCATAGTTTAGCATGTGCTCTCAGGACGAGCGCGCCTAAGCCCAAACATAACAGGATTATGAACATTGGCAGAGGATGAGCTATGCAATTGTAGAATAATTCCGCCTTGAATTTTGCTTCTGACAGAGGATAACCAGCCTGGGTGCAAGTTTTGACTTGGTATTCGCGAATCTGGTGTAAAGCCATCGCGGCCTTGGCGTTATCGCCTTGAGCAATGGCTTGCGCAACCGATCCCATCGACTGCGACACCATAATCCATTGATCAAGCTCCATCTTCGATGGGCGCGAATCTACCCATGATAGCCATTCCATTCTCCCAAGAGAGGAGAAATAAGGATAAATCAGCATGGCTTGTCCTGTACAAACCGAGATGATGAGTTGCACGCTTTCATTGGCGCGCTGCACATTTGCATTGGTGAGGTCGCTAAGCAGAGGATCGAGTTTGTATCCCTGAGGACCAAAGAAGTCGGTAAGAGAAGCATAGTCATCTTTCACCCCGAGTGCTTCTCTTACCATGGCTCCCTTGATTTTTATCATTGGCTGACGCTTCCAAGAGTCGTAATCCAGAATCCATCCAAGCATTACCTGTTCGGCTGAATAATTCTCAAAATGATCCTTACCACACACCTTGGCGCAAAATTCTCGGGCCCAGGTCTGCATGGGCTCCACGCGATTATCGTTGTAAATGTAAAGATGTGAGAAAGCATCAGCCACTTCTTCATTGATGACAGGCGGATTGGTGGCTGCAAAGGCTGGGGCTGAGCCTATCGCAAGACTTATCATAGCCGCTCCTCTCTTCAATAGGGGAGAGGCCAACAAGGCTCTGAATCCGTTGGCGCGACGCTGAAAGAAAAAGGCGATCATTGAAAAGAATAAAGTGAAATAGCCGGCATATGTGATTGGAATGCCCCAGGGGTCATGGCACACAGTAAGTATTGTTGACTCTTGCGTCATCCCTGATTGGCAAAAACGGTAGCCGTCGATCTCAAGTGAATGATTCATCCTGACCTCAACCTGTTCCACGGAGTGCCCACTCTTGTTTACTGTGAGCAAGCTTGAATAGTCGCGCGCAGATGTAGTGGCCGGATAATAATCTATTACGCATGAATCAAGAGTCAGGGAGAAAGGCAGATTCCGGACTTGGCCGTCAGTCTCTGTCCATTGGCTCTGAGGCTCCCCCTGCATTATTGTGATAGAGCCATGGAGAGCTGACCAATGCGTGACACAAGCCCCTGCGATAATAATCGCAAGGGCAATGTGCAATAGCAGTGTAAAGGGGGCTTTTTTAGATAGCATCTACAAAAGTGCAAATGGCGTCGCGGTCAGCTTTGGGCAGAGCGCGGAATTTCTCTATTGAATAGCGAGCGTCGCTGTTGGGTGAATAACCATGCCACATGATTGCTTCCATAGCTGTGCGAGCGCGATTATCGTGGAGACGATCCGACGTAGCCGAACCAGTGCATCTTTGATGCAGACCGCGACCCCAGAGCGGGGTAGTGCGGCACCATCCGCCGCGTATGTCGCTTTCCATACAGAGCTTGTGCTGCACCATGTCGGTATATGGCCATATGGTCTGATTGGGATATCGCGGCAGCTCGCTGCCTTTAAAGAATCCATTAGGGTCGATAATGTTGTCATTGCCTGTCTTCCACGATGGGCGGTGGCAATAAGCGCATCCAATCTCTTCGAAAAGCTCCTTGCCACGCACTACATCGGGATTGTCAATGTCGCGCACTGCCGGCACTGCGAGACCGCGATGCCATACCATGAGATCGGTATAGTCTTCGTCGCTCATTTCTACAGGCAGGTCCTTGCTGAGCAGATAGTTCTTAATGCGGCTCTCCATGTCGCCTTCCCACCATTCTGAGTGGGTGCGCTCAGGATCGATGGTGGCGATATACTGGTCAAATCCGGCTTGCACCTCGGGATCTTTGGCTGAGTATTCAGCGTAGGTGCCAGCACCGTCGAGATAATGATAGCGGCGGTCGCTGCGGGTAACATTTGTAATGTTCCAGATTGCATTGGCTCCGGCTGCATCCTGGAGGGGACCGCGGCTAAGAGCGTAGGTGAATCGGCGCACATATTTTGTGCCATCGCCTTGCACAGTGTTGGAATACATGCTTACCCATTGGCCATTGGCGAAGAATGATGGGTTGAGTCCGTTGGGCAGAAAACCATCTTTCTCTTCTTGCTGATACTGGGCCAAGATTTCGCTCTCATCAATAGCGTCGAGCAGCCCTGTGCCATAAATTCCGATGGTGCTTTCGAGCTTCACAGCATAGTCAGATGGTAGTTCATATCCCTGATTGACCACATAGATGGCGCTTTTGGGCATGCTCACGGTAGGATACTGCAGCGAATATGTCTCGCCATCGTCGAATCGGTTTCCCCACTCATCGGTGACATCGTGCCAGGTTACTGTGATCTGACTTTCATCGATGGGAGCCTTAAAGGGCGCAATGGCATGGCCCTGGGGCATTCCAGCGAGCCAGCTCACATAAGCCTCTGTCTCTGGATTGTACACCACGAGCAGACAGCCATTGTCGGGATCGTTGGTCTGGAAGGTGCCTGCAGGCAGACGCTTGCCATGGCCGTAACCGGGATGGCAGTGGAGGCATGAGGTGCGTATGTACACAGGGCCTAAGCCTTTGCGCACTCCGCTGGTATTGCTCATGAATGGCTTCTCAAAGAGAGCCTCTCCATTTTTGAATGACTGATACAGACCGGCATTTTCAACTGCCGGGGTAGGTTGCTCATAGGCATTGGATGTGAAGAGATAGGCTGTGCCAAGCTGGCCACCAGCATAGTACCAGTCGGGCTTCTCGGTTTCGGTGGTAGGGGTCTCAGGATCTGTAGCATTGTTGTTGTCATCGTCGCTGCAAGCTGACAATGACAACATCAATGCTCCTGACAAAATTATATAAAACTTTTTGTCCATATGGAGTAATGTTTAATTATTTGCCAAGTTGATTGTAAACTTTTTGGAGCACATCCACGAGGTCAGAACCAACGACAGTGACAGCATTGCCAGCTACCGAGCCTGTGGCATTCTTAGCAAAGGGCTCAGGGATGGCGCTGATGGCGCTGATGGCATCGGTCAGAGCATTGCGCAGCTCGGTGTCAAGATCAGGATTCACGCTCTTAATATAAGTGCTGATGGATGTCCCGGCGCCTGTAGCTCCAAGATAGGAATTCTGGATGCTCTTGATATTGTCCACGAAGTCTTCGATTGAGTTGAGGCTGTAGGGCGATTCTATGTAATTCTTGTCTTCTTCGCTCGAACCAGTATGGGGGCGCCCGATCTTGGTATTGCCCACTTCGTCGGCGATATCGATACAGCCCTGGATGATTTCTTCAGCTGACTCTTGAAATGTTTTGAAGCGGCTGCCTGCACTGCCGGCATTGGCAATCTCCCAGCCATATTCTTCGCCGTAGCCGAGATCGGCCTCGTCGAGAATGTCAAGCTTTTTCTGACTTACATTGTCTTCTCCAGCCCAGCACACCTCAAGCAGCACGCATTGGTCGCGCAAGTCGTTGGCTACGCCGACCATGTATTCGAGTTCTTCGGCGGTGTAATTAAGACTGTGTGTGAGGGCTGTGTTGCCATCGTCGCTGAGCTCATAGAGCATGTATTCGATGGCGTGGAATCCCAGCAGTCCGTAGCCAAGATTTTCTGTGCTCCAGGCATTGCCGTTGCGAATCTGGTTGAGCAGATTATCCATGGCATTTTTGTCGAGGGGCCATGAATCGATGTGAGGGTCAATGTTGTGATTGGCGGCAGGGCCAAACAGGAATGCTTCGCTAAGCTCCCAGTTCTTGCGAGCTGTTTTCCAAGCGTCGCCAGCGGCTTTCACATCGGCTGTAGAGAGATTGCCATTGAGGAAATTCTCCTGGATAGCCTCGCAGAGATCGCTCATCTCCATAGCGGCATCGGCCATTGCCTTGTAGGTGGGAAGCACTGTGTAAGTGACATAGTCATTGGTAGCCTTGTCGAGAGTGGCCTCTTTTGCCGATTCTTCGCCCTTGGGTTCTGAGTCGTCGCTATCAGAGCAAGCGACGCTTGACACAGCTAAGGCTGCGCATAGTAGATAATTGTAGATTTTCATAATTTATGGAAGTTTATTGTTATTCTTGGATTCCAATTGATTACATGAACCATCCGGCATATGCTATGCCGATAGAGATCGACGGCTCATTGTTGTATTGCTTCTTAAAGAGGCGGTCGCTATATTCGCCTTTCACCACGATTTCCTTGATGGGATACCAGTTGACGCCGACTGATATTTTCTGGCGCTTGCACCAGTCGAGTTTGGTCGTGTTGGCATCCATCTTATGCATTGAGTCATAATAGTCGTATCTGCCGAACACGAAGAATTTTTGGCCAATCGTATGCTTTGATTGGAAGAGTGAGAATATGTTGTAGCCTGCCTCGATGCCAGCAGTCAGAGCGTTCTTGGCCACAGTCTGGCGCTTTGAGGTGGAGTTTTTCGACATAGCGATGTTGAATTTTGAGATATGGGCGGCATCGCTCAGATATCCGTAATCGAAATAGCCGCGTGCGATGAATCGGGAACTTTTGTAGGCGAAATCAAAGGCTCCAATCAGCACAGTGCCGTTGATGCCATCGTTTTTGCTGTTGCTGGTATCGTAGAGGGTATTGCGGAAACTGTTGCCCACATATCCGCTCAGCGAGAGTCTGAGGCCGGGAATCGAAGTGTTGTCGATGCGCAGGGCTGCGGCATAGTTGTTGGCGATTTTGAATTCGAAGGGCGAGGCTGACCCATAATGAATCCAGGATTCGTTGCCGAATCGTTCGCTATCGAGGCCAGGCAGGAACATAGCCGTATAGCTCCAATGCTTGCCGAGCTTGCCGAGCAGGGCAACCGACACTTCGTGCCATGTGCAGGGCAAGAGTGTGTTTTCTCCCTCGGGGCGATAGACTCCGAAGAATTGGTCAGGCTCGTGGTGAGCGTTGGTGGCGCCTACAGGCACTACTTGCATGCCCACTCGCAGGTTGAGGGCTCGATTGAATGTCTTCTGTATCCAGAATTGCTCGAGGGCGACTTCGCCGCCGCGCTCGATTTCTTTTTCGTATTCGCCGGCTTCCTCGGTCTCGATTTCCACGGCGCTTTCGGTGCCTCCGTGCTCGAATTCTATTTCGCTGCCCATGCTCCAGCCTTTTCCGAAGTCATATCCCATGTAGATGACAACATGGGGCAGATCAAATCGGCCGTGCGAGTCATCTTTGGTGCTGGTAGGATCAGTGTAGCGCAGGTATTTGTCACTGTAGAAGTTGCGGCTGAACACGGCTTCGCCGTATCCTCCGATATGCAATCGCGAAGCAGGCGATGAAGCTTCCTGGGCCTCAGCGGCCAAGGCTGCTCCCATGAATAGAAGAGATGTAAATAGGCTTTTGCTATGCAACATAATGATTGGTTGTAATTTTGCTATTATTTTACATTGCAAAATTACAACCAATCAAAAAATCGTACAATCCTAAAAGTTAAGTAAACTTTTGTTAAGATTGGGTATGAAATTACTAAAAAATGATTACTCAAAAATGAGTATCTTGCTTGTGCTGGTGCCTTGTTTCTTAATGTAGATGCCACTCTTGAGATTATCGGCATTTACCTTGCGACCCTGCAGGTCGTAGTAGGTCACTTTGGCATTGTTGTCGTTGAGCACGGAGCCGATTCCAGCCAGATCGCGCACTGTAGCTGTGATTATACCATCGGCACTTTCGGCTATGTCGGTGATAGTCAGGCCTAAATCATCGCCTGACCAAGCCATAGGAGTATAGCTGGTCACATTTTGCGTGCCGGGGAAGGGGTAGGCAGCGGTGATTTCGGGATCAAGACTGTAGCATCCGCAAGCCTCGATAAGGTCGATGCGCTGGTGCGTTTCAGTGCGGTTGGCGGTATTGGCATACCATAGGGATGAGGAGTAATGGATATGCCAGATGAGCATGCCATGGCCTGGTATGTATTCGTCCCAGCCTTCCTGCTGGCGATTTTCGAGCACATAGAACTCGGTGTCACTGATGGGCATGATATAAGCATGGTTACTATCAAGCAGGTTGGTCAGCTCTATCTCGCATGGGCTGTCGATCACCTCGAGGTCGATCCAACCCAGAGCATAACGCTCGAACGCGGAGGTGGTGGGAGGCGTGAGGCTGTCGTTGTTGTAGATGCCCACGTCCATTACATCATAATAACGGGGTGTGTAGGCCGCGCCTTGGTCGTAGGTGGTGTAAACATCGGCAAGACCGAGACCGTGCATGAATTCATGCACGAATGTGCCAATGCCGTCGTATTCGCCATTGGCGATTTCGTTGATGGCCGTGTAGGAGTTTACGTAATAGTTGTTGCCTACGCTGCAGCCATTGCGATTGTAGCGGTAATCGGCGTATTTGTCAAAACTGATGAGATATGATTTGGGCAGTATTGATTCGGCTCCGCCACCTGAGTATTCTGAGGCTCCTGCGTAGACGATAACCACATCGTCGACGTTGCCGTCGCCATTGATGTCATAGAGGCTCCAGTCGATGTCATCTTTTAGGGCTTTGACGGCCTCGATCACCATGTCGCCACAATTCTGGTCAACGCCTCGGCTGTCGTTGGTGCCGTAATAGGAGCGTTCGTTCTCGAGTTGCACGGGTCCGTAAAAGTCGAAGGTGGGTCGGAATCGTTCGCCTGATGCTTGCAGGAAATAGTCGCGCACGCTTCCGGGGGATTCTCTCCAATCGAAGCCTTCAAGATTGAATTTGTCTTCAAAGTGCGCTTTTACGTTCTCGAATTCGTCGTTGAATTCTACATCTTGGTAGGTGACGAAGATGACCGGAAAACGCATGTCGCCAAGGCCGGGGCATGTGAAATAGCTGATTTTGCCCACACCGTCGCTGGCGGTCATATATTCTCCAAGGGCATAGCAGGGCACTGCGGCAAGGCCTAAGCAGAGAAGAGATATTAGTTTATTATGCATTGTGTTACTATAGAGATATGGTTAGATTCGATTAACTATGATATGGCCAAATTTCTTAGCGAAGTTAATAAGAATTTTTGATTTTGTCAAATGCTTTTCTATAAATAATCGAATTTTCTCGATAGACGAGAATCCATGCAGCGACGAGAATCGACGAGGATATAACTTTGGAAAAGTGTTTTGAGGAGTCAGAAGATTTTTGTAAATTTGCAATAGGATTCGACATTAAGATATCGATAATGCCTTATGATGGCAAAAAAGATTGCAAAGATGATGCCGATATTACACATAATTATTAAAATTACATCGCCATAAACATATCCACACAATGACAAAAACATATATCGTAAAAGGCATGCAGTGCCCGCATTGCCGCGCCTCAGTGGAAAAAGGCCTCTCAGAAATACCCGGCGTAACTTCGATTTAGGATAATTCTAACCCTCAAAGAATGAAAATCTTCATAGGCAGCGCCAAGATCATGACTGGCACCGCGCCCGAGTCATTCTCTTTACCAGGGACTGTGCCCAGATTTCAGCAGCAAGCTGACACCCTGGCGGAGATGCTCGCGCAATATACCCCTGAGGAATTAGGCGACATGCTGCGATGCAATCGGCAGATTGCTCAAGAGAACTGGATGCGATACCAGCACTTCTTCGACGTGCCGGCCAGGATTCCCGCAGTGTTTGCTTACGACGGCATGGTTTTTCAGAAATTGGAGCCCGAGACATGGAGCGATTCAGATCTGCTCTACGCCCAAGACAAACTCATCATAGGATCCTTCCTGTATGGTCTGCTGCGGCCTCTCGACCTGGTACATCCTTACCGCCTCGAAGGCAATGTAGAGCTTCCTGGCAACGAACATAAAAACATGTTCCAATACTGGCGCCCAATCCTCACGGATGCTTTCATCGATATGGTCAAGGCCGACGATGGTGTGCTGGTGAATCTGGCCAGCAACGAATTCCGCGACATCTTCGATTGGAAACGCATAGTCAAAGAGTTGCGAGTGAT
Organism: uncultured Bacteroides sp.; assembly: GCA_964440745.1. GTDB lineage: Bacteria > Bacteroidota > Bacteroidia > Bacteroidales > Muribaculaceae > CAG-873. The sequence continues at coordinate 18,049 of CAYTXF010000065.1, forward strand.
CACTCCTGATTTCAAAGTGGATCAGGGAGGAAAGCTGCGCACTGTGGTGGTCTATGCAAAGATGTGCCGAGGGGCCATGAGCCAATGGATCATAAAGAATCGCATCAACGATTCCGAACAATTGGCAGCCTTTGAATACGAAGGCTTTGTCTACGAAGACAATTGGCGCTTTATCTTATGATCGAAACCGAGGTATATAAAATCGGTGCGGGCCATTACGGACGCCGAGTTGCCGCTAAGCTTGCTTCGCGATGGTGGCTGCCATTGGGGCTGCCAATCGCTGCTTTGCTGGTAGCTGGCGCCTGGGATTGGCGCTGGTGGATCGTAGGGTTGGCCGTGATCTTGGTGATTTATCCCGGTCTGCTGATGCTCGCTTATTATTACTATGCTTTGAGTCCCGAGGCAGTCAGGGCAATCCTGCCTCAAAAAGCTGTTTTTGATGAAAACGATATGACGATCGTGTATTATCCCATGGCTGAGGGTTGCAATGCCCCAAGCCCAAGGTCAATCCCCCGGGAGGAAATCTTGGGCATAACCATCGATGGCGACTATCTTAATTTGATACTTCCCAAGGAAGAAACCCTTGAAATACCCCGCTCCGCCTTCCAAAGTGGAGAAATTTATGAGGCTTTTCCCGAACTAAGGCAAGGTTAGTGGCAATTTTGGCACAATTTTTGTTTTATTAGAT
>CAYTXF010000066.1:0-18452 GCA_964440745.1 uncultured Bacteroides sp.
CCGGACTTTCCTCACGGCGCTCATGCGTCGCCGCGCGACGGACCGGCAGATCCCAGTATGAGTTACAAGTTACAAATTACAAGTTACAAGTTGCGCTTGTCACTTGTAACTTATCACTTGTCACTTATCTGTTGTATCCTCGGATGATGCCTCGTTTGCTGTTGCGCACGAATTCGATGATGCGGTCGCGCTCGATCGATGGCTTCATTTCCCTCTCGATGCGCTTCACGGCATCCGAGAAGTTGAGGCCCGAAAGATAGAGCATGCGGTACACATCCTGGATTTCTTCGATAGTCTCGTTGCTAAAGCCTTTGCGGCGCAGGCCGATCACATTTATGCCAGCGAAAGCGATGGGCTCGTGAGCGGCCAGCACATAAGGCGGTATGTCTTTGTTGATCAATGCTCCGCCCTGGATCATGACGTTGCGGCCGATGTGGCAGAACTGATGTATCAGGGTGCCACCGCCAACGATGGCGAAATCGTCGATTTCAACCTCGCCGGCAATCTGAGTGGCATTCGACATCACCACATTGTTGCCCACGATGCAGTCGTGAGCCACATGCGAGTATGCCATGATCAGGCAGTTGTTGCCCACGATGGTGCGCCCCTTGGCGTTGGTGCCGCGATGCACAGTGGCGCATTCGCGGATAGTGGTGTTGTCGCCGATAATGGCCAGGGTCTCTTCGCCCTTGAATTTGAGATCTTGCGGCTCGGCGCCAATCACAGCGCTGGGGAAGATGCGGCAGTTCTTGCCGATGCGACTGCCCCACATGATGGTGGCGCTGCTGTAGATATGGGTGCCTTCGCCGATTTCAACATTCGGGCCAATCGTAACGAAGGGCTCAATCACGACGCTCGGATGGATCTTGGCGTCAGGATGAACGTATGCTAATGGTTGGTTCATATCCTTTTACTTGTTTTTTACGATTTGTGCCATGAATTCGCATTCTGTCACAACTTTTTCGCCAACGAATGCGAGGCCTTTCATCACTGCGCATCCTCTGCGCAACTCAGTCATGAATGACACGTGGAAAATCAGGGTATCACCCGGCACGACTTTTTGGCGGAACTTGACATTGTCGATTTTCATGAAGTATGTGGAATACTTTTCGGGCTCGTCAACCATGCTCAGCACCAGCAGGCCGCCAGTCTGCGCCATGGCTTCGATCTGAAGCACGCCAGGCATCACTGGCTCTTGGGGGAAGTGGCCCAGGAAGAAAGGCTCATTGGTGGTGACATTGGTCACGCCCACGATGTAGTTCTTGCCTATGTCGATAATCTTGTCAACCAGCAGGAACGGATAGCGATGCGGCAGCAGTTCGCGTATGCGCAGATTGTCCATCACTGGGGGCACATTGGGATCATAGACGGGCGCTTGCACATTCTGGCGCACAATCTCGCGACGTATCATCTTGGCGAAGCGGGTATTGATGGTGTGGCCGGGACGGGTGGCAATGATTTTGCCCTTGAGCGGACGGCCGATAAGGGCTACGTCGCCCACTATGTCGAGCAGCTTGTGACGAGCCGGCTCATTTATGGCATGGAGCTCGAAATCGTTGATGTAGCCGTACTTGCCAACTTCGCGATGGGGGATTCCCATAAGGTCGGCGAGGTGGTCAAGCTGTTCCTGGCTCATGGGCGAGTCGTGGATCACGATAGCGTTTTCGAGATCTCCGCCCTTGATGAGATTTGCCTTCAGGAGAGGCTCGATTTCACGCAGGAACACGAATGTGCGCGATGGCGCGATTTCCTTGGCAAAATCTGCCATGTGCTCAAGGCTGGCAAATTGGTTCTGAAGCACTGGCGAGTCGTAGCTCACCTTCACCTCCACGGAGAATTCCTCGTCGGGGAGAACCATGATTTTCGAGCCAGTGGCTTCGTCGGCAAGTTCGATCTTATGCTTTACCACATAATATTCCTTGTCGGCATCCTGCTCGGTGATTCCGGCCTTTTCGATAGCCTCCACATAAGGGAGCGCGCTGCCGTCGAGAATCGGAATCTCGGGAGCATTGACCTTGATGAGAACATTGTCGATCCCCATGGCGTAGAGAGCAGCCATGGCATGCTCGATGGTTGACACTTGGGCTTGGCCATTGCCAACTACGGTGCCTCGGTTGCTTTCGATCACATTCTCGGCCAAAGCATTTATGATGGGCTGGTCAGGAAGATCTATGCGCTGGAATTTGTAGCCATGGTTGATAGGCGCTGGGCAGAATTCAGCCTCAATCTGGAGGCCGGTATGCAAACCTTTTCCCTTAAAGGTGAATGATTGGCTAAGAGTCTGTTGCTTCATCGTGATATTGGGGGAGTGTTTTATTTTCTTTTAGGTGTTTAGGATTCGGGGATTCCGGATTCCGGATTCGGGATTCTGGATTCGGGGATTCGGGGGTTATGAATCGAGTTTCTTTTCGATTTCGCGGACGCGGTCGAAGAGGTCGCCCAGGCGTTTGAGACGGGCGCACTGCAGGGCGAAGTCGCGGCCGGGGATTGCCGGGGAGCCGATGATGGCCGATCCGGGCTTGACATTGTTGGGGATGCCGGCTTGGGCGCCCACCTGCGTGTGATCGCCCACTGTTATATGGCCGCCTACTCCCACTTGGCCTCCCATCATGCACTGGCTGCCAATTTTGGCCGATCCGGCGATGCCTACCTGGGCAGCCATCACGGTGTTGCTGCCCACCTCCACATTGTGGGCAATCTGTATGAGGTTGTCGAGCTTTACGCCCTGGTGAATGCGAGTGGCACCCATCATGGCGCGGTCGATGGCTGTATTGGCGCCAATCTCCACATCGTCGGCGATTTCCACAATGCCAGTCTGAGGTATCTTGTCGTAGGTGCCGTCCTCTTTTGGGGCGAATCCGAAGCCGTCAGCTCCGATTACTGCTCCGCTGTGGATAATGCAGCGATTGCCTACCTTGCAGCCGTGATAAATTTTCACTCCGGGATATATGACAGTGCCATCCCCGATTGTCACATTGGGTCCTATATAAGCCTGGGGATAGATTTTGGCTCCGACTCCGATCTTGGCTCCGGCTCCGACATAAGCGAAAGCGCCCACATAGGCATCGGCAGGGATCTCTACGCCCTCGGCTATGAAGCATGGCTGCTCTATGCCGGTAGGATGCTGCTGAGTCATAGCAGTTACCATTTGCAGAAGATGTGCCACGGTCTCATAGGCGTTCTTCACTCTTATGAGCGTGGCTTTCACAGGGCGCTCTGCCTCGAAGTCCTCGTTGACCAGTACGATCGACGACTGGGTGTCGTAGATGTAGTGGGCATACTTGGGATTTGCGAGAAAAGACAATGCACCAGGATGGCCTTCTTCTATCTTGGCGAATGTGCTGACGACAGCATTGGGGTCACCCTCAACCTTGCCGCCTACTAATGATGCTATTTGGCTGGCTGTAAATTCCATTTTGTAACTTTAAATGTGCCCTTTCGTTAGGACACAACAAAATATAGTGCAAAATTGCGAAATTTTTTTCGATTCTACACTATAAAATTAGAAAAAAGTGATAATTATGGCCAAATCAAAGTCAAAAATAGCCATAATCGCTTTAAGCCAAGTCGGATATCTTGATGGATTCGGGCAATATCTCGATTTTGTGCTCTTTGTAAAGCTTGCCGATTGCCTTTTTGAAATCCTTTTTCGAGCAATGGAAACGCTCTCGTATGGCCTCAGGCTTAGAGTCGTCGCCGAATGGCAACTGACCGCCCGCTGCCTTGAGTTGGTCTACGATCTCCTCGGCCAAGTCGCGAGTGCGGGCTCGCGCTCGATCGTTGAGGGTAAGATCGATCTTGCCGTCCTCGCGTACCTGCTTCACATAGGCCTTGATAGTGCTCTCAAGCTCTAAGGGCTGGAAAAGTTCGTTTTCATATACCATGCCGTAGTGCAGATTGTCCACTATACAGCGGTAGCCAATGGGAGTGTGCTGAATCACAAGGGCGCTGACCTCGTCGCCATGCTTGTAGCGAGGGAGCACATTGCCAATGAATTTCTCCACCTTCGACGAAGCCACAATGCGCTTGGTGGTGTCGTCGAGGTACACATACACCAGGTAAACGCAGCCTTGATTCATCGTTATCTTCTGTTCGCTGAATGGCACCAGCAGCTGCTTGGCCTCGAGTCCCCAGTCAAGGAAAGCGCCTACCTGGTTGATATCGGCCACTTGCAGATAAACGAACTGGCCTACCTGGGCAAAGGGATGCTCGGTGGTGGCCACCAAGCGGTCTTGGGTATCGGGGTACACAAATACGTCGACCTCGTCGCCAGGCTTGAGGTCAGAGTCCATGTATTTGGCTGGCATGAGGATTTCCTTATCGTTGCCGGCATCGAGATATGCGCCAAAGTCGACCATGCGGTTGACGCGCAGATGGTTGTATCGTCCTATATTTAGCATAGCGTTTTTATTATATTACGTTTTTATGCCTTGTTATGTTTTTTTGCTTTGCAAAATTAACAAATAAAATTTGCCATGCAAAATTAATAAATAATCACAAATAATTCGTAAATTTGCCACTTATTAGGGCTTGAAAAGCTATCTTAACTCACAACCCGATCCTTAACATGAAAAAGACTTCTTTATTAGCAATCATGGCAACAAGTATCCTGCTGGCCAGCGCAGAAGACATCAATATCGTAGAAGCAGGCTATTATGGCCCAGTGCCAATGCCTGTATGGCTTGACAATTTAGGCTCAACTCCCGATGCAGCCCAACTGCTGAAAGGTGCGGCAAGCACTCAGCGCGAAGCCTTCACTAAGACAAAATTAAGTGAAATCCCAGCCTCAGAGGGGCTCCATCTGATCGCATTCGACATAGAAAATCGCGACTTCGCCACTGCAGAAATAGCAGTGGAGGGCGTTGACAACTATGAGGTGATAGTGGATGGCGCCAAGGCCGAAGGCACGCTCAAACTGACGCCTGCCACCCATCACGTGGTGGTGAAATATGCGTCGGCCGATGCCGTGAAAGCCCCATCAATCACAGTGAAAAGCGGCAAGGATGGCGCCATTGCCGTGGTCGACGATGGCACCCGCATGTTCACCCTCGACGATGTGATGTTTGGCACCAAACTGGTAGGCGCCAGCATCTCGCCCAATGGAGCATGGCTGATTGGCGATTATGAAGATATTCAAAAGGATGGCAAGACGGCCAAGTGGCAGCGACTGTTTGACACGCGCACCCTTCAGCCTCGGCTCACCATCACCGAGCAGGCGACTTGGATGCCGACGAGCGACCGCTACTATGTGGTCCGCAACAATTATGCCGACGGCCGACAACTCGTGGCTGTGGATCCGACCGATGGCTCGGAGACAGTGCTGGCATGCAATCTGCCAGAAGGCGATTTCCAGGTGTCTCCTACTGAGGATTTATTGGTATTTGACTTGGTAAAAGAGGGCCGCAAGGAGAACCCCAAGGCTTACCAGGTGCTTGAGCCCGAGGACCGCATCCCCGGCTGGCGCGATCGCCACTATCCAGCCATCATGAAGCTTGACGGCCGCAATGAGTTGCTGCCCCTTGGCGCAGGCAAGAACAATCTTAATCTGATGGACATCAGCCGCGATGGAAAGAAACTTCTGCTCATGACCAATCGCAGCAGATATCAAAAGCGTCCGACTCAGCTCTTTTCGCTTATAGTAGTGGATATCCCCACCTTGAAGGCGGATACCATTGTCAAGGATGACGGATTCATAAGCCGAGGCGTGTTCAGCCCCGATGGTTCTAAGGTTCTGGTCACCGGCACCACTGAGGCTTTTGACCGCGTGGGATGCACTCTGCCCGCTGACCGCATACCCAGCATGACTGAGAACAAGCTCTATGTGGTGAACATCTCCGACAAGAGCGTCAGCCCCATTACCCGCGATTTCGATCCCAGCGTGGAGGATGCCGCATGGAACAGCTACGACGGCAAGGTGTACGCCCGAGTGGAGGACCGCGACCTCTATGCCATTTATCAGATAGATCCTAACACTGCGAAATATAAGAAGATAGAGATGCCAGAGAATCTGCCCAAGGGATTCAGTTTGAGCCAGACTTCGCCGATGATGGGATGGTGGGGACAGAGCGACAGCAATCCCGACGGCCTGTATGTGACCAATCTGCGCACTGGCAAGAGCGAAGGGCTCGACTTCCCGTCGGCAGACCGCCTCAAGGATGTGCGCCTGGGCAAGTATGAGCCGTGGAGTTTTGAGAATCGCAATGGCGACACAGTCTACGGCGCTTTCTATCTCCCCGACAATTTTGATCCCTCGAAGAAATATCCGCTGATCGTCAACTATTACGGAGGATGCAGTCCGAGCCAGCCGCTTTTCGAAAGCCGTTATCCCAAGCATGTGTATGCCGATCTTGGCTATGTGGTGCTGGTGCTCCAGCCCAGCGGAGCCACAGGCTTTGGCCAGGAATGGGCAAGCCGCCATGTCAACACTGCTGGCAAGGGCCCGGCTGAGGACATTATCGACGGCCTTGACAAGTTCTTGGAGGAGCATCCCTATGTCGACGCCACCAAGGTAGGCTGCATAGGTGCCAGCTACGGAGGCTTCATGACCATGTATCTGCAGTCAGAGACCGACAAGTTTGCATGCGCCATCTCACATGCGGGCATCAGCGATCACACCAGCTATTGGGGCGAAGGCTACTGGGGATACAGCTATAGCGAGGTTTCGATGGCTGAAAACTATCCCTGGACCAATCCTGACTTGTATGTGAAGCAGAGTCCGCTATTCCGAGCTGACAAGATGCATACGCCTCTGCTCCTGCTCCATGGCGATGGCGACACCAATGTGCCGCCGGGCGAGAGCATACAGATGTTTGCCGCTCTCAACATCGTGGGCTGCCCCACTGCCCTGGTGGAGATAGAGAAGCAGGATCACCACATCAAGGATGTGGAGAAACGCGCACTGTGGCAGAACACTATTTTCGCCTGGTTTGCCAAATATCTCAAGGATGATCCATCCTGGTGGGATGAGATGTATCCGGGGATTTAGGATTTGGGATTTGGGATTTAGGATTTAGGATTTAGGATTTGGGATTCGGGATTTGGGATTCGGGAAACAAATAAAATGAATTATGAATGCAGAGATAATATGAATGCTGAGATAATATATAAGTATTTTCCTGAGCTGGATGGGCGCCAGAGAGAGCAAATCGAGGTCTTAGGAGCCTTGTATGCCGACTGGAATGCCAAGATCAATGTGATCAGTCGCAAAGACATTGACAATCTTTACGAAAATCATGTGCTGCATTCGTTGGCTTTGGCAAAATTCTTGGGCGAACTCAAACCTGGCACAACCTTTCTGGACTTGGGCACAGGCGGAGGCTTCCCGGGAGTGCCTCTGGCCATCTTTTACCCCGAGTGCCGCTTTCATCTGCTCGACCGCATAGGCAAGAAGATAAGGGTAGCCACTGAGATTTCATCTGCTATTGGGCTGAAAAATGTCACCTTCCAGCATGGCGACATTGGCGAATGCCGCGAGCGCTATGACTATGTGGTGAGCCGAGCCGTGATGGCTCTCGATGCCTTGGTGCCCCTGATCGTGAAGAATGTCAGCAAAAAGCAGCCGGGCAATCGCTATGCCAATGGCTTGGTATGCCTCAAGGGAGGCAAACTGGAGTCGGAAATCTCTGGGGTGAAATATCCGGTGGTAGAGTTCCCAGTGACAGAACTCATCCCCGAGCCCCATTTCGACACCAAGGAAATAATATATGTGCCGATATAGAGCGGATTGTGATCCAAGCTCTTAAGTCTTGATGCGATCGGGATTTTTGGCGATGAAGTCTTTCCAGGATCGGTAACTTTTAGCTACTTCGGGCTTTTGGGCTTCGTAGAAGTGGCAAAGGGCCGCAGCCAGGGCGTCGGTGGCGTCAAGTTCGGGCAGCAATTGCTCTTTAGGAATCTTGAGGATTCGCCTCAGCATTTCTTGCACTTGTTCCTTTGAGGCATTGCCGTTGCCGGTAATCGCCTGCTTGATTTTGCGTGGCTCGTATTCATGGATAGGCACCTCGCGAGATAGGGCAGCAGCGATGGCCACCCCTTGGGCGCGTCCTAATTTGAGCATCGACTGCACATTTTTGCCAAAGAAGGGGGCCTCAATGGCCATTTCGTCGGGCAGATATTGCTCTACGAGCGAAAGTACGCGCTCGTAGATGCGACTCAGGCGCATGTAGTGGCTTTCGAATTTGTCGAGCTTGAGCACCCCCATGGCAATCATTACAGGCTCCTTGCCCTTGACTCCAAGTATGCCATATCCCATGACATTGGTGCCTGGGTCGATGCCTATGATAACCTTGTCATATTCCATCCCTTACAACTTTTAGCATAGTGTGAAAGGTAAGGGCGCGCTCGCCATAGCGCTTGGCCAAAATGTCGCGAAGCTGTGCACCCACGCCGTTGCACCAGCGCTCGGCTTCCTCAAGTGTAGGGAAATTGACGTGGAGGGCGTAAGTGGGCGAGTCGGCATGGAGCACTTGCGTCAGCAATGACGATGTGCTGCCGTATTTTCGAGCGCTGGGCAGATAGGCATTGTCGATCCAGCTCAGCACCTCGGCTTCTGTGTCGGGGTGAAGGCAGAAAGTAGTATTGACGATTATCATTTTATTGGACATTAGCGGCTTTGCCTCGACGTGCCAGATAGCGGAAAGCAAATCCGAGATGGCGCCATATCGTGGGTATCACTCCGAAGTATGTGCACATGATCATGAAGCGTTCCATCAGTGAGCGGCGCATGTGGCTGGTAGTGGCTCCCTCGTTAAGATAGTCGATTAGGGTCTCTGCCAAGTAGACATTGCGTCGGGAATGCTGCAGACAGATGATGCACCATTCATAGTCAGCCGAATACTTGTAGCGCAGATTGTAGAAGTCGGTTATGCGCCGTAGCACCACAAAGGCTTGGTGGCATACCACCATGCCATTGCGGAAACTGTTGAGCGAGAGCTCTTCGGGAGCGCGCAAATGTCTGGGCCCAAGATATTTCCCATCGTTGTCGACGATGTCGGTCTGGCCATACACGATGCCCGGATAGTCATTTTCGAGGATGGCGTCGGCTATGGTTTGCAGCGTATCGGCCCCATGCAGTTTGTCGCCCGAGTTGAGGAAAATCAGATAGTCGCCACGAGCCTCGGCGATGCCTTTGTTCATGGCGTCGTAGATGCCTTTGTCGGGCGAACTCACAATTCTAAGTCGGTCATGCTCCAACTCTTGCGCAATGCTTAATGTGTTGTCAGTGCTCACACCATCCATGATAATGTGTTCGTAGAGCGTGCAGGATTGTGATGCCACGCTATGGATGGTGCGAGCTAATGTGTTGCCGGCATTGTATGTCACCGTGATAATGCTAAAAAGCGGATCCATATATGTCTTAATCTATCGTATATGGGAAGAAACGCAAAAGTCGGCTAAAAAGTTCAAATCATTTATTCGAATTTTTTATAGAAGGCGCGCGAAACGCTCTCGGCCGTGATTCGCTGGGTATTGTCGCCCTTGGCCAGAGTGCCAAGAGTGGTCTTGCGACGCCCGTCGGGCTTAATATCCTGGAATTCAGCGCTGCGAGCAGCTGGCACATACTCATAGAAGGGCGATGAGTCGCACTCGCCTTCCATCAGGCGCTCGCCGAGCGAACTGATAGTGCCCTGAGGCAGCGTAGATACGGGCGTAAATCGCTCATACACGGTGCCTTTGCTATTGAGATGGAGGCTGTAGAGGCCATCTTGATCCTTCACTGGGCAGGCAAATTTGAGTTTGCGATCGCTATTGTGCTGGTGCACTATGTTCTTGCGCTTCTGCAGCAATTCGCGCATTGGCACCTTCACCACATATTCGTTCTCATACACCATCAGCAGGAACTGATCCATCTCGTCGTCCCTAAATGTCAGATCCAGGCGGTCCTCCTCTTCCAGGCTCCATTCATCAGCGGTCAGCACATATTCATGTTCGCCTATAAAGCGCATGTAGAGCGACACGGGCACAAAATGCTCGGGATCTTCATAGTCGTGGAGCACATTGTGGCGGATGCGTGATGTGCGCAACCCCTGGTTTAGCGTCTGGTCGGTTGTGGTGGCATCCTGCGGCTGGGCTGGCGTCTCTTGCGTCTGAGCGGATGGGACTACTGCATTATTTTCTTGCGGCTTTTCAGCGTTTGGAGCAGGCTGTGCCGGGGTAGCAGGCTGGGAGTCAACTTCGGCGTTCTGAAGATTGGCTTGCACGTTGGCTTGCTGCTGGAAAAGGCGAGTGCGGTCGGCCTTGAATTGCACGATTTCCTCAGGCTTGGTCAGAGGCTCGGTCTTTGCGCTGTGGCGCACGAATATCTGTCCATTGAGGGTGACTACATGCGGGCACGGATCCACCTTTACCATGATGACACCCTTGGCAGCCTCATCGTCGATGTAAGCTTTCGCATATTCGCCAGCGTTCTTAAGCAGACTGAATCGGCTGTCGATCAGGTTCTGCAGATAGTTGGCCATATTGTCGAGATTGCGGATGTTGCGGCGGTAAAGCGTGTTGCGTTCACTCTTGTCGAGCGAGTAGAATTTGAGATCTTCCTCCAGGCCGCGTTCGTAGTGGTCGTCGCTAACGCCAATATAGAGGGTGCCACCGGTAGTGTTGAGGAAGCCGGCTATGATATGCAGTATTTCGAATTCCTGGCGGTCGGGGTCGGCCATCGAGATGCCGCTCTTGCCCTTCTGAGCCGGGTATACGATGGAGCTCTTGAACTCCACATACTGGCTTTCCGAACCGTAGTATTTGAGCTTGCGCTGCTCGCTGCTGACATTGAGCTTCTTTGCGATCTGGTCCTTGATTGTGGCGGCTGCCGCAGATTCATGGTTGATTTCATAGAGGAGATTGTGGGACAGCACCATTTGGGCCAGTTCGCGCTCTATTTCGTCGCTTGATTCGTCATGCACACGATTCCAAAGCGTAGCATTCTCATCGGAATTGCCAAGGCTTGAAACAATGTAGAGCTTCGAGGCCAGGCGCCGAATCAAGTCATTGTGGGGCACATTATTGAGCACATTGTCGAGGTCCTCGCGGTAGATGACCTTGTTGGTGGCGTAATGCTTGTGAAGCATCAGTATTTCCTTGTGAGCCTTGATCACCTCGGCCAGTTCGTTGTCTTCGATAATGCGGGCTAAGAGGCGCGCAAAGCTAAGGTAATCGTAGGCTTGTATGATGTCGTCGCTTTTCGAGACAGCCTTGTATCGCATTATTTCCGCCACTTCGCGTATCTGCTCCACATCGATCAGGTCCTCATCATCGAGGTCAATGTCGGGCTCAGTCGCATTTTCATCGGCTACGGCCAGGGTGAGCAGGAGATTGTGGAGAGCCAGGGCATTGTTGATGATTATGCCATCGATGGGCCCCTCTTCCACCTCGGCTTGCACGGTGTCCTTGGCAAAGCCGGTGATGCGCACTTTCAGCACACTGCTGTTGGGGTAGGGATAGGGGTCATTGGTGTTTTTCTTTACATACAGGCCAAAGCCTTTTTCGGATATGGCGCTGTAGCTGGGACCATTGTTCTTGGTGACCACGCACAGGCAGGTGTCGTCGGTGTGGGTGAGATCGCGGAATGCTTGGCGGGTGGAGTCTTGCAGCGAGAAATATATGACATCGTTTTCGTCGATGTCCTTGACCAGGGCATCAAAGCGCATGGGTGTGCCGTTGTCGTGGCGGAATGTGCCCATCGACACGCCATGGAGGTTGTAGGATACCAAGTCCTCGGCCTTCATGATGCCTTCTCCCTCGAAGAAGTGGTCGTCGACGATTACGCAATGGAAGGCCTCAACGTTTTGGGGCTTGTTGGCTGAGAAAAGGATGCGGTCGATTTCGATGCGCACAGTGTCGCCGATGTCGGCCATGCGCTGCACAGTGGGGTGGTTGTCTTGGATCTCATTCTGCAGGAAGAGGGAGTTCTCCACCTCGTCCCAGAATTCCTTGTGGCCGTCGAGATTGCGCATTTTCGAGGGCTTCATGGCATGAGCCTCTGCGGCTTTCACTTGGAGTCCGGGCCAGTCGAACATTCTATTCGGCACCAAGCCCATGCTTTCGCGGTCGGGCTGGCTGATGGTGATGCCTTCATGGCTGATTTCGATTTCGGCTTTCTCGCTGATGAAATAGCGCGAATTCTGAGGCACTTGCAGCATAGTGGGAGGATCCACGGCGGCGCGCGTCATCATCATGGTGGGCTCCTTGATGTCGTTCCAGGTGAAATCGATGGGGAGTTTAATGCCCATCAACGACAAGAATGATTTCCAGAGCAGGGTGTCGGCCTTGGCGCTGCGCAGCAGCGACAGGCAGCGATAGAAGAGCGACATGTTGCCCTGCATGTCGATATTGTCATTCTCAGTGGCCAGGGCCTGCTGGATGGCGATGGCTGTGAGCACTTTTTCGATCTTTTCGTTTTCCTCGGCTGTCGAGGGCATCAGGAACTGGTCGATGTCGAGGCGGGTGTCTTCGATGTAGATTTCGAGCTGCTCCACAAAGGCTTGGCGGAAGGGCTCGGTCTTCCAGGTATCGGGATACCATTCCATCAGGGCATCGAAGAGGTTGCCAAGCGAACTGTTGACCAGTTCGGGCGAATGGCGGAACAGGATCATCAGGATAGAGAACTGCGTAACCGGGTGGTAGATGTATCCTGCAACCTTGAGGTTGGATAGCAGGGCATTGATGAAATCTTGCTGCTGCTCTTTTCTTATGATGTCAAGGGCCTGAAGGAAGATGTCGATTTGCTCGATTTGGTTGGTGAGCAGGCGCTGAAGATTGGTGCGCTCTGAGCCCTTGATGTTTCTCAGGAAATCGCTACCTTCGAGCATGTGCAGGGCCAGTTTCCGGCATGAGTTGAGCACTTTGTGGACATTGTCGTAGGTGTAGCGGCTGACCGCGTCGTTGAACCATCGGGGCAGGCTCTGCTTCATGGCCGTAAGGGCAGTGAAGATCCAGTTGCTGCTGCCATGGTCGAGTTCCTGCATGGCCTTGGCCATTTCGGGCATCTCGCGCAGCGTGCGCTCTACCTTGTCCATGGTCCATGACTTTTCGTTGAGGATGCGGCCAATGTCGCGCAGGGTGATTATCTTGATCTGCATGTCGGCATTGCTGCGGCGCAGGATGTAGACATTCTGATCGAGGTATTCAAATCGGCACTTCACTGTCTGCCCTATCGCGAATGCTGATTTTTGCTCTTGCAGCTTGAACTGCAGCCCGTTGCCATCTTCCAGTCGATAAAACCCCTGATTGTCGTGAGGCTTGCTTACCACTCTGAATTCGAATTCCTTGCCTGCTGAAAAACCGTCGGCGTAAAATTCGCTTACATAATGAGGCATGTTGTGGCCGATGATCGGTGTGCCCTCATTGTATCCTTTAACTCGGCAACTAAGCTTGTCGGGCAATGGCTGGGAAAGCTGAAACGGCAATTTTTTTAAATGCAACTCTCTTCCATTGGGAGCTTTTAGTCTGAAAAAATCTTCATCCTCTCCAAAATCTTTGTTAACAGGGAGGTCGATAAATTGAATTTTTTTTTCGGCAATAAACATAAATAATTGCTATCTAAATGATTAATTACAATGGGATACAATACCCAAAAGATAATGCAAATTTACGAAATATTTCCGAAAAATTCAAAAATAAGATTTCCCACGTAAAAGGATAAGGACGAAAATCGACGAATAGACGAGAATCTACGAATTTAATCTTTTGAATTTACGCCCGATTACTAGGCGGCTTCGTTGCCAACCTCAACTTATCGCTAAATTATCTCCTCGTCAATGTTGAGAACGTATGTCTTGGTTTCACCGTTGGCCTTCTTTACCCTATATTCGGTAAGTCCACTGAGTCCAAGTCCATTCCTTTGTTCCTCCCAACTAATATCCTTTACGGGGCGACCATTGATTGAAATGATAACATCTTATGTAAAACAGACGACTCCCAACGTGGTGTAGGAAGTCGTCTGCTTTTGCATAAGCAACTTGATAACCTCAGAATGTCATGAGTTTTAACTCATAAACATTGATTGAATCAGTTGGTGTAAGTACGATTTGCATACACGGTTCTGTTGGACGTCAAGATAACGGTCATAGAGCGTTGAATGGATAGCCTCGGTGGCATGCATCACTTTCTTCTGCAATTCAGAGTCAGCGTCCATACGCCCTTTAAGTTCTTTGGCTGACAGACAATAGATGTCGCATGGCTTCACAGCCACAATCGACACCCTCGCTTTCATTCCATAAAGCGACCAAGGGAAATCGGCAATGAACTCTCCGTCGGAGTGCATCCCTACGACATGTTCTGTGCCATCCTCAGAATACCCTATATACTTCACGGTGCCCGACTGTATATAGCCGAAATATCGTGCCACAGTCCCGACACTAACAAACTCCTCGCCTTTCTCAAAGTGAAGCAGCTTGCCCTCCTTCATACACAATTCCCGCCAAAACTCCGGCTCGATGTGCTCGATGTATGTGTTGAAGCTGTCAGCCATTTATCAGTGGTGAGATATGTTATTCTTTGAACAACTTCTTATTTATGTTTATCCCTATCGGATTTTGTGTCAAATATTGAGGAACTTGTCATTCCGTCCATTATAAAATTTGAGAAATCTGACAAGTACTCTGTTAAAATTTTATTTATCAAGCACTTATAAAGTTTAGTAAATTATTTCCCTCTTTTTAAAGAACAGCTGCAGCGATGCGACGGATTTTGGCAATTTGGGCCATGAAAGTACTGTCTTTGCGGATGGTCTGAAGGTTGTAGTTGGATTGAAGTCGTAATAATGGCTCGGCTTCTATGCCAAGGGCTGCTTCAAACATAAGTGCGGTCTTTTCTGTCAATGGTCGATGTGCATTGAGTATTTCGTTCAATATGGTATAACGCATCCCCATATCCTCAGCCAGTTTACGTTGTGAGATGCCACGAAATTCAATTTCATCCTTAAGAATCTCACCGGGATGAGTAGGAGTAAAGGGGGTAAGGTTGTTGGCTGATATTCTATTTTTAGTATTTTCCATGTTACCATTCATTTATAGTGGTTTGACAATTCTGTTATTGTACATATAGTGGCAAAAATTTTACCATCCTCTATTTCTTCAACAAATTCAATCCGGTATTGGTCATTTATTCTTACAGAAGAAATTCCCAGTTTATCACCTTTAAGTTGTTCATATCTTAAAGAATTATACTTCATAAGTCCTGAAACATCTTCAAGAGCCTTCATAAGATCAACAATTTGGATATACTTTTTGACAATTTGAGGCTGGAAACGGTGTTTCTTACCCCCATCTCCAGTTTGATATAGATCTGCCAAATATTGTTGATCAAAGAAAACGTTCATATTCACAAATTTGTCAGCAAAGATAAAGAAAAATTTTTACATTCACAAAAAAAGTGAATATTTTTCGCCAAATTGGTTCTGTTTCGTGCCATGAACATCAATGCCAATCTTGACATGGGACAGTACGGCCCCTTTGCCCTGTGGTGATAGCCTCAGTATTGGTGGAAAAATGAGCCGACTAACATATTCCGCCATTTATGGCATTTTATGGCCAAGTTTGTTTGTCTAAAAAACATTAAAATAGCGTAACGCACTAATTATCAAAGTAGATACTATTCTTCGACGAGGAAGAGTACTAATCTGCCCCAAACCCATAAAACCCTATAGCCCAATGAGATAAACGAAATTATTTGTTTGTCTCATTGGTTTTTTATGGCATTTATCCTAACATTTTCACTCGTGAGGGCGAAGATACCTTCAAAAGAAAGTATAATTGCACGCTCTATCCCGACAAGGATGGTGTCCGCTGGTTCTTCAAGGTTCCGTGGAAACCGTCAAACATGTCAAGCGCCAGCTCTTCGAGCGATTCGGCACGAAAAACATCGCCCAGACCGTCAGCTACGCCGCCAACTACCGCCTGCTCTGATTCACACAGCTGTCATTCTTCTTTCCCCAACCTTTTGAATTAGTTGGTTTAAAGTACAAATTCACAGGAACTATAACAGACCATCGCAACCGCATTGATTAACACAATTGCACACCCGGGGAGGTCTTCGAGCTTTTATGACTATTGTTTTTGCAAATTTTACTCCTAATAATTTTGTCAGATAGAAAAATATCGGTAATTTTGCAGAAATTACCGATATGACATCGTCTCAAACAAACAAAATAGTGGACATCGTTACTGAGAGAATAAATTCTGCCTCTAATGGAAGCCTTTTCTTCAGCAACAGTTTTCCTGAATATGGTGATGAGTATATCGGACATATTATGTCCGACCTTGTCACAAGGGGTATTCTGTACCGTATTGGTCGAGGAATTTATCTAAAGACAACAGCCACAAGGTTTGGTCTGGTATATCCGTCGATTGAAGTACTAGCAAAAGCTATAGCCGAAAGGGATAATGCACAAATCCTTCCAACCGGCGCAATGGCACTTAATATATTGGGCTTATCCACTCAGGTGCCCATGAATCCCACATTCATCACTTCTGGCTCAGCAAGAGTTGTCAACGTTGACGGACGGAGCATTACTTTTAAGCGTGCAGTGCCACGTAACTTTGCCATAAGAGGTGAAAAAAGGAGACTCATAGTACAAGCCCTCAAAGCCATCGGTGAAAAGAATATGACTCCAGATGATTATTCAAAGATTGGAAGTCTCATACACAAATACGTTGAGCGGGAAGATTTTGAAGTAGACTTGAAGGCAATGCCAACATGGATAAGACGAATTTTCCTTAAATATTCAAAACTCTAATACACTGGATTAAATGAGTACTCTGTGGATTGATTTAACTCTTGAAGAGAAAATAGCGTCTGTACAGGCCACAGCGGCCACAAGGAAGATTGACGAACGGGCTGTAGAGAAAGACTGGTGGGTAACAGCGGTTCTCAATGCGCTTTGTCATACAGAGTGTGCCCCATGGCTGAAATTCAAAGGGGGCACTTCTTTAAGCAAGGGGTGGTCACTAATTAACCGTTTCAGTGAAGATGCCGATTTATCCATAGGGCGTGGATTCTTTTTGGAAAAGTTGAATCTTCATTTTGCGAAGACTGAGAACAAGACGCAGATGAAGAATCTTCGTAAGGCCTCCCGTGATTATATTCATGGTTCCCTCTCCAGACAATTGAACAATGAGTTGAAGAAAATGGGAATATCTGGCTACATAGTAAGGAACCATACCGAGAATGAAATTCCAGAAGGCATTCTCCCAATTTCTCACGATAGCGACCCCACTGTAATCTTTGTGGATTATCAAAGTATCTTCCCTCCGTACACCGGTGATATTCAGCCATGTGTAAAAATAGAAATCAGTTGTCTTTCGATGGATGAGCCATATGAAGTCAGGAGCATATCTTCAATGCTGCATGAGCAGTTCCAAGAGGTTGACAATGAGCTTAGGGTTGAAATTCGAACTGTAACACCAGCTCGCACTTTCTTGGAAAAGATATTTTTGTTGGCTGAGGAGTTACAGAAAGACAACCCGCGATTTCGCAGGATGAGCAGACACATGTATGATATAGAAAAGATAATGGATACAGAATATGGCAAAGCTGCCCTATCTAACATTGAGCTTTATAAGGCTATCGTATCACACAGGGAGAAGTTTTATCATCTGGGATATGTGGATTACACAAAGGATAATCCAGAATCCATAACTTTTATTCCTTCAGGCAATGTCCTTGAGAATTACAGAAGAGATTACAATGAAAATATGGTTGATGGGTATATCTATGGATCTGCAATTCCATTTGATGAGTTGATTGTACGGTTGAAAGAACTTCAAAACCGCATTCATCTTATAAAACTTTGAAATGAAAAGGTTTGATAATATCGGTAATTTTTCAAAAATTACCGATATTTTCCTTAAATGAATATTATCCGTAAAGGTGAATGTGCTGACAAACATATTCCACCTTTTATGGCCTTTTATGGCCAATTTTGTTTGTCTAAATATCATTAAATGTCTGTAAATGGCTGAATGTCAATGCCAATTATATTCTTCGACGAGGAAGAGTATTAATTTGTTTAAAACCCATAAACTCCTATAGCCCAATGAGATAAACAAAGTTATTTGTTTGTCTCATTTGTTTTTATGGCATTTATCCTAACATTTTCACTCGTGAGGGTGAAGACACCTTCAAAAGAAAGTACAATTGCACACTTTATCCCGACAAGGATGGTGTCCGCTGGTTCTTCAAGGTAGGAGAGAAGATGGCTTACGAGCTTCCATTCCAAGTAAGTGCTGCTTACCATTCCCGAAAATGGTCACTGCGTGACATCTACGATTACTGGAAAAAATACAGCTACCGCAAATAGGAACAATTAAAATGGAAATTTCAGACTGGCAATTATTCAGGGTTGAATCCATTTTTCGAAGTCGTTCCGTCTGAAATTATTTGAACAAATTTAAGGTATAAATTTGGGATATTCAGCAAATTCACCCATTTCCAAGACGCCCAATGGTGCCAGAATGGCC
>CAYTXF010000067.1:0-12462 GCA_964440745.1 uncultured Bacteroides sp.
CCGACGGCCCGATGCCCCAGACTCGCGAGCACATCCTGCTTGCCCGCCAGGTGAACGTGCCCAGCATCGTTGTTTTCCTCAACAAGTGCGACATGGTCGACGACGAGGAAATGATCGAATTCACCGAAATGGATATGCGCGACCTGCTCAACCAGTACGATTATGACGGCGACAACACTCCCGTTATCCGCGGTTCAGCTCTCGGCGCTCTCAACGGCGAGCCCAAGTGGGAAGAGAAGGTTCTCGAGCTCATGGACGCTGTTGACACTTGGATCCCCCTGCCTCCCCGCGCAGTCGACAAGCCCTTCCTGATGCCTGTTGAGGACGTGTTCACCATCACCGGCCGCGGCACCGTAGCAACTGGCCGTATCGAGACTGGTGTTGTTAAGGTAGGCGACGAAGTGCAGATCATGGGTCTTGGCGCTTCTATGAAATCAACCGTTACTGGCGTGGAAATGTTCCGCAAGATCCTCGACGAGGGCGAAGCTGGCGACAACGTAGGTCTTCTCCTCCGCGGTATCGACAAGAAGGACGTTAAGCGCGGTATGGTAATCTGCCATCCCGGCGTTGTTAAGCCCCACAGCAAGTTCAAGGCTTCGGTTTACATCCTGAAGAAGGAAGAGGGCGGCCGTCACACTCCGTTCCACAACCACTATCGTCCCCAGTTCTACATCCGCACACTTGACGTGACTGGCGAGATCACTCTCCCCGAGGGCGTAGAAATGGTAATGCCTGGCGACAACGTTGAGATCTTCGTTGAGCTCATCACTCCGGTTGCTTGCGACGCTGGTCTGCGTTTCGCTATCCGCGAAGGTGGCCGCACCGTTGGTTCGGGCCAGATCACCGAAATCCTCGACTAATTTAGTCAACGACAAAATATCAATGAGGCGGCCTGCTTAGCCGCAAGCCGCCTTAAATACACGGGAATAGCTCAGTTGGTAGAGCATCGGTCTCCAAAACCGAGGGTCGTGAGTTCGAGCCTTACTTCCCGTGCTAATAATAAATAAGATGAAGAAACTCAAATTAGTAACGGCCTTGGAGAACTCGTACACAGAGTTGCGCTACAAGACCTCCTGGCCCACCAAATCGCAGGTCGTGAAATCGGCCATCATTGTCATGATCGCATCGCTTATTATAGCCTTGATAGTGCTGGTGATGGACCAAATTTCTGAGGGCCTGATGAAGCTCCTTTACCACATTTGATTCTGAGAAAGGAGCCACATGAATTGAAGTATCAAGATCACAGAAAACCGCATTTCGCCAGAGATGAGGTTTTTTGTGGTGAATATAAGACACTTAACGCAACTACCAATAGCAAAAGCTGAGCGGCTCAAATGCTTCCACCTTCGCCTCAGGGCGAATTTGCCGCCAGTTTTGACAACCACAAGCAGCCGCTTGGCTGTGAGCACAGTTACAGAAAACAAACACTTATCGTAGAAGGAAAGACATGGCTGATAACAAAGCAAACCGCAGAGGCTGGTACGTGCTGCGTGCCATTTCGGGCAAGGAAGCCAAAGTGAAGGAGCTCCTCGACGGAGCCATCAAGAACGGAGGCTTGCAGGACCATCTCTTCCAGGTATTGATCCCTACCGAGAAGGTAGTGACAGTGCGCGGAGGAAAGAAGGTGATCAAGGATCGCAATCTCTATTCCGGATACGTGTTTATCGAGGCTGACCTCACAGGCGAGCTGATCCACGAACTCACCAACACCACCAACGTGATCGACTTCCTGCGCGGACGCGACAAGTCGTCGGCACCCACCATGCTCAGCGAGAGCGATGTGAAGCGCATGCTTGGCAGCGCCGATGAGCATGCTGAGAACGATGGCAACGTCGAGACCGACTACATGGTAGGCGAGACCGTGAAGGTGAACGAAGGTCCGTTCAGCGGATTCACCGGGCTGATTGAAGAGATCGTGCCTGACAAGGGCAAGCTCAAGGTTGCTGTCAAGATCTTCGGTCGCAAGACCCTGCTGGAGCTTGACAATTGGCAAGTTACGAGGGAATGAGCCCAGGGAGGTTACGCCCCTGATGCTTTGACCCTGTATTAATGTTTCGTTATAATTAATCTTAAGTAGTTAAAAGAAATGGCAAAAGAAATTGCTGGCCAGATTAAATTGCAGATAAAGGGTGGCGCTGCTAATCCCTCGCCTCCAGTTGGCCCGGCTCTTGGTAGCAAGGGTATCAACATCATGGAATTTTGCAAGCAATTCAACGCCCGCACCCAGGACAAGGCCGGAAAGATCCTGCCCGTAGTGATCACTTACTACGCTGACAAGAGCTTCGACTTTGTCGTAAAGACCCCTCCTGTGGCTGTGCAGCTCAAGGAAGTCACCAAGATCAAGAGCGGTTCGGCTCAGCCCAATCGCCAGAAGGTGGCAGAGGTTACCTGGGACCAGGTGAAGACAATTGCTGAAGACAAAATGCCTGACCTCAACTGCTTTACCGTAGAATCGGCTATGCGCATGGTTGCCGGCACTGCCCGCAGCATGGGCATCACTGTCAAGGGCACATTCCCTGCCAATAACTAAAAATTTCAATCAAGATGAGTAAACTTACAAAAAACCAAAAGTTAGCTTTAGCCAAGATTGAAGCAGGGAAGGCATACACTCTGGCAGAGGCCGCCGAAAAGGTAAAGGAAATCACCTACACCAAGTTTGACTCTTCGGTTGACATCGACGTGCGCTTGGGCGTAGATCCCCGCAAGGCCAATCAGATGGTGCGTGGCGTGGTTACGCTTCCCCACGGCACTGGCAAGGTAGTGCGCGTGCTCGTGCTTTGCAATCCCGACGCTGAGGCTGCTGCCAAGGCTGCCGGAGCCGACTATGTCGGTCTCGACGAGTACATCCAGAAGATTAAGGAAGGCTGGACCGATGTTGACGTGATCATCACTCAGCCCCAGGTAATGGGCAAGATCGGTGCCCTGGGCCGCATCCTTGGTCCCCGTGGCTTGATGCCTAACCCCAAGAGCGGCACTGTGACCCCCGACGTGGCCAAGGCCGTGGAAGAGGTGAAGAAGGGCAAAATCGACTTCAAGGTCGACAAGAACGGTATCGTGCACTCTTCAATCGGAAAAGTTTCATTCTCACCTGAGCAGGTGAAGGACAACGCTAAGGAGTTCATCAACACTCTCATCAAGCTGAAGCCCGCCACCGCCAAGGGTACCTACATCAAGAGCATTTATCTTTCAAGCACCATGAGCCCCGGCGTCAAGGTCGACGTCAAGAGCATTGACTGATGCGTAATCATTAACCGCGTAACATTTACACTGACCAGATGAAAAAGGAAGATAAAACTCTTATTATCGAGAATATCAAAGCAGCCATCAATGAGTACCCAGCTTTCTACCTGGTAGAGACTGCTGGCCTCAACGCTGAGAAGACATCGGCCCTGCGCCGCGCTTGCTTCAAGGCTGACATCAGATTGATGGTGGTCAAGAACACTCTGCTTCACAAAGCTTTCGAAGAGCTCGAAGCTGACTACAGCGCTCTCTATCCCGCGCTCAAGGAGTCAACTTCGCTGATGCTTACCCGCGTGGGCAACGCCCCCGCCAAGCTGCTCAAGGACTTTGTAAAGAAAGGCGACAAACTTCCCATGCTCAAGGCAGCTTATGTGGAGGAATGCGTCTACGGAGCAGATCAAATCGAGGCTCTCGCTTCGATCAAGAGCAAGAACGAGCTCATCGCCGACGTTGTGGCTCTGCTGCAATCGCCCGCCAAGAACGTTATCTCGGCTCTTCAGAGTGGCGCCAACACTATCCACGGCGTGCTCGAAACCCTTTCAAAGAAGGGAGAATAAAACAATCCAAACAATAAACAAAACAACACAAACTTTATACTACAATGGCAGATCTTAAAGCTTTTGCTGAACAACTTGTTAACCTGACCGTAAAGGAAGTAAACGAACTCGCTCAGATTCTGAAGGACGAGTACGGAATCGAACCCGCAGCTGCAGCTGTAGCTGTAGCAGCCGGCCCCGCCGCTGGCGCTGCTCCCGCTGAGGAGGAGAAGACCTCATTCGACGTGGTTCTGAAGGAGGTTGGTCCCAACAAGCTCAAAATCGTGAAGACCGTTAAGGAAATCACCGGTCTTGGCCTGAAGGAAGCTAAGGAGCTCGTTGACGGCGCACCCGCTAACGTGAAGGAAGGCGTAAGCAAGGCTGACGCTGACAGCATCAAGGAGCGTCTTGAGGCCGACGGCGCTGTAGTCGAATTCAAATAATACAGCCCCATCAGGGTACATAGGTTAAGAATCCCCCTGTGGAGATTCTTAACCTTTTTGTCATTGATTGTTAGGCTTTTGGGCATTATGGCCTAACCAAAATACATAATGCCTACCAATTTGAGAAACTTATTTCCTTAATAGATGTCAGTAACAAACGATAAACCCCGCATAAATTTTGCTTCGGTAAAGAATCCGCTGCCTTATCCTGATTTTCTGGAAGTGCAGCTTAAGTCGTTTCAGGACTTCTTGCAGCTCGACACCCCGCCTGAGAAGCGCAACAACGAGGGCTTGTACAAGGTCTTTGCCGAGAATTTCCCTATAGTCGACACTCGCAACAGCTTCGTGCTTGAGTTTATCGACTATTATATCGATCCCCCTCGCTACACCATTGAGGAATGTCTCGAGCGCGGACTCACATACAGCGTGCCATTAAAAGCGAAACTCAAATTGTACTGCACCGACCCGGATCATGAAGATTTCGAGCCGGTGATCCAAGATGTATATCTGGGCCCCATCCCTTACATGACCGACAAGGGCACTTTCGTGATCAACGGTGCCGAGCGCGTAATCGTGTCGCAGCTTCACCGCTCGCCTGGCGTGTTCTTCGGCCAGAGCACTCATGCCAACGGCACAGCTCTCTATTCGGCCCGCATCATTCCTTTCCGCGGATCTTGGATCGAATTCGCTACCGACATCAACAATGTAATGTATGCATACATCGACCGCAAGAAAAAGCTCCCCGTGACCACGCTGCTGCGTGCCATCGGACTCGAGAGCGACAAGGATATCATCGATATCTTTGGCTTGGCCGATGAAATCAAGGTCAACAAGGCCAATCTCAAGAAAGCCATTGGCCGCAAGCTGGCTGCCCGTGTGCTCAAGACATGGGTCGAGGACTTCGTCGACGAGGATACCGGCGAGGTTTCCACCATCGAGCGCAGCCAGGTGGTGCTTGACCGCGAAAATGTGATCACTGAAGAGAACATTGACGAAATACTGGAGGCTGGCGTCCAGACACTGCTCCTCCACAAAGAGGACGCGAATGCCAGCGACTATTCGATTATTTTCAACACCCTGCAGAAGGATACTTCAGACACCGAGATCAGCGCTATCCAGTACATCTATCGCCAGCTGCGCAATGCTGAGCCGCCAGATGACGCAAGCGCGCGCGAGGTGATCCAAAACCTTTTCTTCTCAGAAAAGCGCTACGATCTGGGCACTGTAGGCCGCTACCGCATCAACAAGAAGCTCGGCCTCGACACATCAGAGGATGTGAAGGTGCTTACTCGCGAGGACATCATCGCCATCATTAAGTATCTTATCGAGCTGATCAACTCTAACGCCAACGTCGACGATATCGACCACCTGAGCAACCGCCGCGTGCGCACTGTGGGAGAGCAGCTCTACAACCAGTTCGGCGTGGGCTTGGCCCGCATGAGCCGCACCATACGCGAGCGCATGAACGTGCGCGACAACGAAGTGTTCAAGCCGATTGACCTGATCAATGCAAAGACCATCTCGTCGGTGATCAACACCTTCTTCGGCACCAACGCCCTGTCGCAGTTCATGGATCAGACCAATCCTCTGGCAGAAATCACCCACAAGCGCCGTATGTCGGCCCTGGGTCCTGGCGGTCTGAGCCGCGAGCGCGCCGGTTTCGAGGTGCGCGACGTGCACTACACCCACTACGGACGCCTCTGCCCGATCGAGACTCCTGAAGGTCCTAACATCGGCCTTATCTCGTCGCTCTGCGTGTATGCCAAGATCAACGACCTCGGCTTCATCGAGACTCCCTACCGCGAGGTTAAGGATTCAGTGGTGAACCTCAACAACGATGAGGTCATTTATCTGACTGCCGAAAACGAAGAGGGCAAGGTGATCGCTCAGGGCAATGCACCTCTTAACGAGGATGGCACCTTTGTACGCAACAAGGTAAAGGCTCGCCAGGATGCCGACTTCCCCGTGGTGGCCCCCGGCCAGGTTGAGCTGATGGACGTGTCGCCCACACAAATCGCTTCGATCGCTGCATCACTGATCCCGTTCCTGGAGCACGACGACGCCAACCGCGCGCTGATGGGCTCCAACATGATGCGCCAGGCAGTGCCGCTGATGCGCAGCGAAAGCCCGATCGTGGGCACTGGCATCGAGGCTCAGCTGGTGCGCGACTCTCGCACCCAGATTACAGCCGAGGGCCCGGGCGTGATCGAATATGTCGACGCTACCGTCATCCGCATCAAATATGACCGCACCGAAGACGAGGAATTCGTTGCCTTTGAGCCTTCGGTAAAAGAATACCGCTTGCCCAAGTGGCGCAAGACCAACCAGAGCACAACCATCGACCTGCGACCCATCTGCAAGGCTGGCGAGCGCGTAAATGCTGGCGACATCCTCACCGAGGGTTACAGCACCGAGAATGGCGAGCTTGCCCTGGGCCGCAACCTGAAGGTGGCATTCATGCCCTGGAAGGGTTACAACTATGAGGACGCCATCGTGCTCAACGAGCGCATGGTGCGCGACGATATCCTTACATCAGTGCATGTCGACGAGTACGCTCTCGAGGTGCGCGAGACCAAGCGCGGCTTGGAAGAGCTCACCAGCGACATCCCCAATGTCAGCGAGGATGCCACAAAGGATCTCGACGAGCGCGGCATCATCCGCGTGGGCGCTCATGTGGTGCCCGGCGACATCATGATCGGCAAGATCACTCCTAAGGGCGAGTCAGATCCCACCCCCGAAGAGAAGCTGCTGCGCGCCATCTTTGGCGACAAGGCCGGCGATGTCAAGGATGCTTCTCTCAAGGCATCACCCTCGCTCAAGGGCGTGGTGATCGGCACAAACCTTTTCTCAAAGGCCGCTAAGAAGAAGAACAAGGCTGTCAATGCTCTGCTCCCCAAGATCGACGAGGAATATGAGCAGAAGCAGAGCGACCTCAAGGATGTGCTCATCCGCAAGCTGCTGATCCTGACCGATGGTCTGCAGTCGGAAGGCGTGCAGGATTTCATCGGCAGCGATGTTATCCCCAAGGGCTCGAAGTTCACTGCCGATATCCTTGGCAACCTCAACTTCGACACCATCAATCTTAGCAACTGGACAACCGAACAGAAGAAGAATGACCTCATACGCCAGACCATCGTGAACTACCTGCGCAAGAGCAAGGAGTACGATGCTGAGATGCGCCGCAAGAAATTCGACATCTCGATTGGCGACGAGCTGCCCTCGGGCATCATGCAGATCGCCAAGGTGTACATCGCCAAGAAGCGTAAGATCGGCGTGGGCGACAAGATGGCAGGCCGTCACGGCAACAAGGGTATCGTGTCGCGCATTGTGCGCCAGGAGGACATGCCTTTCCTCGACGATGGCACACCGGTCGACATCGTGCTCAACCCTCTGGGCGTGCCTTCGCGTATGAACCTGGGTCAGATCTTCGAAACCGTGCTCGGATGGGCAGGTCGCGAATTGGGTGAGAAATATTCCACTCCGATTTTCGACGGCGCTTCGCTCGACGACATCAATGCCCTCACCGACAAGGCAGGTCTTCCCCGCTTCGGCAAGACTTACCTCTACGACGGCGGCACAGGCGAGCGCTTTGACCAGCCCGCTACCGTAGGCGTGATCTACATGCTTAAGCTCGGCCACATGGTCGAAGACAAGATGCACGCCCGCAGCATCGGCCCGTACTCGCTGATCACTCAGCAGCCTCTGGGCGGTAAGGCGCAGTTCGGCGGCCAGCGTTTCGGAGAAATGGAAGTTTGGGCACTCGAGGCCTTCGGCGCTTCTCACGTGCTCCAGGAAATCCTCACTATAAAGAGTGATGACGTCAACGGCCGCAGCAAGGCCTACGAAGCCATCGTGAAGGGCGATCCCATGCCGCAGGCTGGCATCCCCGAGTCGCTGAACGTGCTGCTGCACGAGCTCCGCGGCCTTGGCCTCAGCGTCAACCTCGAATAGGCATTTTAGATTTGGCATTTGGGCATATCTCAAACGCCAAATCCTAAATCCTAAATCCCAAATCCGATAATTCTATTACTATATATGGCTTTCAGAAAAGACAATAAGACAAAGACTGGATTCTCGAAGATCACCATCGGCTTGGCTTCTCCAGAAGAGATTCTGGAGAAGAGCTCTGGCGAGGTGCTCAAGCCCGAGACCATTAACTACCGTACCTATAAGCCCGAACGCGACGGCCTGTTTTGCGAACGCATCTTCGGCCCCGTCAAGGACTATGAATGCCATTGCGGCAAATACAAGCGCATCCGCTACAAGGGTATCGTCTGCGACCGATGCGGCGTAGAGGTGACCGAGAAGAAGGTGCGCCGCGAGCGCATGGGCCACATCAAGCTGGTGGTGCCTGTGGCTCACATCTGGTATTTCCGCAGCCTGCCTAACAAGATAGGCTATCTGCTCGGCCTTCCCTCAAAGAAGCTCGACGCAGTGATCTACTACGAAAAATACATAGTGATGCAGCCCGGTGCTGCCGCTGATGTCGACAGCCAGATCCCTCACGACAAATTCGACCTCCTCACCGAGGACGAATACCTGGAAATCGTGTCGAAACTTCCCAAAGAGAATCAGTATCTCGACGATAGCGATCCTCAGAAGTTTGTGGCAAAGATGGGCGCTGAGGCCATTTACGAACTCCTCAAGGAGATCGATCTGGACACTCTGGCCAATCAGCTGCGCGCACAGGCTGACAAAGAGAACAATTCACAGCAGCGCAAGACCGAGGCTCTCAAGCGCCTGCAGGTGGTGGAAAGCTTCCGTGGCAGCAAGGGCCGCAGCAAGCCGGAATGGATGATCATGCAGGTAGTGCCTGTGATTCCGCCCGAATTGCGCCCGCTGGTGCCCCTGGATGGCGGCCGCTTCGCTACGAGCGACCTCAATGACCTGTATCGCCGTGTGATCATTCGCAACAACCGCCTGAAGCGCCTGATTGAAATCAAGGCTCCCGAGGTGATTCTCCGCAATGAGAAGCGCATGCTGCAGGAGGCTGTCGACTCGCTGCTCGACAATAGCCGCAAGTCATCAGCCGTGAAGAGCGATGCCAACCGCCCCCTCAAGTCGCTTTCCGACTCTCTCAAGGGCAAGCAGGGCCGCTTCCGTCAGAACCTGCTCGGTAAGCGCGTCGACTACTCGGCACGTTCGGTGATCGTTGTAGGTCCCGAGCTGAAGATGCACGAGTGCGGCATCCCCAAGGACATGGCTGCTGAGCTCTACAAGCCTTTCGTGATCCGCAAGCTCATCGAGCGCGGCATCGTGAAGACTGTGAAGAGCGCCAAGAAGATCGTTGACCGCAAGGAACCTGTGGTATGGGATATCCTCGAATATGTGATGAAGGGTCACCCCGTGCTGCTCAACCGTGCTCCTACGCTTCACCGTCTCGGCATCCAGGCCTTCCAGCCCAAGATGATCGAGGGCAAGGCTATCCAGCTGCATCCTCTGGCATGTACGGCATTCAATGCCGACTTCGACGGCGACCAGATGGCTGTGCACCTTCCTCTTGGCAACGAGGCTATCCTCGAGGCTCAGATGCTGATGCTCGGCGCTCACAATATTCTCAATCCCGCCAACGGTGCGCCTATCACCGTGCCCTCGCAGGACATGGTGCTTGGCCTCTACTATATCACCAAGCTGCGCTCAGGCGACAAGGGCGAAGGCACCATATTCTATGGACCGGAAGAAGCCGAAATCGCCTACAATGAGGGCAAGGTGACTCTGCACGCTCCCGTGACCGTGATGGTCGATGACATCGACGAAAACGGCAATCCCATCAAGCATCTGGTGGAGAACACCTCGGTGGGCCGCGTGCTGGTCAACCAGTATGTGCCTAAGGAGATCGGCTATGTCAATGAGATTCTCTCTAAGAAGTCGCTCCGCAACATCATTTCAAAGGTGATCAAGAAGTGCGGTATCCCGCGCTCGGCCCAGTTCCTCGATGACATCAAGAACCTCGGTTACTACATGGCATTCAAGGGCGGCCTGTCGTTCAATCTCGGCGATGTGATCGTGCCCGAAGAGAAGGCTGGCATCGTGGCCAAGGGTTACGAGGAAGTGGAGGAAGTGCAGAACAACTATGCGATGGGCTTCATCACCAATACCGAACGTTACAATCAGATCATCGATATCTGGACACATGTCAACTCAGAGCTGACCGGCGTGCTCATGAAGCAGATGGCAGAGGCCAACCAGGGCTTCAACTCTGTATACATGATGCTCGACTCGGGCGCTCGTGGTAGCAAGGACCAGATCCGCCAGCTGGCCGGCATGCGTGGCCTTATGGCCAAGCCTCAGAAGGCCGGTGCCGAAGGCGGCCAGATCATTGAAAACCCGATTCTTGCCAACTTCAAGGAAGGCCTCTCCGTGCTGGAGTACTTCATCTCTACCCACGGTGCCCGCAAGGGTCTTGCCGATACCGCCTTGAAGACTGCCGACGCCGGTTATCTGACTCGCCGTCTGGTCGATGTGGCTCATGATGTGATCATCACCGAAGAAGACTGCGGCACTCTGCGCGGCCTGGTATGCCGTGAGATCAAGAACAACGACGAGGTCGTGGCCTCTCTGGGCGAGCGCATCCTCGGTCGCGTGTCAGTCCACGACATCATCGATCCTCAGACCGAGGAGGTGATTGTGGCTGCTGGCGAGGAAATCAACGATGCTGCTGCTGAGCGCATCGATGCATCGCCTATCGAAAGCGTGGAAATCCGCTCGGTGCTCACTTGCGAGGCCAAGCGCGGCGTGTGCGCCAAGTGCTACGGTCGCAACCTCAGCAACAACCGCATGGTGCAGAAGGGCGAGGCTGTCGGCGTGATCGCCGCTCAGTCAATCGGCGAGCCTGGTACTCAGCTGACACTGCGTACATTCCACGTCGGTGGTGTGGCCAGCAACATTGCTGCCGTATCCACAGTGACATCGCGCTACGAAGGTACCCTGGAGATCGAAGAGCTCCGCACTGTGAAGAGCGAAGAAGTCACCCCCGACGGCAAGCCTGTGGAGGTAGTTGTGGGCCGCTTGGCTGAAATGCGCATCATGGATCCCAATACCAAGATGATGCTTACCAATGCTACCATCCCTTACGGTTCGAAACTCTTCTTCAAGAATGGCGACACTGTGAAGAAAGGCGATGTGATTTGCGAATGGGACCCCTTCAATGCTGTAATCGTGTCGGAAGTGCCCGGTAAGATCGAATATCGCAATTTGATTGAGAATCTTACATTCCGCGTGGATATCGACGAGGCTTCAGGCCTGCAGGATCATGTGATCATCGAAAGCAAGGATCGCGCCAAGGTGCCCGAGGCTGCCATCATCGATAAGAACGGCCAGGAGCTCAAGCTTTACGCTCTGCCCGTGGGCGCTCACCTTATCAAGCAGAATGGCGAGGAGATCAAGAGCGGCGAGGTGTTCGTGAAGATTCCGCGTGCATCGGGCGGCGGCGCTGGCGATATCACCGGCGGTCTGCCTCGTGTGACCGAACTCTTCGAGGCCCGCAACCCCAGTAATCCCGCTATCGTGTCGGAAATCGACGGCGAGGTGCACTTCGGCAAGATCAAGCGTGGCAACCGCGAAATCACCATCAAGAGCAAGGTCGGCGACGAGCGCAAGTATCTTGTGCCTCTGTCAAAGCAGATCCTGGTGCAGGAGAACGACTATGTGCGCGCTGGCACACCCCTCTCGGATGGCGCCATCACTCCGGCTGACATTCTCAATATCATGGGCCCGACGGCGGTGCAGGAATATATCGTCAACGAGGTGCAGGATGTGTACCGCATGCAGGGCGTGAAGATCAACGACAAGCACTTTGAGGTAATCGTGCGCCAGATGATGCGCAAGGTGAATATCCTTGAACCTGGCGACACCACATTCCTCGAGAGCCAGATCGTAGACAAGCGCGACTTCATGGAGGAGAACGACCGCATCTGGGGCAAGAAGTTTGTGATCGATCCCGGCGACAGCGAGACCATCCAGGCTGGCCAGATTATTACAGCGCGTCGCCTGCGCGACGAGAACTCGGCCCTGAAGCGCCGCGACCTCAAGCCTATCGTAGTGCGAGATACCGTGCCCGCAACCAGCGAGCAGATTCTGCAGGGCATCACACGCGCCGCTCTGCAGACCTCGAGCTTCATCTCGGCTGCATCCTTCCAGGAGACCACCAAGGTGCTCAACGAGGCTGCCATCAATGGCAAGAGCGACTCGCTCGAGGGCATGAAGGAGAATGTCATCTGCGGTCACCTTATCCCTGCCGGCAC
>CAYTXF010000067.1:12562-18281 GCA_964440745.1 uncultured Bacteroides sp.
TGGTTGGGATTCAGGCTGAGGACCTCATGCAAATACTTATCGGCTTTCTTCTGATTGCCCAGGCCGTAATGGCCCAAAGCCATCATATAGAGGCAATGCACGCGGTTGGTCACATTCATGTCGCCATCCCACACAAGGAGATCCGGCAGAGACACAGCGAAATAGTCGGGCTTCATGTCATCGAAAAGATGTTTCTCGCCATAGGCCACCAGGCGGTTGAAGCGGCTCCGCGCCTTATCTTCATGTCCCAAGGCACGCTCGCACATGGCAGCATAGAACAGTTTGTCGGGCGCAGCGTCATTGTAGTAGAGGGCTGCTGCCGGTTCGGCCGGTGCCACTGTGCCCCGCTCCCAGCATTCCTTTGCCTTCTCATGATCACCAAGAGTCAGATAGGCTTCACCCAGAAGATACAGAAAATCATTGTCGAGAGCGCCGTGAAGCTTGCCCTCGCCCAAATGATGGGGATATTCGAGGCATTCAGTTAGCAAAGCTACAGCCTTGGCGGGCTTGCCGTCGGCAAGAGCCTGCTTGGCCAACTCCACTCGGCTCAACTGATACTGCGCAGGCACCTTGCCTTCGCCGCCCTCCCAGGGATGGAAGATGTGGCTGTCGAGAAGCTCGATTGCCTTGGCATACTGCCCGGTAAGATTGAGCAAGGTTATTTCCTCCAAGAGCAGGTCGTCGCGTTCTGCTATCAATAGGGGATAATGCTCGAGATTCTCGAGTCGCGCGGCATGGTCAAATCCTAAGCGCTTGTAAAGTTGGTCAAGCTCCATCAGCACTCGTGCGTCGGTGCGGTCAAGCTCGAAAGCTTTCTCCATTAGGCGCACAGCCTCGGGGGCATCGTTGAGTTTGTTGAAAGTGGCCAATGCCAGATTGCGCCACACAGTCGGGAACGTGGGATCCAGCTCGGCAGCTTTGCGCCACAGCTTGATGGCCAGGTCATACTGGCGCTTGTCGTAATAGAGATTGCCCAGGTAATAGGGCGCGCGAGCATCCTTTGGATTCATTTCCATAGCCTTGTTTAGAGCCAATATGGCTTCAAGGCGATTGGGGAAGCAATACTTCGGATCAGCCAAGGCAGCCTGTCGATACATGTCGGCAGCCTGCTCCAACTCTCCGGCCATGTGCAAGCACCAGCCCATGTAATAGCGCGTCATCGCCGTGGTGGCGCCGCATTCTATGGCATGCTCCCATATCTTCAGAGCTTCGCCATGCGCGCCAGCGGCGCAAAAGTCGAGGGCCAACTGATCATAGTCATTGTAATCGCCACGCATCATCTCCCACAAGGTCTCATGCTGGCCTGTGAGGAACAGACAGCCGAAATTGAAGGGGTCGATCGCGAGCGATTCGCCTGCCCAAGCCTCCGCTTCCTGGTCGCGGCCCAGTCGCTTGAGCACCAACGCCTTCAGTGCGCGTGCCTTGTGATTGTGCCAATTGCGAATGAGCGAGCGGTCCACCTCGTAGAGAGCGTCCTCGAGCCTGCCCTGCAGGGCAGAAATCTGCGCGCATGAGAGATATCCGGCATCCTGCCAGGCAGCATTCCATGTGCTCTTGTAGAAGCGGTCGTAAGCCTCGTCGAACCGTCCCTGGAATTTCAGAGCCACTCCAAGGTTGTAGATAGGTTCGCCGTCGTAAGGGTTGGGATTGCGCTTGGTGAGCACTTTGATGGCTGCGCGCAAGTATTTCTCAGCCTTGTCGAAGCGGCCTTTGCGGATATACCAAAGGCCCAAGGCATTGTTGCAACGGTAATCCAGCGGATCGCGGCGCAGACCCTCCTCGTAATAGTCGACGGGATTGAATGTGGCATGGCGATACTGCTCCAAGTGCAAGCCGGTGAGATAAAGCTGCTCCACAGTCTTGATTTCCTCGGGGCGCAACGCAGCCTCGGCGGCATCGGGGATGGGTCGCACCTCGTCGGGCTCTGGTTCCCAGGTCAAGAGCTGCTTGCCGCGCTCATCGCTGATCACCACCCGGAGATCCGCCCAGTTGGCGCCATTGATGTCAATAATCTCGTCGAATATCTTTTCTGGCGACAGGGTCAGGCACTGTTCATACACAGCGCTTTCCTCATCGTAAAGAGTAATCTTCACCTTCTGGGCTGAGGTGGCAAATACCTTAAGTTCGGCTTTTCCCTCGCCTGCCTGACAAATATTGAGCAAGAGATCCTTGCTGGCATTTTTTACGATGCCCAATTCGCGATAAGGCAGAAAATACTGCGTGAATTCTTTCTCCTCGTAAGGCATGAGCCACGAGAAGTCGGGCTGATTCTCGGTGTATACGCCGGCCATAAGTTCGATGTAGGGGCCATCGTCGTCGGTAAGGTTGCGGTCCCAGGCGCGGCCGAAATCGCCGTTGCCCCAGGTCCATTGCTTCTTGCCGGGCGACACATGATGCGAGGCCACATGCAGCATGCCGGCTTGGGTGTCATTTTCATAGCCTCCCTCGAAGTTGTATTTCGAATTGACGGCCATATAGCTGGTGGGCACCTTGATGTTGCGATAATTGCTGATGTCGACGCCTGCCGAATAGTCCATCTTGTAGTAGGTGCCGGTGGCTATCGGGAAAGAGCTGACCGCACGCTTGCCATGGTCAAACACAGCGTTGATGTCGGGCGGAAACACGCTCTGGTACTCATCATTGACAGCCACAGCCGGATTCGCCCACCACAGGAAAGTCTGAGGCAGGGGAGTGGGATTGTAGAGCACGCCCTTGATTTCGATATAAGCATGGCCTGGACGCAGGGTAAAGCCAGCCATCCCTTTTTGGTGGAACATGCGTTCGCGCTCGCTGACCCACACTGTGACTGAGCCGTCGGGGTTCTCCTCGATGGTGGAGTCGACAGGCATGAAGGTGCTGGGGCGGTGGTGCTGCGGCCAGTTGAATTCGATGCCTCCCGAGATCCACGGACCGGCAAGACCAACCAGGGCGGGCTTGATCACATGATTGTAATATATGAAATGGCGTTGCTTGATCTTGTCGTAGGCCATCTGGATGCGGCCGCCCAGTTCGGGCAGGACCATTACTTTGATATATTCGTTCTCGAGGAATATGGCATTGTAAGTGTGGTCGGTCTTTGTGTCAGAAATCGATTCGATCACGGGGTATGGATACACCACGCCGCTGCTGCCCTGGTACACGCGTTTTTCCAAAAAGATTGGATTTTTTTCGGGCAGCCCAGGCTCGTAGGTGGGTATCACCACCTGTTCTTTCCATGCTTTGACCATAGTTCAGTATTGGGATTAGAGGGATTTTACACTGCAATTAGCTTTAGACTTTTTTGATTCGGGCTTGATAAGCTGCTGCTCAAGCAGCTCCAGGCTCTTGCCCTTGGTTTCGGGGAGCACTCGCAGGAAGTAGAAATATCCGGCCAGACAGATGGCTGCGTAGGTCCAGAATGTGCCGTAGCTACCCAGCCAAGCATTCAGGAGCGGGAAGCTGTAGGTGAGGGTGAAGCAGCCTGTCCACAGGGCAAATGTGCACACAGCCATGGCCACCGCTCTCACGCGGTTGGGGAAGAGTTCGGCCAGGAGCACCCAGGTGATCGGACCGAGCGACATGGCATAGCATGCGATGGCTGCCACCACGCACACGATCATCAGAATTCCGCTTACCTGCAGCCAGTAGCATGTGCCTAAGATGAAATATATTCCGGCCAGGCCGCCAGCGCCAAGCAGCATCAGGGCGCGTCGGCCGAGTTTCTCCACGGTGAAGAGAGCCACAAAGGTGAATATCACATTGGCGATGCCGGTCACCACGATGTTGAAGAACATGTCGCCCAGCGGATAGCCAGCGGCGGCGAAGATTTCCTGAGCATAGTTGAATATCACATTGGTGCCGCACCATTGCTGGAACACAGCTATGATGATGCCCAGGGTCAGCACCAGTCGGTAGGGACGGCTCAGCAGGGTGCGCAGCCCGGCATTCTCAGTGTTGGTCTCGGCATTGCGCACAGCCTCTATGGCATCGCGAGCATAATTCTTGCCTCCAATGCGGAAGAATACGATTTCGGCCCTGTCGATGCGGCCAGCCATCGTAAGCCATCGCGGGCTCTCGGGGATGAAGAAGGTCATCAGGAAGAAAATGGCAGCGGGCACAGCCTCAGCCCAGAACATCCATCGCCAGCCCATCTCCACATTCCAGCTGGCCATCATCTGAGCGTGGCTCATGCCCTCCGGGATAGGTTCGGCCAAGAGCATATTCACGATTTGGGCAGCCAAGATGCCCAGCACGATAGTCATCTGGTTGAGCGTCACCAGTTTGCCGCGTATCTCTGCTGGCGAGACTTCGGCTATGTACATAGGCGAGACACCGGAGGCGATGCCAATGGCGATGCCGCCCACCAGACGCGCCACGATGAACCATCCAAACACGTTGAAGGCGCCCGTGGCCACTGCTGATGCCAGGAATATGAAGGCCGCCACAATCAGCAGGGGCTTGCGGCCGTAGCGATCGGCCATCATGCCGGCTGACACAGCGCCGATAAGGCAGCCCAGGATGGCGCTGCTCATGGCCCAGCCTTGCAGGGCCGGCGCATCGGAGATGCCGAAAAATAGTTCGTAGAATGGCTTTGCGCCACCTATCACTACCCAGTCATAGCCAAAGAGCAGGCCGCCCATGGCGGATACCAGGCAGATGAAATAAATGAATGATCGATTTAGCTGTTGCATCATCGTAGGATTGATATTGATTGGATTTGTGACTTAGAATTTGTGATTTAGAATTTACTGTGCAAATTTACCGCCCTTTTCCAATTCCCAAAATAGACAATCACAAAATCTATATGGACAATATTATTATAATCGATTTGTTAATTTGAAGTCATTTCATTAACTTTGCGACACAATTATAAAGATTTTATCATGCTGAAGATTAAGGACGGCTTTGCGGGCGAGCGTTCGATCGTAGTGCCCAAGATGATAATAGATGCCTTGGAGCAAGACCCCCAGGGCTCGGTGCTGCATATTACTGACATTGGGTATTATCCGGGTGCGAAGCATCATTTTCGTCAGCGACAGCAGCCGATAGATCAATATGTGTTTGTGTATTGCGTCAAGGGCAAGGGATGGTATCAGCTTGGCAATTCCCCCCATACTGTGACCGAGGGCCATTTCTTTATCTTGCCAGCCGGCGAGCCGCATTCCTACGGCGCTGACTCCGAGGATCCCTGGAGCATCTATTGGATGCATTTCAAGGGGAGCTTGGCTGCCTTTTACAGCCAGGGGCTGCATGTGCCTCATAGGATACCTCCGGCTCGGGATTCGCGCATTTTCGATCGGCTCGTTCTTTTCGAAGAGATTTTCTATTCGATCAAGGCTGGATACAGCCGCGAGAATCTTGCCTATGCTCATTCTCTGCTGCATCATTTCTTGGGTTCGCTCAGATACATTGGGCAGTTCCGCCAGGCTGGCCAGCCTCAGGGAGCCATGGCTGAGGCTGACGTGGCGCAGAATGCCATCCGCTATATGAAGGAGCATCTGGAGCAGCACCTCACGCTGGATCAGATGGCGGAATACGCCGGATATTCCAAGACTCATTTTTCTATGCTTTTCCGCAAGGCTATAGGCTATGCGCCTCTCAGTTATTTCAATCTACTGAAAATACAAGCCGCCTGCGCGATGCTTGACTCCACCGACATCAGCATCACCCAGGTGGCCATGAAACTTGGATTTGAGGACACCCTCTATTTCTCGCGCCTCTTCCACAAAGTGATGGGTCT
>CAYTXF010000068.1:0-17808 GCA_964440745.1 uncultured Bacteroides sp.
TGACCCTCAACGGTTTTCAAGACCGCCGCAATCGACCACTCTGCCATCTCTCCTTAAGGTGGTTGTCTGAAAGACGGTGCAAAGGTACGGCATTTTTTTGAAATTACCAAAAATTTCGCCCACTTTTTGCCATTTTTGTCAGAAGAGGCAACGCAACCAGGGCGAAAGCACCATTTTTGTCAGAACATGTACATTGCAACGGCCAAAATGCGGTAATTGGTGACGGAATGCGTATCGACCACCTTGCCATTGGACTTGTTGAGGGTGCCAAACCAGGCCGTCGACGGCTCGAACTCTACGCCCAGCTTCCAGTTGGGGAGATTGTAACTGAGCTGCCAGTTGGTGCTAAGCAACTGATCCACATCCAGTCCCACGCCGTAAGTGGCCCCAGTGATGGGCTTTCCAGTGCCCAGATTCTTAAGATAGCCGATAAAGACACCCGGCTGCCATTTCTTGCCATACACAAAGTTGAGCCAAGTCATCGAGTGGCGAAACGGAGTGTATTTGCATTCCCCATTGTGAGAATCCATGTCCACAACGCCAAAGCCGCCCAGCATCGAGCACTGCGTAAGATTATTGGCCAGCACCGTCTTGCCCGACAGCATCCAGTTGGGAGCCTGATACTTGACATGCGCCTCAACTGATACCGAAGTCACTCGCTCGTTCACCTTATAGGTGAGGCCATCAATCGTGGCGTTCTGCCGAGGCTTGAGCGACAGCAACTCACCCCCTACCCCAGCCAGCCAACGTCCGCGCTTATACTCAGCGCCCACATAAATCTCCGGAATGCAACTGTTTTTCAAATAATTATGGCTCTTGCCCTCAGGCCCAGTGCTTGTGTACTGCATCTGCCAAATGGCAGCCGCAGTAGCCCGGAAGCCAGAAGGATCGGTGTAGCGATAGCGCACCTGCGGACTGCGGTTGAAAGGCTGGAACGGCGCGCCTGTGCTCAGGTTGAGGATCGACGGAGACACATCGCCAAAGAGCGGATGCCATGTCTGGCCCACCAGCACTGCGCTTGTGCCCCAGTCGAGATTCACATAGGCATGGCGCACTCGAGGCACCGAATAGGTAGAACCCGATCCGCGAAAATCCATCTCAATCTTGGCTGTGGCTACGGCATTGCCGATGCGCGGGCCTGCGATGTCCACGCCCAGGCGAGTGTAGAGAATGTACATGCTGCCCTGAGGGGTGGCATTCAGGTCGTTGCCATCAGGATCATAGTTATGATCCTTGGGGTACATATAGAAGATGCCGTCGACTGTCTCATTGTTGGCGCGCGAGTTGTAGAAAATATCGGCCCTCACGCGGCCGTAGAACTTGAATGAGAAATCGCCCACTGTCTGCGCGGCCATGGCCAGAGCGCTAAGCGAAAGGAAGCAAGCAAGGAGGGTCTTTTTCATGGGTCTTTGGTCTTTGGTCTTTGGTCTTTAGTCTTTAGTCTTCAGTCTTCAGTCTTCAGTCTTCAGTCTTTAGTCTTCAGTAAGAATACTTTATACTATGAGGTTAAAATTAATATTGGAGGTAAATGAAGGGGACGAGGGAGGACTGGCGAGCCTGGATCACGATGAAGATCACGATCGCCAGGATGATGGCCTGCAGAGCCTGGGGAAGCCACGCATAGGCGTCGCGCAGCCGCTGGTGCCAGCGGTCAGGCATGTAATGCAGCAGGAAAGCGAACATCATGAGCAGCACTACTGTCCAGTATCCCACAATGAACTGCGGTAGCACCTCGGGGTGGAAATTTGTGAAAATGCTGTGATACATCTCCCCCACCTTCTCCATCGATGTAGCGCGGAAGAAAGAAAAGCCTATCACTATGAGCACAAAAGTCACAAACACATTGCAACCTCTGACCCAGCGCTTCTGCCTCAAATGCTGAGGCACTCCCTTGCCCTTGAGGGCCTTATGGCCCACCAAGAGAGCGCCATTGTAGCCTCCCCAGATCACATACATCCACGAGGCCCCATGCCACAAGCCGCCAAGCAGCATAGTGATCATCAGATTGAGGCGCTGGCGATGCTTTCCCTTGCGGTTGCCCCCAAGAGGAATGTAGAGATAATCCATAAGCCACGATGACAGAGAGATATGCCATCTCTTCCAAAACTCAGTAGGATTCTGGCTCTTATAGGGGAGGTTGAAATTGTCCTTGAATCTGAAACCCAATAGCAAAGCGATGCCAATGGCCATGTCGCTATACCCTGAGAAGTCGCAATAGAGCTGGAGAGCAAAGCCCACGGCCCCCATCATATTCTCAAAGCCAGTGTAAAGCGACGGATTCTCAAAAATGCGGTCCACGAAATTGCCGCTGATGTAGTCAGCCACAATCACCTTCTTGATAAGGCCCGCGATGATCAAAAACATGCCCTCGCTCACCATGCGGCGGTCAGCAATCGGATTCTGCTCGATCTGCGGCAGCATGTCCTTGGCCCGGACCACAGGACCGGCCAACAAGGGCGGGAAGAAAGTGAGATAAAACGTGTATTGCAAGAAATCCCGGCAGGGTTCCATCTTGCCCCGGTATATATCAACCAGGTAACTGATGCTGCGGAACGTAAAGAAAGAGATGCCAGCCGGCAGGATGATGTTGAGAGGATCAAAATCAGTGTTGGCGATGTTGGCGAATGTGCCCCAAAGCAGATTGAAATACTTGAAATACACAAGCATGCCCAAGTTGATGACCACATTCAGCCATATAATGCCCTTCTTGGCAGCTTGCGACGACACCCTGCCCATCCATTGGCCCAACAGGAAGTCGCTTACGCAGACGCCAAGCAGTATGAAGCAGCACTCAGCGCTGCTCTTATAGTAGAAATAAAGCGAAAACAGGATCACGAATACCATCTTGGCTCTGGGCCAGCGCCGCATAGCCTGGTATATAAGCAGAAAGCCCACAAACAACAGCATGAACAAGCATGTGTTGAAAAGGAGCGGGGCTCCGGCATCATATTTCAGAAGGTCAATCAAGATCGAAAATCTTATAAAGTGGTCAAATCAGTTGTTGATAGACATTCTATCAGAGCATCATAGAGGAGAGAGCCCTGCAGGGCATATCCGGCCCATGTGTTGTGGATGCGATCGCTCTTCATCAGGCTCTTCTGAATCCAGTGAGTGCTGCTGCCCTGGCCGCCAGCCACTGCATACCAATCGTAGGTAGGGATCTGATGGTCAGTGCCGTAGCGCAGGATCACATTACGGAGCCGCGCCACATTAGTATTCACCGAATAGCTGCGAGTGCGACGCCGCTTCTTGCCCTTGCCAGTGCGCACCATCGTGGAGCGCTGGCACTCAGCCGGAGTTGTAAGCAATATCTGCGCCTCGGGGTTATTCGACATGATGTCAGTGACCAGGCGATCGACATTAGAGTAGAACACATCATCAGAGATCTTGCCAAAAGCCTCGTTGGTGCCCAGGCTCACTATCACCAAGTTGGGCGACAGCGATGCCAGGTCGCGTCCGAAATTAGGCACGGAATTATAAGTATTGTATGTGGCACCATTGTTGCCTATGGCATGGTACACCAGGCCTGTCATCTGATTCTGCAGATCGAAGCCGAATATCTGGCACGGGCCGTTGGCCTCAAAATTGAGCGTGATGCGTTCTTGGGGTTCCAGCAAGAAGATGGTGATGGTATCGCCTTGTACAGTATGGTTGTAGACCGACTGCTTGCCCCGAGGCACCAACACCGACTTGAGCGTGGGCAGATTGCCATGGGTGAAGACACGCACAAAGTCAAAGTCGACAGCATTACCCTCGCCACGATCTTCCACGCCGATGGTGAATTCGAAGAACTTGCTGTTGGGCTGCAAGGCAATTCCGGTGAACCCCATCTCGATAGGCCAGGGCTGCTTGAGCACCTTGGCTGATGTGAACGACGAAGTTGACACGATCGAATAATCGAGAGGCTGGTTGGTGCCGGCAATCTTGAACGGAGTGATCAACCCACGGCCAGCATTGCCATAGCGATGCTGCAGCAGCGAGCGCGTGCGCGAGGTGGAGCCTTCGGCCTGGATATGGCTGTCGCCGATGTGGACCAGCGAGATCACCGTGTCGTCGCAAGCATCGAAGCGGCGCCTCAGACTGCCCCAGTCAGCCCCGTTGAGGGCTATGTGATTGTGGCTGAGTTTCAAAAAGGGATAGGCCTGGTAGTTGGCAGTGACCAATGTGGCCGGAGCCTCCTCCTGCTCGGGATTTTCGCGGATGAGCGCGTCGTCGTCATCCTGATCGAGAGGGAAAGCTCGGGCCCATGCCAGGCTCGGCAGAAGCAATATCAAGGCTAAAAGAATTTGGAGAGATTTATTCATCGGAGAGCATTTTTTGGATGGAACCCACCAGCAGCGTGGCCAATTCCTTGCCGCCAGCAGAATTCAGATGTATGTAGTCGCCATTTACAAGCTTGCGATTGCGCCATTCCACCACAGCATCCTCGCCGCCCATGGCCTCGCGGGTGTCCCAGAACAGCACCCCCGCCTCTCGGGCAGCTTGCCGTTGAGCAGCCACCATGGCTGACGATGAAGGCAACGAATGCACCTCGCCATCCACCTTCTGGCCGCGATCGCCAATGGCCAGCATCAGGATGTCGGCATTGGGATAGCAGAGGCGCAGCTGGGCGCATAGCTGGCGCATGAGATTGCCGTAGGATGAGTAATTGAATTGGTCGGCTGTGAGGGCATTGATGCCGTATTCCATGATAATCAGGTCGTAGTCGATATGCTGGCGCATCTGAGCCGCCAAGTCGGCATTGATCTTGCGATGCGAGGCACCGCTGTCGCCGCGATTGCTCATGCAATCCACCGTGACGCCTCCTTCGCCCTCGAGCCAAGCGCCCAGGAAGATCAGGCCCGGAATCTGGGTGTCGATTCTGAGCGACGATGTCGTCTCGTGCATCGTAAGCAACTGAGGCTCAGGGCTGGCAGCCACCGTAAACTCTTGCGAAGTGCTATCGGTGGCCATCACGATGTTGCCCGCCACTGGGGCTATGAATAAGAACGATGAGCGGTCCCACCGCGCCAGCCTGGGCACCTTGGGATTACCAGTGTATTTCACTGTGGCATTGCCTTGGGCCACGAAATATTCGCCTGCGATGTTGAAATAAGGCTTATGGCTGGCTTTTTGCACATCGTAGCGAGTCCAGCCATCGTCCTTGAGATTGACAGTCTGGCGGAATCCAGCCACATGACTGTGAGGGGGCATATACCCCACCCCATTGCCCCCATAACGCGACTGCAACTGAGAGCGGATGTCCTGGGTGAAAATGTCGCCCTCGATGTAACTGTCGCCCAACACGGCAATGCGGGCGTTGCCGCGAGCCAATGCCCGCTTGAGATTTTGCAAGCCTTGTCCATTCGCGGTATAATCCTCGATCACCATCTCGCCATCGACTCGCGCACAGGCAGGCGTAGGGATTGGCGCCGGCACAGACTCGGCCACAGGAGCCGATTCCGAGACGCTGTCCTGGGCATTCTCCAAGATTTCTTCAGCCAGGGTCGGGTCTACGAATTCATTTCCGGCAGCCTTGGCCACGCGCGTTGTGTCGGGCCACAAGTCGCCGAAAAGGTCATAATCCTTGATGGCGCCGCCGGTGAGATCGTGCCAAGGCACAAGCGATAGCAATCCTACCATCACTACCGCACTGAAAATCAATATGAAAGGATATCCTTTTCTCAATATATTCTATTCTTAATCGATTCTTAATAAAGATTTGAGAGATGCCATCTTGTTGCGGGTTTCCTCCCACTCAGCCTCAGCATCGCTTTCAGCCAATATGCCGCCGCCTGCGCGGATGGCATAAGCATTCTGGGTAAAATTCAGGCAGCGTATGTTGACATAAGCCCTCAGCCTTTGGCCCTGTTTGAAGCCAATGATGCCGCCGTAGAAGCCGCGCTGACTCTTTTCGATC
This sequence comes from uncultured Bacteroides sp., assembly GCA_964440745.1. Classification (GTDB taxonomy): domain Bacteria; phylum Bacteroidota; class Bacteroidia; order Bacteroidales; family Muribaculaceae; genus CAG-873. Next base: position 5,900 of record CAYTXF010000068.1, read on the forward strand.
CGGGCAATGTCAGCGAGGGCCACTTCCTTGGGATAGCCGCAGAGAGCAGGCGTGGGATTCAGAGCTTCGATGATGCTGGCTGGATCGGCATCGCCCAGTCGCCCGTTAAACTCTGTGACGAGATGGCGCAACGAATTGAAACTCAGATCATGAGTCGCGCTGCGCTCGTATTCCAGTCCCAATCGGTCAAGCACTCCGCCCACATACTGACTCACCAGGTCTTGCTCGCGCCGATTCTTATCATCCCATTCCTGGTCGGCCACTTTTGTGCCCGCCAGGGCCACTGTGCGGAAAGTGCCGTGCTCGAGGTCGCAGTCAAGCAGAAGTTCGGGTGTAGCCCCTATCCAAAATCCTGTCGAAGGATGATAGAAACAAGAGCAAAAGAGATGCCCCGCGCCATCCATAAGGCTGGCAAAAGCCTTGACAGCGTCAAAGCGCCCCTGGGTCACTTGCACGCGTGAAATCACAGTCTTGGCCTCGCCGCGATCCTTGAGGTCGGAAATGAGGTTGCTCACCCCATGCAAATAATCCTCTCTGCAGGTCGAAACTTCCTTTATTTCCGATGCTTGGGCCTCCGCCGGAATCGGCAAGGTGACCAAGGTTTTGGCAGCGTCCATCTCAAACGGGATGAGACGCGCCTGAGCAAGAGGCTCGTTGAAAGCCCCAACGAAGAAATAGTCAGCGCCGAGTTCAAGCTTACTGCCGGGCTCCGACGCGGCCGGTGAGCTATAGAAATTGATTATGTCGCTGTCAGGCTCCCGGAATGCGCAGAACGGCACTTGGTGACTGATGCACCAATCGAGAGCCTTACTGATGACTATGTCCATCTATTCTTTTTTACTGTCGCTTGGGTTATAGCGCGCCAGCAGGTCGTAAGGCATGGCACCTATTATTTCAACATTGTAAAATTCTCCTATGCGCATGGGGGCAGCCGCATCCTCCTTCTTGATCAGCACTTCCGGATCAACCTCGGGAGAGTCATACTGAGTGCGTCCGATGTAATATTCGGGAGTTTCGCTGTCGATCACCACCTCGAGTGTTTGGCCTACCTTGGCCTCATTAAGCTCCGCGGAGATTTCTTCCTGCAAGGCCATGAGTTGGTCGAGGCGCTTGTCCTTGACGCGCTGAGGTATGTCGTCGGATAAGTTCTTAGCCGCATAGGTGTCTTCTTCTTCGCAGTAAGCGAAGGCTCCCATGCGCTCGAAGCGCTGCTCCTTGACAAAGTCAAGCAGTTCTTGGAATTCCTTGGGGCCTTCGCCCGGGAATCCCACCATGAGCGTGGTGCGTATATGGATGCCGGGCACTTCCTGACGCATTCTGTCGAGTAACTGGCGTGTTTCGGCACCGGTGATATGGCGTCGCATGTTGGAGAGCACGTTGTCGCTGATGTGCTGCAAGGCTATGTCGAGATACTTGCACACATTGGCATGCTTTTTCATCACGGGCAGCAGGTCGTAGGGGAATTGAGCCGGATAAGCGTAATGCAGTCGGATCCACCTGACGCCCTCCACCTGGGCAATCGCATCCACAAGCTCGGCAATGCTTTGCTTGCCATACAGGTCGCGGCCATAGAATGACAGGTCCTGCGCGATGACATTCAGCTCCTTCACGCCCCGAGCCACCAGGCTCTTTACCTCGTCGACAATCTCGGGAATCGGCCTTGACTTGTAGGCCCCGGTAATAAGGGGGATTGCGCAGAAGGCGCAATGGCGGTTACACCCCTCGGCTATCTTCAGATAAGCGTAATGGGGAGGCGTGGTGAGAGTGCGATCCCAGGGATGAGGCTCAGCCTCGGTGCCGCACAGGTCTTTGATGATCTCCTGCCAGTCGAATTTTCCATACCAGCCGTCGACCTCCGGAATGCTGTCGGGGAGCTCTTCAGCATAGCGCTGCGAGAGACATCCCATCACATATACGCGCTGCACATTGGTGGCTGTGGCAGCCTTGGCATTGCAGCACTGCAGGATCATCTCTATGCTCTCTTGCTTGGCATCTCCAATGAATCCGCAGGTGTTCACAATCACAGTCTCGCCTGTCAGGCGCTCAGGATTGTGCGACACTGTGATCCCGGCTTGGCCGAACATCTTGATGAGGCGCTCGCTGTCAACCAAGTTTTTTGAGCAGCCCATCGTGATGATGTCTATGTGAGATGGCTTCATTCCTTAGTGCCGAAAAGAGATCCTACGAATTCCTTCTTATTGAAGATCTGCAGGTCGTCGATGCCCTCGCCCAAACCGATGTACTTGACTGGTATCTGGAACTGGTCGCTGATGCCTATCACCACTCCGCCCTTGGCTGTGCCGTCGAGTTTGGTGATGGCCAGGTGAGTCACCTGGGTGGCAGCGGAGAACTGGCGAGCCTGCTCAAAGGCATTCTGGCCAGTGCTGCCGTCGAGCACAAGGAGAACCTCGTCGGGAGCTCCGGCGACAACCTTCGACATCGACTTCTTGATTTTGGTGAGTTCGTCCATTAGGCCCTTCTTGTTGTGAAGGCGCCCTGCAGTATCGATGATGGCTACATCCACGCCGTTGGCCACGGCCGACGACAGGGTGTCGTAGGCTACTGCAGCAGCATCGCTGCCCAGCTTCTGCTTTACCATAGGCACATCGGCACGGCGTGCCCACTCCTCGAGCTGCTCGATTGCTGCTGCGCGGAATGTGTCGGCAGCCCCCAAGAGCACCTTGTAGCCGGCTTTCTTATACTGATGGGCAAGTTTGCCAATGGTTGTGGTCTTGCCCACTCCATTTACGCCCACCACCATGATCACATAAGGCCTGCGGCCTGCCGGGAGGGTGAATTCTCCCTGCGGGTTTTCGTCCTTGTCTGATGCCAAAAGCGCGGTGATTTCTTCGCACAGCATTTCGTTGAGCTCGTCGCTGCCCACATAGCGGTCGCGCGAGGCTCGGTCGCGAATGCGATCTATTATCTTGAGGGTGGTCTCGGTGCCTACGTCTGAGGTTATGAGTATCTCTTCGAGTTCGTCAAGAAAGTCGTCGTCGATGGTGCGGCGTCCTACAAACACTCGCTTGAGCTTGGAAAATATGCCTTCCTTGGTCTTCTCCAAGCCTTTGTCGAGGGTGTCTTTCTTCTCGCGAGAGAATAAGCTTTTAAAAAATCCCATATTCTTCGGTTTAATTATAAATGCAAAGTTAGCGATTTTTTATGAGATAAAGGCTATTTGTGCTAAAAGTTAAGGCATTTCTACTGTCTTTTTATGATGAAGCATTCGCCCTGGCAGGCGTTGAGCAGCGGGAGGTCGTCGTCATGATCCGTAACCACTGTTCCTAATTTGAGATTTTGCTCCCGCATTATTTTTTTTACAGCCCTCAACTTGGCTTGCCCTTTGCATTCGCCAAATTCATCGGGATTGTCGGTCAACTCTGTGGCACACGCATAGTCGAAGCCCTGGATCTTTGCCAATGGCAAAGCGTAGATGTCTGGCGCTGCTGTGGCCAAGATGGTCTTCCAACCCTTGGCCTTGCGCTGGTCGATGAGCTTCTGCACATCAGGGTTGACATACCTGAGCAAATGGCGCGCAAATCGCTCCATGGCTTCGGGACTGCTTACTGGCGCTGCCGCCTTAAGAATCGCATGCTTCATGGTGCGATGATCGCAGCGCCGAAGCTTGCGCTTGACCACCCAGGCAAGCACCCGCGCGGCGCGGCACCACCGCAGCCGTGTAAGCAAGGCCTGAAAGACATACAAAGTATATGCCTCCATAGAGTTAATCGTAAGGTAGGTCCCATCGAGATCTACGGCTATCAGAAATCGGCTGCCCATGGGAAACGTATTAGTGTTTGGTCAGTATACAGAGCATAATCGGGCCATATCAGCGGCTTTTTCGTAGTGACGGTAAGCACGGCCAGCCGCACCTCAGCATCAGGCTTTATCCCTTTGAGAGCCATGACTGTGCCTAAGGCTGTGGCTCCGCTGTCGATTGCATCGTCGACAATCAGAATCGGACCATTGCTCTTTTTCATGAATTCCGCCAAGTCAGCAGGCACTGCCACCGGCCTGGGCCGAGGCTTTGAGAAAGCGCTCAGACATCGCGACTCCGCCATGCGCAACAAATCTGCCATCCACCGTGGCAACTTGGCCAGCCAGCGGCGCATGCCGCGCTTAGCATCCGTGCCAGGGCGCTTAGCGCCGACAGTGAATAGCGGAAGCGAACTCCACGGCGCAAACTCTCTTAGGAGCTGGACAATACGCACGCCGCCATTGGCGATGCCAACCACAGCTCCAAATTCCCGGGGGTGCTGACTTGCGCCAATGGCGGCAGCAAGCTCCCTTACGGCAGCTCGCAGCGATTCGTTGTCAAGGGTCACTACTTTCATGCTTTGCAAAAGTAGTGCTTTTTTGTCATTCCCACAAATTAATCTGTCATGCCACGCGGTACGAGGCAGTCTGGCACCAGCCCTGCGAGAGATTCCTCACAGTAAGATTGATCATGCCAATGCAAGCGCCCAATTCGTGCCTGATGCGCTGCAGCAGCGCGCTCATCGATGTCACTCCGGAAATGCGCAGGTTAAGCAGTTCCTGGCCCATCATCGTAACTCTTGCGAAAATCACATCGTTGATTGAAAAAGTTTTCATAATCGTATCTTTTGCATTGTTCTTATTTACAATGCAAAGATACGAGCAGAGGTGTGCCTAAATTCGACACACCTCTGTTAAACATTTGTAATAATAGGATAATTTCCCTCTTATACGGCCTCGAAGGCGCGGTCAAGGGCGGCGATCAGGTCGTCGACATGCTCGGTGCCGATCGAGAGGCGGATGGTGGCAGGGGTGATGTGCTGCTCCTCCAGCTCTTCGGGCGACAGCTGAGAGTGGGTGGTGGATGCCGGATGGATCACCAGACTCTTCACGTCGGCCACATTGGCCAGGAGCGAGAAGATGTCGAGATTGTCGATGAATCGCCAAGCCTCTTCCTGGCCTCCCTTGATCTCGAAAGTGAAGATAGAGCCTGCCCCATTGGGATAGAGCTTTTTGTAGAGCTCATGGTCGCGGTGATTAGGCAGCGCGGGATGGTTGACCTTGGCCACCTTGGGATGCTTGCTGAGGTAGTCTACGATCTTGAGAGCGTTCTCCACATGGCGCTCGATGCGCAGCGAGAGAGTCTCCAAGCCCTGAAGCAGCAGGAAAGCATTGATGGGCGAGATGCAAGCGCCAATGTCGCGCAGCAGCACGGCGCGTACGCGAGTCACAAACGGAGCGGCAGCGGCCACGTCGGCAAACACAGCGCCGTGGTAATTGGGATCGGGCTTGGTGATGGTAGGATATTTGTCAGGATCTTTTTTCCAGTCGAATTTGCCGCTGTCGACAATCACGCCGCCCAGACTCGTGCCATGGCCACCGATGAACTTTGTGGCTGAGTGCACCACGATGTCAGCGCCGTGCTCAATTGGCCGGATAAGATAGGGAGTGCCGAAGGTGTTGTCGATGATCAGCGGAATGTTGTGGCGATGAGCAATCTCCGCGACAGCGTCGATGTCGAGCACGTCGCTGTTGGGATTGCCGAATGTCTCGGCATACAGGACCTTGGTATTGGGCTTGATAGCGCGCTCCACAGCCTCCAGGTCAGCGAAGTCCACGATTGTGTTCTCAATGCCCTCACTGCCAAGAGTGTGCTGGATCATATTGTAAGTGCCGCCGTAGAGATTGTTGGCAGCAACCAGGTGATCGCCGGGAGCCAGGATGTTGAGCAGCGAAAAATAGATGGCAGCGGCGCCAGAGGCAGTGGCCAGGGCTGCTGCTCCACCCTCGAGAGCAGCCACGCGTTTCTCAAACACCTCCTGAGTGCTATTGGTAAGACGCCCGTAAATATTTCCGGCATCGCGCAGCGCAAAGCGGTCTGATGCGTGCTGGCAGTTGTTGAACACATAGCTTGTGGTCTGATAGATAGGCACGGCGCGGGCACCGGTTACGGGATCGGCCTGCTCTTGTCCGACATGCAGCTGAAGAGTCTCGAAGTGTAGTTTCTGATTTGCCATAGTTGAAAAGTTTAATTGTTTGATGTCGCAAAGTTACGACCATTTTCCTATACATTCCAAGAAAAAGCTCCAACAATGGAAAATAATTCTAATATCCCATTTCTCATCAGAATTTATGGTCAAATATTCACCAAAATCTCAGAACATGAAGAATATTCTTCCTAATTATGGGCAAAATACTGAAAAATTCCCCTATAATTCGTAACTTTGCACAGAAAATCTCCACTTATCATACTCCAAGTGGCGACATCCCCACAGATCGCAATCTACACAATGATGGAAACAGAGAAATTAGACAGCACCGACATCAACATATTGCGCGCGATGCAGCAGAACGCGCGGCTCACTACCAAGGAACTGGCCCAAATCGTGCACCTGAGCACTACCCCCGTGTTCGAACGCCTGAAAAGGCTCGAGCGCCAAGGCTACATCAAGAAATACGTGGCCCTGCTCGATGCCAACAAGCTCAATCGCGGATTCACAGTATTCTGCAACATCAAGATCACGCGCATCACACACAATGTGGCCCAGGGATTCGTGGATCTGGTGCGCGGGCTCCAGGAAGTGACGGAATGCTACAACATCTCAGGCAATTTCGACTACCTGCTCAAGGTGCAGGTGCCTGACATGCGCAGCTATCGCGACTTCCTGCTCAACACTCTTGGGCGCCTCGACAATGTGTCGGCCGTAGAGAGCATCTTCGTGATGGATGAGATCAAGACAGATTATGGTTTGCAAATATAACACACACTGACAATGCGCCAAGCACTGACCGGCCGCGTGCTTCTGCTCGACGGAGGCATAGGCACTGAAATACAGAAATTAGGCCTCACCGAACAAGATTTCCGAGGCAAGATATTCCGCGAAAAGCCCGGCGAATTCAAGGGCAACAACGACCTGCTCGTGCTCACCCGCCCCGACGTAATTCGCCAGATCCACAAGAACTATCTCGATGCCGGAGCCGACATCATCACCACATGCACATTCAGCTCCAACGCCATCTCTCAGCATGAATACGGATGCGAAGAGCAGGTGTTCAGCCTCAACTATGCCGGAGCAAGGCTGGCTCGAGAGATCGTGGACGAATACAATGCCGCCGATCCGAGCCGCAAGCGATTCGTGGCAGGAAGCGTGGGTCCAACCACCAAACTGCTTTCGCTTAGCGACGATCCCGACAATCCCGCCAAGCGCAGCATAACATTCGACCAGCTCCACGACTGCTATGTGGCCCAGATGCGTCCTCTCATCATGGCCGGAGTCGACGCCCTGATTATCGAAACCTCGCTTGACCCCATCAACGCCAAAGCTGCCCTCCTCGCCGCCAAGCATGCCATGGAGTTTGAGGAAAGGACAGTGGAGGTGATGCTGTCAGCAACAGTGACGGACAGCAACGGCTATCTACTGTCAGGTCAGAGCCTCGAGGCTTTCGCCATAGCCACGAGCCATTACCCACTGCTGAGCATCGGCTTCAATTGCTCGTTGGGAGCAGCAGGCCTGATCGGCCCCTTGCGGCGCCTGAGCGAATGCTCACAGTTCTACACCAGCATATATCCCAATGCCGGCCTTCCCAACCAACTCGGCGAATACGACGACGGACCTGCGACGATGGCTGCCGTGATGAAGCAGCTGCTCGACGAAAGCCTGGCCAACATCATAGGCGGCTGCTGCGGCACCACGCCGGCTCACATAGCCGCTTTCCGCCAAGTGATCGACAATAATAAGGCGCCGCTCAGAAAGCCCCAGACACTGAGCGGAGCGCTCAGACTCTCAGGGTTGCAGCCGATGGTATCGGCCGACGTGTTTGTCAACGTGGGCGAGCGCTGCAATGTGGCGGGAAGCCGCAAATTCCTGCGCCTGATCAAGGAGCAAAACTATGCCGAGGCCATTGCCATAGCCCAGAAGCAAGTGAAAGACGGCGCCATGGTCATCGACATAAACATGGACGACGGACTCATCGACGCTCACCGAGAGATGACGACATTCCTCAACATCCTCAGCACCGAACCGGAAGTGGCGAAGGTGCCCGTGATGATCGATTCGTCGAAGTTCGATGTCATAGAGGAGGGATTGAAGTGCCTACAAGGGAAGGGCATCGTCAACTCGATATCGCTCAAGGAGGGCGAAGAGGTTTTCTTGGATCATGCCAAAAGGATCAAGGAATTGGGCGCGGCGATGGTGGTGATGGCCTTCGACGAAGAGGGCCAGGCCACATCCTACGAGCGACGCATCGAAATATGCCAGCGTGCCTACCGGCTGCTTACGGAGAAGGCCGGAGTCAATCCCTATGACATCATTTTCGACCCTAACATACTCACAGTGGCCACCGGCATGGAGGAACATCTTGACTATGCCTACGACTATGTGCGGGCCGCTCGCTGGATCAAGGAGAACCTGCCCGGTGCTCGCGTGAGCGGAGGCCTGAGCAACCTGTCGTTTGCTTTCCGTGGTAACAATGTGCTGCGCGAATCGATGCATGCTGTGTTTCTATATCGCGCCGTGCGCGAGGGCATGGACATGGCCATCATGAATCCGGCCACTGCAGTAAATTATGCCGACATCGACCCGGAGCTGCGACAAGCCATCGAGGCCGTGCTCTTTGATGAGCGCACTATCGAGGCCACCGAGCGACTGATTGCCCTGGGTGCCCGACTCATGGAGAAAGGCAAGGAGGCCCCGGCCCAAGAAGAGGCCAAGCATGAAAGTCTGCCGCTCGATCAAAGGCTCATTCAGGCCTTGGTGAAAGGCAATCCGGCCTCGCTCGACGCTGACCTGAGTGAGGCCTTGAGCGTCTACGCCAGTCCGGTCGACATCATCTCTGGTCCTCTGATGGAGGGCATGAATCGCGTGGGCGAGATGTTTGGCGACGGCCGCATGTTCTTGCCTCAAGTGGTGAAGACGGCGCGCACGATGAAGAAAGCCGTGGAGATACTGCGGCCGCACATCGAGGATGCTCTGCGCAATGGTGCAGCATCGGCCCCCGCTCACGCTGGCAAGGTAGTGCTGGCCACAGTCAAGGGCGATGTGCATGACATTGGCAAGAACATAGTGGGCGTGGTGCTGAGCTGCAACAACTATGAGGTGATCGACCTGGGAGTGATGGTGCCTGCAGAGAAAATCATCGAGGTGGTGAAGAGGGAAAAGCCCGATTTCGTGGGCCTCAGTGGATTGATCACTCCTTCGCTCGATGCTATGGTCGACACTGTGAGGCGCATGCGAGCCGCCGACATCAACGTGCCGGTGATGATTGGAGGTGCTGCTACTTCGCCCATGCATACCGCTGTGAAGATAGCGCCCAACTATGGCGACAATGCTGTAATCCATGTACAAGATGCCGCACAAAACCCCATGATTGCCGCCGCGCTGCTGGGGAGCAAAGCCCCGGAGTTCGTTGTCCAGCTTCATGCTCAGCAGCAAAAGCTGCGCGACAAATTCGAGCAGAAGCAGGCTGCCGCCTCGGGCCTCACTGCCAAGCGCCTTGAGGTGGATTGGAATGGCTATGAGCCTAAAGAGCCTCCTTATCTGGGTGCCCAAATCTTCCGGATTCCCGTCAGTGAGTTGCGACCGCTGATCGATTGGCTGTATTTCTATCATGCTTGGCGCGTGAAAGAGGATAGCGACGAGGGTCGCAGTCTGCGGACTGATGCAGAAGCCATGCTTGACAGCCTGGCACAAAGGGATGATTTCTATTGCGTGGCAAAAGCGGCTTTCTATCGCGCCCATGGCACGGCCGAGGGCATCGTGCTCGATGATGTCGCAGTGACAATCGGCACTCCGCGCCAAGGAGCCAAGAAGGAGGGCCCATCGCTGTCGCTATGCGACTGGGTGCACCCATCGCGCGACTATGCGGGAGCCTTTGCGGCCACCGTCTCCCCTGCCCTGATCGACGAGCTCAATCGAGTGAAGGAGGAATCCGACGACTATCGCTCTATCCTGATGCAAACTCTTCTCGACCGCTTGGCCGAGGCTTCGAGCGAGTGGCTTCATCGCCGCTGGGATTGGGACACCATCCGTCCGGCCATTGGCTATCCTTCGCTGCCCGACCAAAAAGAGATCTTCAAATTGGCCGACTTGCTGGATTTCGCCGACCTGGGCATACGCCTCACCGAAACTGGCGCCATGTACCCCCAGGCCTCCGTCGCCGGCCTCTACATCTCCCACCCCCAAGCCAAATATTTCGTCATTTAGCCCCCAATTCCGGAATAAATGCGTTTTTCGCACCCTGAAATTCCGGAATAAATGCGTTTTTCGCACCCTGAAATTCCGGAATAAATGCGTTTTTCACACCCTGAAATTCCGGAATAAATGTGTTTTGAAATATTTTCGGGTAAATTTTTGTTATATTGGAAAATAGTTATAAATTTGCAAAAGGATGGGCTTGGGCCCTGGAATTTTAAATTTGGAGATATGGCATACTACGACCCGAGAGCGGACATCATCTTCCGCAAGATATTTGGAGAGCACAAAAATCTGTGCATCAGCTTGCTCAATGCGCTGCTCCCACTCAAGGAGGACGAGCGCATCGAGACCATCGAGTATTTGCCATCAGAATTGTTCCCGGAAGACGGCAACGGCAAGAACTCGATAGTCGACGTCAGATGCACCGACAAGCGTGGACGCACCTTCATTGTGGAGATGCAGATGTACTGGACCGCCTCATTCAAGACACGCGCCCTGCTCAATGGCGCAAAGGCTTTTTCCAACCAGGCTACGCGAGGCATGAAATTCAAGGACTTGAAGCCAGTTTACTGCCTGTGCCTGCTGAACGAGAACATGCCCGACACCAAAGATTATCCCAATGAGTACTCACACCAGTACCTTGTGCGCCACGCCGTACACGACGGCTTGGTTATCGAGGGCATAAAGTTCGTTTTCGTGGAGCTGCCCAAGTTCCAGACCGCCAACAAGGTGCACAAGAAGCTGGCAGATCTGTGGCTGTCCTTCCTAACGATGATGGATGACAACCGCGATGGCACCATCCCCGAGGAGCTCTACTCAAACAAAGAAGTTTCCGAGGCTGTGGACTGCCTCAAGGGAATGTCGCTTACCCCAGAGGAGCGCTACCGCTATGAAAAATACTGGGACAACGTGTCGTGCGAGGCCTCCCTCTTCTCAGAAAGATACGAGTGGGGATATAATGAGGGGAAGAAAGAAACTGCCCGGAATATGAAAGCCGAAGGCATCCCCGTCGATACAATTGCCAAATGCACAGGGCTCTCCCCGGAAGAGATCGAAGGTATTTGACCTATTAATGTAAGAAAAAAATCAGAGGGCGCATCAGCCAGTGTTGGCTGTTGCGCCCTCTGATTGATTTCGAGGGAGATGTCGATGCTGGGGATTATTCCTCGCTTTGACGGAGCTTCTGCACGTAGATAGCCTTCATCATCTTCTTGCGGTTGGTGACTGAGGGCTTCTGGAAAGCTTGGCGTGAACGCAGCTCTTTGATGATGCCGGTCTTTTCGAATTTGCGCTTGAACTTCTTAAGGGCTCTTTCGATGTTCTCGCCTTCCTTGACTTGTACGATAATCATATGCTTGGCTAATGTTTTTTAAGGGTTGATACTTGGGGAGAGTTAGGCATTCTTTACCTTTTCAACGACAGCCTTGAAAGCTGCGGGGTTGTTGAGGGCCAGGTCGGCGAGGACCTTGCGGTTGATCTCGATGCCAGCCTTGTGGATAAGACCCATCAGCTGTGAGTAGTTGAGATTCTCGGCGCGAGCGGCAGCGTTGATACGCTGAATCCAGAGAGCACGGAAATTGTGCTTCTTGTCCTTGCGATCCTGATAGGCGTAGGTAAGACCCTTTTCCCAGGTGTTCTTCGCAACTGTCCATACGTTGCGGCGGCAGCCAAAGTAGCCGCGTGTGAGCTTTAAGATTTTCTTACGACGTGCGCGTGAGGCAACGTGGTTGACTGATCTTG